>NZ_JBIBHR010000004.1:0-30449 GCF_042957125.1 Streptomyces sp. NPDC008125
GGCGCCTACACCGACCCCACCGGCCTCTACAAAATGGGCGCCCGCTACTACGACCCCACCCTCGGCCGCTTCACCCAACCCGACCCCTCCGGCCAAGAGACCAACCCCTACCTCTATGCCGAAGGCGACCCCATCAACCGCACCGACCCCAGCGGGCTCTACAGCATCACTGACGCGGTAGACGACGCCACCGATGTCACCGACGCCGTTTCAAGCGGCCTGCAGGGAGACACCGATGCCCTGTGGGGACAGGTGGCCGGGATCGCTACAGGGATTCTGATCGAATCGGCCTGCCAGTTCGTGGCGGGATTCGCCGGAGCGCCTACTGCCGGAGTCGGAGCTGTCGCAGTGGAAGTCGGTTGCGCCTACGCAAGTGCCGCAGCGGGTGACTGGGTGGCCGGGACCGTAGAAAGCCAGCTGCAGTAGTCATGGAAAGGAGCGGGGCGGGCACTGGGTAACTCTCCCGCCCCACTGAAGGTCACCAGCAGCAGAACAAAGATTACGGAGGTGGTTCGAATGGCTCGTATATTTGAGGATCTGTACGGCTCCCGCAATGCAATTCGGAGAAACGGCATAATAGTAGTCGTCTCGTCCATTTTTCTTTACGTTCTGGCTGCAGTCCTGGGTGGAATGGGTGGCTGGGGGGCCGCATTCCCGCTTCTTCTGGTCGCTGTCGTAGTCGACGTGATCTGCATTTCGGTCTGGTTTGCCTTCAGAACCCAGAATCGTAGCTGAAGTACTCAAAAATCAGCATAAGCGAAGGAGACTGTCATGACGTTGGCGCGCGGGGGATGGACCCCCGGAGGGACGCTCGGAATTGTTCTGTTCATCGTGGCGCTCGCCTGCATCGTGATTCCCATCGTTATCGCGCGAAGTAAGCGAAAGTAGAGAGACAGCCGGGGAAGCCCGAATCGCGGGTACTCTCCACGAGAGCGGAAGCGGGCCGGGGTGTCCGGCGAAGGCTCCGGGGCGCCGACCGGCTGGCGAAGTCCGGTGGCGAGGCCCGGGGCGAGCGCCCCGTACGGGTGACTGATCGGCCGGGGCCTGGTTCAGCGTCAGGCCTGCCGGGACCGGCGGTGCGACAACGGCACCCGCCTCGACACCGTGCCGACTGCGAGAGCTGCGCCAAGGTGCTCCACGTCCGCCAGGCCGCCCGGATCCAGGTAGCGGCCGAGGTCGACCAGGAGCTGCCCGGCATCGATGACGCCGCCCGCCGCCAGGTCGTCGAGGAGCGGCTGCGTGCCCGTACGGCCGTCGACGCCGGGCGGCTCGTACGGCGCCGCGAGGAGGCCCGCGTCCGGGAGGCCGCCCGTGCTGCCGCCCGGGAGCGGGCGGAGCTGGAGCGCCAGGCCGCAGTTGTGGCCGCCACGGTGCGCCAAGCGCTGGCGTGTGAGGACTGCGGGCAGAGCGGGTCCGGCGGGCTGTGCGAGGCGTGCGGCTGCCGCCGCGAGACCGAGGTGCTCACTGTGCGGGCCGTGGAGCTCGTCGCGGCGCGGATGCTCGCCCCGTCGGCCGGTGCCGTAGACGTCGCGGCCCTCGACACCAGGGTCCGCACGGCCATCGACAGCAAGGTCGCCACCGAGTGGGCGCAGCTCCTGGAGATCTCCGACCCGGCCGACCTCGACGCCAACCAGGACGACGCCGAGCTCGCGGCCGCGTTCACCGCCCGCAGCACCGTTCAGCAGATCGCCGACCAAGCCGCGGTCAGCGCGCTGGCCGCGTTCGGCCGGACCACCGAAGCCGACACGGAGGCCGACCAGGCCTACCGGACCGAGCAGAACCGCCGCTGGTTCCGGCACACCCCCACCGGCGAAGCCGCCGTCGCCGCCGCGACCAAGGCCGCCACCACCGCCCGGAATCGCGTCGCCCAGCACCTGCTGACGGCGCGCCTGGAGCAGCTGCGCGAGCAGGCCACCGCGGGGCACCGGGCCGGACAGGTCGGAGCTGGGTCGTGGACGGACCGGCTGCCGGAGCTAACCGCCCGCGCTCTCGACGGTGACGTTGCCGGGGCGGTGATCGCGTGAGCGTCGAGTGGGAGCTGAGCGGGGTCGACCTCGCGCGTCAGGCCCTGACCGCCGCCCGGGAAGCGGCACGGAGGAACGGGACCACCAGCCGCAAGCCGAAGCGGCGCACCACCACCATCGTCGTACGGCGCGATGGTCGCGAGCCGCTCGGGCTGGGCAGTGCGATCAGCCGGATGCGACCGAACGCGGCATGACCGCCCCGGCCGCCGGCGGCAGCGTCCTCGCGCACTTCGACACGATCCTCGCCGCGGTGGCGCCCGAACTCGTCGGCCGGGTCCGGGCCGTGGGATATGACGCGAACACCGGGCGCCTGGACGTCGTCCCCGGCACCCCCGGCGGTCGCCACGAAACTCCGGTGGACCGTCCCGAAGCTGGGCGCGGCCGCCAACGCACAGGTTCCCGGAGCGAGCGTCCGTACCGTGCACGTCCTGGCGCCCGCGCCCGCGACGGCCGGCCCCGTCATGGCGGCCGAACCGGTCCCACCGGCGGTGGCCGCCGGACCTGCCGTGCGTCTGCCCGCACCGGAGGGCTACCACCAGGCGCTCGCCGCCCACCGCGCCGCCCGCCTGGCGAAGACGACCACCGATGCGAGCGACTGGATGAGCGTGGTGTGGGCGGCGACTTCGCCGGAGTCGGGACTGTTCCATCCGGTTGAAAGACGTTCAGAGGTGAAGGATCTGTCAGACCGCTTTAACGACCTGCGTTCTCGTGGTGAGGGGTACGTCGAGGTTCGGTCGCCGAACAGGGAGTTCCCGGTGCTGACCCTGGCCTTCCGGGGTGATCACGCTGTCGTCCATCTGATGAGTGACACCGAGCGGATGTCTCTGCTCGTAGGAGACGGCGCCGTGCCCTCGGGTGCCGAGGTTGAAGTGCCGATCATGGACGGCCTCGCCGCGTTCACGGGCGACTTTGTCCTGGATGTTGATCGGGCGTGGGGCCTGGTGCACGACTTCGCCCGGACGCGGGCGGCTGGCCCGCTGGGTGAGTGGTGTGAGCTGTAGCCAAAAGCTCGTGGCCCGATCATGATCGGGCCTTCGTGAGGCGTCTCCAGCAGATCAGGCCGCAGGCCAAAGAGACGAAGGCGTCGTGGAGTTCGGTGCGGCGTTCCCAGCGGACGGCGAGTCGTTTGAAGTGATGGAGAAGGGCGAAGGTCTGCTCGACGACGTATCGGAGCTTGCCCAGGCCCTTGATGTTCGGCGATCCCTTGCGGGAGATGACGGGCAGGATCCGGCGGTGGCGCAGCTCGTCACGGTTGGGGTTGGAGTCGTAGCCCTTGTCGCCGAGGAGGGCTTTGGGTCGTCGGCGGGGCCGGCCGGGGCGGCCCGCGACAGGTGGGATGCCGTCGACCAGGGCGAGGGTCTGGGTGACGTCGTTGACGTTCGCCGCGGTGGTAATGACCTTGAGTGGGGTGCCGCGTCCGTCGCAGATCAAGTGGTGTTTGCTGCCCGTCTTCCGCCGGTCGACCGGCGACGGACCGGTGTCGGGCCCCCCTTTTTCGCGCGGATGTGGGAGCCATCCACGCACGCGCGCGACCAGTCGAGTTCACCGGCCGCGTTCAGCTCGGCGAGCAGGACCCGGTGCAACCGGTCGAAAACCCCTGCCTTCTGCCAACGGTCCAGGCGGCGCCAGCACGTCTGCCCTGATCCGAACCCCAACTCCAAGGGCAGGAGTTGCCAGGCTATGTCGTTGTAGAGGACGAACAGGATGCCCTGCAGACAAGGCCGGTCCGACACCGGACGCGGCCCCGGCGACCGCTCCGGCCACGGAGGCAGCAACGGCTCGATCAACGCCCACAACTCATCGTCCACGATCCACGGTCGAGTACCCACACCCTCACGAACAGCCGAATCGTCATACCGGTTACGCCCCACCAGCGCACTTCAGCAAGATCGTGTTACGAGCTCATAGTCTCGGGCTACGTTTTCCGCCTCCTTCGTGAGCAGCTGGGACATACCCAGGAAACTTTTGCTGAACGTCTTCGGATTTCGCCCGACACCATTGCGGGCTGGGAAAGCGGGCGTCGCCCTCTGACCGCAGTGCCGGTCGGACAGATGCTCATGTACCGCCACCAGCTGCTCAAGCTGGGGAGCACGCCGACTCTCGTGCTGGCCCTGGAACGGGCCCTGGAAGCTGACGTCCTCCTTGCCTGCGCACTCGATGAAAGTCCCGTCGAATACGATCCGCTCGGCGCCTGGGTCATGCGGCGTGACCTGGTCGAAGTCCTGTCCTGGCCCCTTAACGGCGTGGCCCCGAACCCTTTGCGCTCGCTGCCCGATCCGCCGAGGCCACGACGCGGCCCAGTGCCGGCCGTCCCCGAACTCCCCGCCGCGGAACGCCGACGCTTCTTTTCCCGCATGCGCCAGACCGCAGAGCAGGCCCGCGGGGCAGAGCGCTTCCTGCTGCGCCGCCAGGCTCTTTACCTGGCCGGCTACGACGACGCCCCCGACACCTCCGACTGGCTGATCCAGCAGCAGCGCACGGAGTGCCCGGCCGGGTGGCTGACCCCTTGGCTCAACGCCCGCTCCGTCGCCGCCGTCGCGGCCAGACAGGGAGATCGGGACCGCATGGGGCACTTCATCACCACGACGCTCGCCGACGACGACGCGGGCGAAGCAGCGAACCTCAACTACTGGGCCTACTGGCTCGGCGAGTCTGTGGGCCTACAGCTTTCCGACGACTTCATTGCCGAGGCGAACCCCGGCCCGTGGTCCGGCGACAAGCTGATGCAGCACCTCGTACGGGGGCTCACCCCACGCCACGGCTTCTTCGACCTGAACGTCCACACCATGTGGGCTCTGTTCGCTGCTCGCCCGAATCTGCTGCGCCCCGGCACCCCGGCCGGGAAGGAACTGCGCCTTGCCCTCCCCGTGATGTTGGATGACCGGGAGCTCTCGGTCCGGGCGCGGCGGGAGTTGGAGGGTATCCGGTACGCGATCCGCCTTGCCGAGGCGTGAGAGGAGATGGTCGTGGCTGACGACTTGTCGGCAGTGGGGCGCTTCTTGTTCGAGGCGGGCACGCTCAAGCAGACCCGGCGAACGGGGTGGTGGATGGCGGGCGTCCGTGACCCGGAGAGCGTCGCTGAGCACTCGTGGCGCACGTCCCTGATCGCCACGATCATCGCGAAGCTGGAAGGCGCCGACCCGGCCCGTGCCGCGTTCCTCGCGGTGTGGCACGACACTCAGGAGACCCGGACCGGGGACGTGAACCACCTCGGGAAGAAGTACGCGCCGGCCGGTGCCCCGGAGGAGGTGACCGCCGACCAGACGGCGGGCATGCCCGAGGTACTGGCCTCGACGGTTCGGGACCTGGTCGCGGAGTACGAGGCGAAGGAGTCGCCCGAGGCGATCTGCGCCCGCGACGCTGACAAGTTGGAGTGCCTGCTCCAGGGCATCGAGTACAAGGCCCAGGGCTACGAGAACGCTCAGCGCTGGATCGACAACAGCCGCGGACGCCTCGTCACCGGGACCGCGAACCGTCTGGCCGACGAACTGCTTGCGCAAGGCTCCCTCGACTGGCTGCGGACTGCGCTCAAAGAGAACTGATTCGGGACGTGACGTATCGCCCCTGCCCGGCGTGGGGCCGGACGGGGGCGTGCGGGTGTTCAGAGCCAGGAGGGGGCTGGCCCCGGGTGCCGCCTGCGATGATCGGGCGCGAGTCGCACCGTCCGTTTTCGGGTGGACGACGACTCCCTCCCCAGGGTCACCCGGCGGCCCGGCGCCGGTCCGTGCCGGTCATCGCGACGATCCGGGTGTCCTCGGAGAGCCGTGACACGATCCGCTCGCCGAGGGCGGTGGCGAGGTCGGGGCCGGTGGCGCGGCCCTGTCCGTCCAGGGGCGCGCGGGCGGGCAGGTTGCTGGTGTAGAGGCTGGGGCGGCAGGCGTTGTACCGCTCGTTGACCAGGCGGTACGTCACCTCCTCCGTCCACTCGCTGGCCTTGGCGGATCCGAGGTCGTCCAGAAGCAGCAGCGGGACCCGGCAGAGACGGCGCAGCTCCTCCTCGGTGCCCCGTTCCGAGCCCTTGGGACGCAGGCGGCCGTACAGGTCGGCGGCGGTGATCGAGATGACCTCGTACGTACCCGGGCCGGCTTCCGCGATGCGGCGGAGCGCGCCGTACGCCTCGTACGTCTTGCCGGTGCCGGTCGTACCGGTGAGGAGCAGCGACCCGGCGGACTCCGGGTCGGCGGCCACGGCGTCCGCCCACTGCCGGACGACGGGGAGGGTGGCGTCGGCCCGCCGGTAGCGGGGCGGTGTCGCGGTCTGCCAGCGGCCGAGCGCCCACGCGGCGCGGCGGCGGTGGTGGTACTCGGGGTGGCCGGGCTCGTCGGGTACGGGCCCGTCCACGACGGGGCCAGGACCGACGCCCTGGCGCTGCCTCTCGGCGATGCCGCCCATGAGGTGGGCGAGGGCGGACGGCCCGAGGACGCCGATGGTGGCGGGTTCCATGGTCAGAATCCGTTCTCGTACACGGACGGGTCGACCGGGTTGGTGTACGGCTGCCAGCCACCGGGGGCGGGTACGGCGTGGCGAGCGGGCGGTACGGGCCTGACCGGCTGTGCGGGCCGCACCTGCTGCGCGGGCACTGGGGGCCGTGCGGGGCCGGGCGCGGGCAGCGGAGGTAACTCGCGCCAGCCGGGCAGGAAGTACTTCGCGAAGCTGATCTCGCGGGCGCTCGCCTGCCGTTGGGCGAAGGCGGCGAGGGCCGGGACTCCGGTCCGCTCGGTCAGGGCTTCGACCAGGGACCACTCGGAGGCCGAGAGGTTCCAGCGTACGAGCACTCCGGCGGTGGTGAGCGCGTCGACCAACGGGCGGGCTCCGGCGGGGATCTCGGGGCCGGGGTCCACGGGAGCGGGTGCTCCAGCTTGCTTGCTTTCACTCCTGGTAGGAGTGGTCTGGTTGAGGGGTCCTGATGTCGGACCCCTTGAGGTCTCGTTCTCGGACCCCTCCGGTCCGGATTCAGGACCCCTGGCCCTTTCCGTGCCGGTCCGGGTTCCGGACCCCTGCTTGCGCTCGGGGGTCTCGTTCCCGGACCGGTAGCTGTCGCCCACCGGTCCGGTCTCCGGACCCCTGGCTGTCTGCGCAGGGCGCACATGGCTCACGGCGAAAGGAAGTTGGTAGGTGGCTGCTCGGCTTCCGACGGCTGGATCCACGATCATCAGTTCGCCGGAGGAAAGGGCGGAGTCGACTGCCTTGACGACCGAGGATCGGGCTGCGTTCACGCGGGAGACGAACTCGCTCGTGCCCATCCGGGCGGTGCAGTCCGGTCCTGTGGCCTTGTCGGCCACCGCGAGCATCACCAGACGGACGTTCCCCTTGGCTCGGGAGCAGGTCCACACCCAGTGCATGGCGTCGATGGTCACGGGGTCCCTCTTCCATACGTTGGTTGGTGGGAGCGACGGCCCGGCAGGTTGAGGCGTTTCCGCACTGAGGCCTCTCGGGACGGGCGTGTCGGACGGTCCCCGGGTGCGTCTCGGTGACGCGCGGGACAGGCCAACTCCGCCCTTCAAATGTAAGACACGTTGCGTAGGTGTGCAACTACGCTCGGTACCAAGGTCTTCCAATGTAAGACTTTGGGCGGGTGTGCTGGTCACACGAGGGGCTCAAGAGAGGCGTGGGCCGGGGAAGCGCCACTGCGGCGCGGGTCGGGCTTGGTTGTGAGCTCTCCGGGCTTCGTGGCATGCGGCATGATGTGGGGCCATGGACTGGGTGGAGCTGGGGCGAGCGTTGCAAGCGGCCCGCGAGGCGGCGGGGTTGACGCAGCGTGAGATCGCTCAGCGGCTCGACGTGGGCCTGTCGACCGTGCAAGGGGTGGAGCGAGGGAGGGCGCTCAAAAAGGTGAGTCCTCTCATCCGTGCGTATGCAGCCGAAGTCGGCTGGCCGCGTGGGTCCGTGGAGCGCGTTCTCCGGGGAGAGCCGCCCCTCGGGACCGAGCCCGAGGAAGCGGCGCCGAGCACTCCGGAGCAGGCCGAGCCGATCGCGTCGGTGGCCGACGGCAAGCTTCCGGTGCGAGTGGTCGACGACCTCAACAGCGAAGGTGTTCTGCTCGACACCGACGTGATCGACCTCCCCGGCGGCGCACAGGCGATCGTCGTGGTCAAGGGGAGGGTGAGAGGTACGCCGCAGGAGATCCAGGTTGCGCTGGAGGCGTGGCGGCGCGTGCAACCGCACCTGAGGGAACTGCTGGAGGAGCCGCCGACCCCGGCGGGGACGTAGAACCGACGAAGCAGGCCCGTCGCTTGCCGGCCACTGCCCGAGGGGGCTCGGCTGTCGTCGCGGAACGTGCCTGATCCCGGTCTCGACCGAGCTCCGGGCGTGGCCGCGAATCAGACCCCTGTTTCAGGAGATCGAGGCGGCAGCCGAGGGGCCTGACTCCGTTTCCGGGGCCCGGCGCGGGCGAAACACGCCGCCTCCACCATGCCGGCTGGGAGGCTGATCCGCAGCTCCGTCCTGCAGCACGCCGAGTGGCCCCGGTGCCTGGTGCCCGGCGCCGGGCGCGCCGAGCAGCGACGGCTCCGATGTGCGTCGCCGTCGCCAGGTTCACCGGTCCGAAGTCCAGCTCGCCCAGCACTCGACGAACATCCGCCGACGCCAGGGCGACCCCCGCGTCGACCGCCGCCGTTTCGCACGTCGGCTTCGCTCCGGACTCCGCGTCCGTCGCGGCGCCTTGTGCGTCAGCCGAGGGCGTCGATGGCTTTCACGATCAGGGCACGGGCGCCTGCTCCGTACACCGCACCGCTTCTCAGTTCCTCGAAAGCGCGGAGGTAGAGACCGATCTCGGAAGGCTGGGTGATGCGGACCTGTGCGGACACCAGCTCCACCGACACGAGGGTGTCGTCGTAGACGTGGAAGGTCTCACGCGGCCACTGGCCCCGGTCCGATGTCGTCGGGATGACCCCGAGCGACACGGCCGGCAGGGCGCCGGCGGTCAGGAGATGGCCGAGCTGCGCGGCCATCGCGTCGGCATCACCGATCCGGTAGTGCAGCACCGACTCCTCCATGAGGAGGACGAAGCGCCGGCCGCCTTCGTGGATGATGCGGGACCGGTCGATGCGGGCCTGTGCGGCAGCGGCACTGTCATCGAAAGGGAGGTCTCGGAATCGGGCGCTCATGCCGAGCACGGCAGCCGCGTACCCCTCGGTCTGGAGAAGTCCCGGGACGAGTGATGACGAGTAGACGCGGAAGAGTTCGGTCTGGCGGAAGAACTGGACGGCGCTCTCCTGGAGCTGCTTCAGCCCGCCGCGGGTCCGGTGCCGCCACTCGCTGTACATCGACTCGGCGTGCAACGACTGGGCGATCAGATCGTCGGCCTGGTCCTCGGCGCCCAGAGTGCGGCACCACAGCCGGATGTCCTTCGCGGTCGGTGCCGTGCGCGCGTTTTCGATCCGAGAGGTCTTCGCGTGGTGCCAGCCGCACCCCCGCGCCAGGTCCACGACGGTGAGTCCCGCTCCCTTCCGCAGGTCACGCAGGCGTCGTGCGACAACTTCGCGTGCGGTCTGCGCGGAAGAGGAGGGGAGCGTCACGTGGGTAACCGGGGCTTCTGCTCAGCGGAGCGTGTACTGGTCGTGAGGCACCGCACGCTCCCACACGGCCTCGAATGCGTCTCCGCACAGCTTGGCCGATGCCGGATCGTCGGAGTTCTCCGGCCCCTGTGAAGTACCGTCGCCGGAGAAGTGGTTCCACTGGACCAGTCGACCGTCGAAGAGCCAGAAGTCGTTACCGGGCAGGGCGATGTCGGACGCCTGTCGGCGGGGCAACCACCGGACCAGCTCGCCCGCCGCCACGTTGGTGAAGGTCCCGGAGTGCTCGTACCGGATGTAGTCGCTGACCGGCTCGGAGACGATGCGAGCCCTCCGGATGATCACCCCTCGGCCCACGGCACCGGCAACGGTGTCGAGCCACGGCCGCCACCACGACGCCCGGTCCGCCGGGTCGTGCCGGAACCCGGCCCGCCACTCCGCGAACGGCCCGCGCTCGTTGTCGACGGCGTAGTGGTCACGCATCTCCAGGTGAACGGCGGAGTGCTCGCACCGGTCGAGAAGCTCACTGAACGTCAGCGGCACGTTCGACGACATCGCACGCCTCTCTGATCATGCCCACCATCCGGGCGGGGATACGAACGACTGCCTCGCTCTCCGGGATGCCGACCGCATGGCCCGGAGCGGTGAACGCTGCCGCCTCTGCTTCGAGTTCGGGACTCGGCTTCCACCCCTGGAGCACGAGTTCGTTGCTGGCCGGGTCGACCCACACGGTCGGGCTTTCGTTGTCTCCCGTGCTGGGATCGATCCCGATGAACAGGAGCGGCATGCTGACCTCCGGTGGCGACGTGTGCAGTTGTGTGCGCCAGAGTCGTACCCGGGGCGTCAGCGAGTCAAGGGCGAAAAGAAGTCATACACCTGCACGCGTGACTGGTGCGCACATTTCTGCACATCGGTGGTGTTCGTGCACGGTGCGCTCCTACGGTCTCCGTACCCACCGCGAAGGGTGACGCCGAACACGAGGATCACGCATGACCGCTCCGGTTGATCTCCCTGATCCGACGCTGCTGTCAGACGCGCAGCAGCGGGGTGCCGGCTGTGTCTGGTGCTCCGCTTCCCTGACGCCGGGCGACGCGCACGACCTCGGCCCCAGGGCCGACCCCGCGTACGCATCCGTCACCTGGTTCCCCCGCTGCTGACTCACTTGCTGGAAAGGACGGACACGATGACCACCACGGAGACACTCACCCCCGGGGACCGCGCGTACCGCAGGTGGCTCACTCACACCGTCCGGTGCGCGACGTGCCGGGCGGACCGCCCGTGCGCCATCTCGGTCCGGCTCGGGCGGAAGTGGAGGGAGGCCCGATGACCTACCCCCGCTACTGCGTCGACTGCGACCGGACGATCACCGGCAACGCGATCGTCGTCGCCGAAGGGCACTCCGCCTCCGGCGCCCGCCCGGACGCGTACGCGCACCCGCCGGGCGACCCGGGGTGCACGGTGCGGCGGGCGTCACCGTCGGTACTGCGCCAGGTGCCCGACGCGCTCCCGCCGACTGCCCGCAGCTGAGGCTTCAGCCCTCCGTCGGGGCCCCGACCGCGCCGGTGGGGCCGGGCCCGGGGCAGCGAGGGGCACGCCGACGCGGTCGGCGTCGGTCATCGCGACGCCGAGCGGCTGCGGGACGGCTCCGGCTCGTGCGGCGACGTCGTCCGGTCGTGCCGGGGGAGCAGGAGCGGGGTGGCCAGGATGAGCAGCCCCGCGACCGTGAGGGCCGTGCGCGGGCTGGTGGCGTCGGCGAGCAGCCCGGCGAGGGCGGTGAGGACGGCGATGGACGCCTGCTGGCCGATCGACCAGGCCGACAGGGTGCGGGCGACGAGATGCTGGGGGGTCTGTTCGAGCCGGTAGGTGGCGAGCACCGGGGTGTACAGGCTCATGTTGACGATGATCGCCAGCTCGACGGCCATCACGGTGACGAGGCCCACGACGCCGGGACGCACGAAGGCCAGGCCGATCAGCCAGACGGCCCGCAGGGCGCCGACGGTCCGGAAGACCCTGTGCCGCCCGTACCGGGCCACGACCCGGCGGGCCAACCGCGAGCCGATGAGTCCGCCGAAGCAGGGAGCGGCGAAGGCGAGGGCGTACTGCCAGGGCGGGAAACCGAGTTGGCGGAGGAGGAGTACGGCCAGCAGGGGCTCGGTGGCCATGATCAGTCCGGCGACGAGGACCTGGTTGAGGTAGAGCGCGCGCAAGCCGGAATGGCCCATGATGTGGCGCCAGCCGTCGAGCAGTGCGCCCGCCCGGGCCGGGCTCCTGCCGGGTGTCGTCGGCGCTTCCTCGCGGTCGCGGATCGCGGTGATGCAGAGCGCGGAGAGCAGGTAGCTGAACGCGTCGGCGACCACGGTGACGACCGGCCCGAACAGGCCGATGGCCGCCCCGCCCAGCGGGGGCCCGACCGCGATGGAGCTCCAGTTCGTGGACTCGAACCGCGCGTTGGCCGCGAGCAGGTCGTCCGGCCGGACGAGGGCCTTGAGGTAGGCGCCGCTCGCCGCGTTGAAGGCGATCTTGGCCGCGGCGACCAGGGCCGAGACCACGAGCAGCTGGACGAAGCCGAGCCGCCCGAAGGCGTAGGCGGCCGGGATCGTCGCCATGGCCGCGAACCGGGTCAGGTCCATCGTGATCATGACGGGCCGCTTGTGCCGGAACTCCACCCACGGCGCGAGGGGCAGCGCGAGCAGCGCGCCCACCGCGGGCCCCACCGCGGACAGCGCGGACACCTCGGCGGGACTGGCGTGCAACGCCAGCACGGCGATCAGCGGCAGCGCGCCGAACCCGAGCCCCGAACCGTAGGCGCTGACCGCGTACGCCGTCCACAACCAGCCGAACGAACGGCCCGGCGGTCTCCTGCTCACCATGCGCAGCGCTCCCACCCGAACAAACCGACGTTGACCCGTGAGAGCTAAGCGAGCGGCACAGCAGCAGGTCAAACAACCGCGTGGCCCGATGTCCACAACCATCAGTTGTTCACTAAGGTGGGTCGGCGTGGATCTCGAAGCAGTGCGTACCTTCACCGCCGTCGCGGAAGCGGGCCAGTTCCAGAAGGCCGCCGACGACCTGTCGATCACCCAGCAGGCCGTCTCCAAGCGCATCGCCGCGCTGGAGCGCGGCCTCGGCGTGCGACTGTTCACCCGCGCACCGCGTGGCGCCGAGCTCACCATCGACGGGCAGGCGTTCCTGCCCCACGCACGTGAGCTGCTGCGCGTCGCCGAACGCGCGGTCGCGTCGGTACGCCCCGGCAGCCGTCCGCTCCGCGTCGACGTGCTCAACTCGCGTGGCGCGCAGTCGGGGCTGATGCGCGGCTTCCACCACGCGTGCCCCGAGACCGCCCTCGACGTGGTGATGCTGTTCGAGATCGAGACGGCCGTCGCCGCCATCCGGTCCGGTGCGATCGACGCGTCCTTCCGCGCCGTCGCCGCACCCGGCCGGCCCCTCCCCGAGGACATCGAGTCGGTCCGGGCGCTCGACGAGCCGCTCCAGCTCCTCACCGGCCCCGCCCACGCGCTGGCGGGCGCCCGGTCGGTGACCCTCGCCGAGCTCGCCGGGCACCGGATCTGGATGCCCGGCATCGTCCCCGGTACCGAATGGGCCGCCTACTACGACGACCTCGTCGCCGAGTTCGGCCTCACCATCGAGGCGACCGGCCCCAACTTCGGCTCCGACGCGCTCCTCGACACCATCGCCGACACCCCGGCCCTGGCCACCTTCATGGGCGAGCACACCCGCCTCATCTGGCCCACCGGCCACGACCTGCGCCGCATCCCGGTGACCGACCCGACGCCCGTCTACCCGCACTCGCTCCTCTGGCACCGCGACAACGCCCACCCGGCCCTGGCCACCCTCCGCGCCCACCTCGCCGCCACGACGGCCGGCCACGACACCGCCGGGACCTGGACGCCGGGCTGGGTGACTCCGCGCTGAACGACGCCCCCGGCCCGTACGGCGGGGCGACCTGCACGGCGGGGCGTCCTGCATGACGAAGACCCGCCGCCGTGCGGTCGGAGAGGCCGTCGTGGGTGCCGTGGGTGCCGTGGGTGCCGTGGGTGTCATGGGAGCCATCGGCCGCTGGGAGGGCGGGCGCCGACCTGCCTCGCGCAGCCGTGGCGGGCCGGGGCGCCGTGTGCGGCGGCGGAGGTGACCGGTGTGGCGGCGGAGTGGCCGGTGCGGCCACCCACTCCCGGATTCAGGTCGAAAGCATGTCCATCATGACAGGTCAGCGCCATTTTTCGTAGGACGGAACGCACAGTTCGCGAGGCTTGTCCGGTCCGTCCCCGCCGCTCAGAATCTCCCTCGTACGTCATCCGGAGACAGGGGGAATGGTGACGATCGATCACGACGCGGTGCTGCGGGCCCGCGTGCTGTTGCTGGGGTCCGGCCGGCGGAGCCGGGCCGAACTGGTGGGCGCGTACCGGGTTCTGGCGGAGGTGAGTCCGAAGGCGTACATGCCGAAGCTGGTCGACGCCCTGCTCGCGTTGCGCCACGAGAGCCGGGATCCCAAGGTGGATGTCGCGCTGACCGCCGAGGCTTCCCGGGCCGCTCGCAGGATGGACGCGGAGGCGCCGGACCGCGAGGAGCGGTTGCGCCGGGCCTTGGACGCCTACCAGGCGTCCTTGTTCGCGCTCGGGCGCAGGACCGAAGGACACGCGATCTGCCGGGAGTTGGCCGAGGCCGGCCAAAGCGGGCCCCTGGCACGCGTTCTGGCCGAGGAGGGCCGTTTCGTGGAGGCGGCGGAACTCGACGAAGTGGCCGCCCGGAACAGGATTCCGGAGCGCTCCTTCTGGTACATGGTGCCCTGGGCGGCGAACCTGGAGGGCGCCGGGCAGCACGACGCCGCATCGACCGTCTTCCGCGAGCTCATCGAGGAGACCCGGCGCGAGGCAGCCGAACAGCGCACCGCTCTGGCGATACTCACCTGGGAGCTGGTCCACTTCTCCCGGATGCGGGAGACCGCCGGGGACGGCGCGAGCGCCGTGGCTGCCCGGCGCGAGGCCCTGGGCGTCCTGCAGGAGCTCGCGACCACGGGCGAGCCGAAGAGCCGGGGTCATGTCCACGCGTGGTGGAGGGCGCTCTTCGTCCTGTCGGGGCGGGCGGCCGAACCCGCCGCCGGGCCCGAGTCCCCGATGCCGCCGTTCGGTACGGAGCACGGCTGGTCGTGCGACGTGCGGGACGGCTTTCTCGGCATGCGGCCGGGCCTCGAAGCACAGGCGGCGAGCGCGCGCGAGGCCGGCCGGCTCACCGAGCTGGTCGACCTCCGACGCAGGATCTGCATACGCGCGGCCGTCAGCGAAGGGGACCGGCCCTACCTGTTCGAGGAGCGGTTCACGCCCTGCTTCGACGAGGGAGTGACGCTCGCCCGCCGCCTGCCCGACAAGCCCGCACTCCTCGCCCGTGCCCTCACCGACCGGTCGATGTTCCTCGTCGCGGCACGGTCCTTCGGACCCGCGCACGCCGACTTCGCCGAAGCGGTCGCCCTTCTCCACGATCACTGACCGCACCGCCCGTGGCCTGGCCCGGTGCTGGGCCACGGCGCTGATCCACCCGCACATGACCGCCGGCCGGGACCGGGCCATCGCCGAACAGCTCGGGGCGATGATCCGTAAGCGGCAGGGAGACGCCGGGCCGTAGGGGCACGCAGGTGGCACGGCCGTGGTCATGAGAAAGGGCCAGTTCTGGAGGATCACGCCTCCGAACTGGCCCTTCGTGCTGTGCCCCCGGCAGGATTCGAACCTGCGACACCCACTTTAGGAGAGTGGTGCTCTATCCCCTGAGCTACGAAGGCGGGGATCTGTCGGAAAACGTGTCGGAAATCAGGCTGAACCTTGCGATGCCAGACACGTCGACCCACGGTGTTGCCGGTGCGCGGCCCAGGGCTGCGCACTGGCGCCAGTGTAGCGGGTGGGGGGAGCAGGCTGCTGTCGGACAACTGGGGTGGCCTGCGGCAGAGGGGAAGGAGGCGCAGGGGCAGCGTCTGTTCCGGACTGCCCCTGGGGTGAGCGGTGGCGCGCGCTGTCGACGGTCGGGTACCACCGGCTGTGGGATTTTCCTGCGACGCGCGTGGAGAAGGCGACCGGCCTCCCCGGATGCCGGTGGGGAACGGGCAGGTCAGGAGGGGCGTCCCCTTCGCCTGGCGCCCCTCCTGCCGTGTGCGCGCGGGATCCGGCCGGGCGGCAGGCGTGGGTCAGCGGGCCATTTCCTGGTGGTAGAGCACCCGCAGTCGGCTGCGGGCCCGGGTGAAGGCGCTCTCCGCCGACTTGTACGTGATCTGCAGCGCGTTCGCCGTCTCGGCGGTGCTCAGGCCGCGTGCCCGTGCGAGCAGTACGTCGCGTTCGCGGTTGCCGAGTCCGGTGAGCTGGGTCAACAGCCAGGCGCCCGCAGCCCTGTTGCAGACCCGGTGCTCGACCTCGGAGCCGGGGTCCGGCTCGGGCCGGCGCAGGATCTGGACCCGGACGGCGAGCCTGCGATCGCGCTGGGTGCCGCGCTGGTGGTCCACGCACAGGCGCAGGGTGATGGTGGTGAGCAGCGCGGCGACCCGGGACTCGTCGAGCGCCTCGAAGGACACCGCGCGGATCATGGCCTCCTGGACGCAGTCCTCGGCGTCCGAAGTGCGGCCGAGCCGGCTGGTGGCCAGGCGCAGCAGGCGCTCGCGCTCGGCGAGTACGAGGTTCCAGCGGTGGTGGTGCCGTTCCTTCTCAGTGCGGGGGTGGGACAGTGTGCGCGTCACATCAGCTCCCGTGCGAGGTCGTGGTGGCAGAGCCAGCCTCAACGGGGGCGGTGCAGGAAAACTTGATGAAAGCATTTTTTGATTCCTCGCCCGTGGCAGGGGCCGTTCAGCGAAAATAAAGAAATCTCCCATCGTGGCAGTGCTTCGTTTACCAGAGCGAAGTCCGCTGATTCCGGTGGGCTGAGCGATCCGGAATCGCGTGCACACGGGGGTGGGCAAGCATGGTTCATGTTCAGCTGTTGGGGCCTGTGGAGTACCGGACCGCCGGGGAGGATTTGGCTGAACTGGGACGGGCCAAGCAGCGTGGCGTTTTCGCCATGCTCGCCGTCAGTGCCAATGAGGTGGTCATGCCTGACGAGCTGATCAGCTGGGCATGGAACGCGGACCCGCCGAAGTCGGCGCGGAACATGATCCATTCCTACATCTCGCGGCTGCGCGGCGCCCTGGAGGACGCCGACGACGGCACGGGGGCCGTCCTGCGCCGCCGGCACGGCGGGTACGTCCTGGAAGCCGATCCCGACGTGATCGACCTGCACCGCTTCCGCCGCACCGTGGCGACCGCCCGTGCCGCGGGGACGGACACCCGCACGGCCACACGGCTGCTGCGGGAGGCGCTCGGCAGTTGGCACGGCAGGCCGCTCGGCGGGGTGTCCGGGGAGTGGGCCACCCGGACGCGGTCACAGCTGGAGCGGGAGCACTTGTCGGCCCTCGTGGAGTGCCATGAGGGTGAACTACGGCTCGGGGGCGGCACCGGGCTCCTCGACGAACTGCACTCGCTCGCCGATCTGCATCCGGACAACGAGCTGGTCATCCGCAATCTGATGACCGGGCTCCACCGCTCCGGCCGCCGTACCGAGGCCGTCGAGGCCTACGAGACGCTGCGCCGCCGGCTCGCCGACCAGCTGGGAGTGGAGCCGGCCCAGCAGACCACGGCGTTGCGCGCCACCATCCTGCGTGCCGATCCGGACCTCGCCGCGGCCGGGCCCGCGGTGCCCGACGTAGCCCTGTCCGTGCCCCGTCAGCTGCCGCGCGTCATCCGCTGCGTGGGCCGGGAGCAGGAACTGGCGATGCTCGACGGGTCCGTCACCGCCGCCGGCGGACGCCCGGTCACCCGGGTGATCGAGGGCCCGCCCGGCATCGGCAAGACCGCCCTGGCGGTCCAGTGGGCGCACCGGGTGGCCCACCGCTTCCCCGACGGCCAGATCTTCGTGGAACTGCACGGCGGCAGAGCTGTGGCGCGGCCCGGGTGCGCGCACCTGGCCGGGCGGACACCGGAACAGCGGCGTGCGCCGGCCGAGCCGGTCCGGGGCCTGCGGGCGGCCGTGCCCACGCGTGACCGCGTGCTCACGGGCGACGACGTGCTGCGGCTCGTGCTGCGGAGTCTGGGTGTGGTCGTGCCGTCGGGAGAGGCCGATCCGGTCGCGTTCGGCCAGGCGGTGCTCAAGGACCTCCGGGTGCTCGTCGTCCTCGACGACCTGACCTCGCCGGAGCAGCTGAAGGTGCTGCAGCCCGGCCCGTCCGCCGGAGCAGTCCTGGTGACCACGAGGGATGCCCGCCACCTCGCGGGAGCCGACGTGCTGCGCACCGTGGGACTGCGGGAGCTCAGTGTCCAGCAGGCCCGGCGCATGCTCGCCGGGATCCTTGGCGAGCGCCGGGTCGAGGCGGAGGCGCTTGCTGTGTCCCGGATCATCGACCTGTGCGGGCGCTCTCCGCGGGCGCTGAGCGCGGTTGCCGAGCAGGCGCTCGTACGGCCCTGGCTGCCCCTGTCCGATCTGGCGGCGGCGATGGCGGGCCGCACGGGGTGACCGGAGGCGTCCGTACGCCCGTGGCGGCCGGGCCCGCGGCCACGGGCGTACGGCTCAGCGCGACGTCGTCGCCAGGGCGTCGAAGAGGGTGCGCAGTTCGGTGATGCCCGCGTCGAGGGCCTGCTGCTGGTCCTCGGCCCGGGCCACCGCCATCGCCGTCTCGCACAGGGCGCCGTACAGGAGATGGGTGAGGGCGGTGACGGAGTGCGGCGTGATGTCGCCGGTCGCGGCGGCGCGCCGGACACCCTCCTCCATCATCTTCAGACAGCCGGAGTTGATCTCGCGCATCTCCTCGGTGCCGAGTGCGCCCGGGGCGTCCAGGAGGTTGATGCGCTGGACGTCGGGTGCGAGGACCTCCACGAGGAAGGCCCTCGCACCGACGAACACGGCTTCCCAGGAATCCGGCTTCGCGTCCAGGTAGGCGCTGGCCACGATGTGGGCGAGCCGGTTCTGTTCGCGCTCGTACACCGCACGGAAGAGGTGCTGCTTGCCGGAGAAATGGTGGTAGAGGGCGCCCTTGGTGAGGTGGGCGGCCTCCACGATGGCATCCAGCGGCGTCGCGTTGTAGCCGCGTTCGGCGAACAGCGTGCGAGCGGCGCGGAGCAGTTCCTCGATGGTGCCGTCGGACCGTTCGCGCTGCGTCGGACGCGTTCTCGTACGAGTGATGGGCATGTTCACACTCCCCGAGGTTCGACCGCCTTCAGCTGGCTTTCCAGGCTACACGCACTTTCATTCCGCCCGTACGTATGCGTTCCGGTCTGTTTCGGCCCGTTCCGTCGCCGGTGCCTCAGTGCGCACCGACGCGTTCCACGAACCGCAGGACCCGATTCCACGCGTCCGCCGACGCATCGGCGTACGCGTCGCGCTTGGCGTCGAAGAAGCTGTGCGGGGTGCCGGGGTAGGTGACGACCTCCCGGTCCACGCCCGCCGCGGCCAGTGCCTCGTCGAACGCCGCGACATGGGCCGGCGGGATCCCGGGGTCCTCCCCCGCCATGAGGGCCAGCACCGGCGCTGCCAGATCGGCCGCCCGGCTGGTCGGCCCCGCGGAACCGTCCGGCCCGTCCGCGGGCCAGCAGTAGAAGCCGATCACACCGGCCAGGTCGAAGCGCCCGGCCGCCGCCATCACCGCGAGCCGGCCGCCGATGCAGAAGCCGGACGTGAGGACGGCGCTCGCGGCGCCGCCCTCCTCCGAGCGCAGGTGGGCGATGGCCGCACTCAGGTCGGCGTAGAGCTCACGGGGGCTTAGCTTGGCCATGTGCTGGGCGTACGGGAAGTCCTTCTCCCGTTTCCCGACGCCTGCCGTACGTCCGTAGTAGTCGACGACGAGCGCCCGCACGCCGTTCTCCGCGAAGCGCTTGGCCAGTTCCGTGTAGAAGCCGTACAGCCCACGGACATCGGGAAGGATCACGATCGCCGTACGCGTTCCGCCGGCCGGGGCGGCGGTGAACGCGGCGAATGTGTTGCCGTCACTCGCGGTCAATTCCAGATACCGGCTCTCGATCACCGAATCAGGATTGTGCGGTACCGGTGGAATGGCGTCCTCATCGAAGCACATGGGCCGGAGGCCTCCGTTTTTCTGAGTAGTTCTGTTCTCTTCGAGCGTGGTTCACTGTGCGTTTTTCATGCGTCGGAGGAGTTCGCTTCCTCCTCCACTTCTTCCAGGCTGAACGGAACGCGGAACGGCGGCACGCTCGTGCCCTCGATCCGGTACCGGTTCCACAGGTCGGGTTCGGTGATGCGGCCCACCGCGTCGCCCTCGGCCGTACGCAGCACCACGCCGGCGCTGCCGTTGCCGACCAGCCGGGTCAGCTCCTCGTGTGCCTCCAGCCGTCCGTACCAGCGATAGCGGCCGTCCAGTGGCTGGAAGCGGCCGGTGAGCCGGGCCCTGAGCGTGAACTCGGCCCGGTCCTCCACGACCAGGACCGCAGGACCCTCGTATCCGTCATCTTCCACGGTCGACTCGCTTTCTTCTAGGCGTCCTTCAGCCAACCGGCCTCGCGCCACACCTTCTCCGAGCGGCCTCCGATCAGACCGATCGACTTGTAGTACGGGGCGATCCGCTCGGCGCCGTACGCACCGTTGACCAGGCCGATGGGGTTGGAGCGCCCCGCCTCTACGCAGGCCTTCGGATCGAGACCGGCCCGCTCGTACATCAGAGGGTTGTACCGGTCATGGCGTACGGTCTTCACCACGGAGGCGAGGAAGTCGCGGAGCAGCTGCAGGCGCCGCTTGGAGAGCGTCGGCACGAACCGCTCCAGCTCGGTGCGGGCGAAGCTGATGTGGCGGGCCTCCTCCACGACGTGGATACGGGCAACCGTGCGTACCAGCGGCTGCACCGTCTCGTCGTTCGCCTGCTCGCGCTGGAAGCGGTCGAAGAACTCCTCGGTGAGCAGGAGCATCGCCCACAGCGCGGGCACCGGCGCGAAGGTCTTCAGCAGAAGCCCTGAACGCTGCGTCTTGCGGCTGACGGGGTAGAACTCCGAGCCCGTCTTCTCCACCAGCTGCGCGAACATGATCATGTGGCGGACCTCGTCCGCCACCTCGGTCAGCGCGAACTGCACCTGCGGGCTGGTGATGTCACGCTTGTACGCGTACCGCGACACCAGGTGCAGCAGGATGTGCTCGGTCCACACACCCGCGGCCAGCGACGACGCCAGCTCCTCACGGCTGAGCAGCAGCTTCTGCTCCAGGGTCAGGGAGTCGTACAGCTCCGTGCCGAAGAGCGAGATCCGCTTCTCGGGCAGGAACCACTTGCCCTCCTCCAGCGGTTCGTCCCAGTTGACGTCGACACGCGGGTCGTAGGAGTGCCGGGCCGACGCGACGAGCAGCTGGGCGGCCTTCTTGGTCTGCCGGACGAGCGGGTCGCCCGAGCGGCGTCCCGGGCGGTCGGTTGCGGTGGTCATCGCGACTACTCCTTGTCCTGTGCGGGCTGTGAACTTTCCGAATGGGGGTCCGGCAGCTCGGCGTCCGCCGAGACCAGCCGGTGCACGTCGACCGTGAGGCGGTCGCGGACCGGGTGGCCGGCCAGGATCTCGATCACGTAGCGGGCGGCGAGCACGCCGAACTGGTGCGACGCGTAGACGAGCTGCGGAACGCTGTAGTCCGGGTCCCCGCGGTGCGCGGTGACGTCCGCGATCAGGTCGGCCGGGACGATCTCCCGGGGGATCACCTTCAGCAGCAGCGTCCACAGCGCGCCCTCGGCGATGTCCTCGGCGCTGACCGCGCCCGCGAGCGGGGCGGGATCGGTGCGGTAGTCATAGAAACGCACGTGCTGGGTGCCCGACAGGTCGTAGCCGGAGACCACGGGCAGGCGGCGGTGGGCCGCCGCCACGTGGAGGGCGTGCTTGGCCCGCCAGCCGGAGAGGGTCGTGACGTCCACGCCGTCGACGACCACGTCCACGCCGTCCAGGAGCAGTTCGGGGGCGTCGGGGCGGATGCCCGCCGTGTCGACCCGGATCTCGGCGTACGGGTTGACCGACCGGATGCGCTCGGCCGCCACCTCCGCCTTGTTCCGGCCGATGTCCGCGCGGGTGGCGCTCTGCCGGTTGAGGTTGTTGAGCTCGTACTCCCCGGGCTCGGCGAGGACGAAGCGCCCCGTGCCCAGGCGGGCCAGCGGTTCGACGACCGCTCCGCCCGTCGAACCGCACCCCGCCACCAGAACGGTGGCGGTGCGCAGCCGCTGCTGCACGGCGTCCGGAATCAGTCCCCGGTTGCGCTCGGTCAGGGACCGGTAGTACGACTCCGGGGCATCGGAGACGTCGGCGGTGCCCGTCCTGACCGCGGGGTCCGCGGCTGTGGTGCTCATATTTTTACCCTCCGGATCTCTCCCCCGACCCGGCTGACCAACTGCTTGAAGCCGGCGAGGGGGTTCGTCGCGTCCAGTGCGCGCTCGAGCCAGTGCACGAGCTCGTCCAGCTCTTCCCCGCGGGGTACGCGGGCCACGAACGGCTTGACCGACTCGCGTTCCACGTACGCCGGGAAGAGCAGGTCGTCCTCTGCCAGCGAGGGGCAGGTGCCCTCGATGACGGTGATCTCCTTCAGGCTGCGCGCCAGGCGCCGCACGGCCAGACCCTCCTCGCCGTCCCCGACCAGGAACTTCGGCCTGGGCGAGAGCCCGGCGAGGACGGTGTAGAAGCCGAGCATCAACTCCAGTGACAGGCGCAGACGCTGGGCAGGTGAGGTGTCCCGCTGGGAGGCGCGCTGCATCAGGCGCTTGATCTCCCAGATCTCGTGCCCCGTGACCGGTTCGTCCACGGGCACGTGGTCGAAGAGGTTGATGCCGTGGGCCACCTCGCAGGGAAACGGGGCGCGGTCCGGGTGGGTCACCGGCATGGGTGCTGAATCCGTCGAGGCGATGACGGACACGTACCGCAGGATCGCGCCGGTCGACTCCTCCATGCCGATGACGTGGATCTCCTCGCCGTGCCCCGCGCCGAGCGGCTCCGCGAACAGGCCGCGGGCGAAGGCGATGCGGTCGCTGGCGAACCGGGACCGGAGGTACTGGGCGAGCCGGAACCCGTAGATCGCCAGCCGGTAGCGTTCCGGCAGCCGGGAGTGCGGCACCGCGACCACGGTCAGGCCGTCGGGGCGCCGGGCCAGGTACAGCGGATCGGCCTGCTCGGCCAGGCCCGCCACACTCATCCGGTCGTGCAGGGCCAGCACGTGCTCCACGTAGCGAGCCCTGCGGCTGTCCTCGGCGGTCGCCGCCTCGGCCGGCAGCGCGCCGGCGACGGTCTGCGGCGTCATGTAGGTCCTCCCTGGGGGGAGCCGGCGGAGGTCGCCGGGACCGGGTCGGCCGCGGACTCCGGCGCCAGGGGCGCGCCCAGTGACAGGGCGGTGCAGCGGGCCACCGCGGCCTCGATGTACGAGGCGGCCGAGAGCGCGGCGGCGGCCTGCGCCCGGCGCGTGGCCGCCTGCGGAGTCGAGGCCCGTGGCGCGGCCGCCTGCGGAGCCGAGGCCCGCGGGGCCGTCGTCCGGTCGGTGCGCGGAGCCGGCGTCACAGCCGGCGCCCGTACAGAGCACCGGTGATGGCCAGCGCCAGCACCTCCGGCGTGCCCTCGTAGATGCGGGCGCCGAACGACTCACGGACCAGCTTCTCCACCCCGTGGTCACGGCAGTAGCCACGCGCCCCGACGATGGACATGGCCTCCTCGGCCACCTCGATCGCGGCGCGGTCGGCGAACATCTTGGCGACGGCGGGCCCGTAGACGGGGGCCGGCATCATGTTGTCCGCCTGGTAGGCCGCCTGGAGGTACAGCAGCCGCGAGGCCTCGATCTTCGAGGACATCTCGGCCAGCTTGCGGGCCGTGAACTGGTGCTCGTACAGCGGCTTGCCCGCCTGGACCCGCTCGCCCGCGAACTCCTTGGCGATCTCGAAGGCGCCCCGGGCGACCCCGGTCGACATGGCGGCGACGATCGAACGGGCCTGGTTGGACTGGACGGTGAGGTAGTTCCAGCCACCGCCCTCCCCGAACGCGATGTTCTCCTCGGGCACCCGGACGTCGTCGAAGTGGAGCGTCGTGCCGAGGCAGGCCCGGTAGCCCATCTTGTCGGCCACCTCGCCGCGGGTGACGCCCTCGCTGTCCAGCGGCACGATGAACACGGTCAGTCCGGTGGAGCCCGGGTTGCCCTCGATGTTGGCGAAGACGGCCGCCCACTCGGCCACCTTGCCGTTGGTGATGAAGCGCTTGATGCCGTTGAGGACGAAGTGGTCACCGTCCCGGCGGGCCGTCATCACGTCCTCGGCCAGCTCCGCGTGCTCCGGTATCAGCAGGTCGCAGCCTGCGGTCTCCTCGGTGATGGCGTTGCACGCCAGGACCGGCTTGTCCCCGAGGAACGGGGGCAGGAAGCGGGCCTGGAGCTGTTGGTCGCCCGAGAACAGCACGGACGTCTGACCGAGCAGCGAGGCGCCGAAGATCAGCGCCGTGCTCGGGCAGACCGAGGCCAGCTCCTCCATGGCCACGGACACGCCGAGCACTCCCAGGCCCCGGCCGCCCAGCTCCTTGGGGATGGTCAGACGCAGGAGTCCCAGCCGGTGGCCGGCCTCGACCATCTCCCAGTCGAAGTCGTCGGCCGGGGCGAGGTCGTTGGCGAGGGTCCGCGGCTTCACCACGGTCTGCGCGAACTCACGGACCTCCTCGCGCAGTTCTTCGACCTCGGGCGGGAGCTGGAACAGCGACGGCATGGCCGCCGCGTTGAGGGCGCGGAGGTCGGAAAGGGTCGGGGCGTTCGGGACGGCGGTGGTGGTGGTCGCGATCACAACGGTCGGCTTTCTGTGGAGGCGGAGTGGTGGCGGACGATGCGGGCCGCGGGCCGTGCCGGAGACGGTCCCGTCTGCGGCTCAGGCTCAGGCTCAGGCGGAGGCGGGCGCCAGGGCGAGCTGGGCGTACGCGCGCCCCATCGCCGGGAAGAAGTCCGCCAGTTGGCGCACCCGGGCGACCGGTCCCTTCACGACGAGGCCGCGGTCGACGATCGCCCGGGTCACGGGGAGCCGGCCGAGGAGGATCAGGTGCAGCGCGTCAGGCCGCACCTCCAGGCGCAGACCCGCAGGGTGGGGAGCGCCGTCGTGCACGCCGTCGGAGTCCAGCAGGAAGGCCGTGTGGGTCTCCCCGGTCACCACGAACTGGATGGAGAAGTCGCGCTCCTTCAGCAGGGCCGCGAATTCCGCGTCGGTGAAGGCCGCTCGGAAGGCCTCGATGAACAGCTGCGGGTCCTGAACGGTCACAGTCGTACTGCCTTTCGTCTGGTGGAGCTGGTCATGGGGCGGCGGATCAGTGGTGCGAGAGGGCACCGACACGGCGCGGCGCGGCGTCGGCGAGGATCAGCTCGGCCGCGCGCTCCGCGAGCATCACGGTGGGGGCGTGGGTGTGGCCGCGCGGCAGGGACGGCAGCGCCGAGGCATCGACGACGCGCAGCCCCGCCACGCCCCGCACCCTCAGCTGGGGATCGAGTACGGCCTCGGGGTCCGCCCCCATGCCGCAGGTGCCGACCGGGTGGTACAGGGTTTCCGCGTGGGCCCGGGCCAGGGCGTGCGCCGTGCCGGGGTCCGGGTCCAGGGCCCCCGGTGTCAGGGCCGCCCCGAGGCGCCCGGCCAGCGAGGGCCGGGTGAGGACCTCGCGGGCCCGGCTCATCCCTTCGGCCAGCACCCGCAGGTCGTTGCCTTCCGGATCGGACAGGTAGCGCGGATCGATCACCGGGTGCGCCGCCGGGTCGGCGGACGCGAGCCGTACGGTGCCGTGGCTGCGGGGCCGCAGCAGCACCACGCCCAGGGTGACGCCGTGTGTCCGCGGCTGTCGTTCCTGGTCGAGGGAGGGCACCAGCATCCACACGAATTCCAGGTCGGGTGCGGCGAGTGCGGGATCGCTGCGCAGGAACCCGACGGCCTCCGCGAGGTTGGACGTGAGCCGCCCGCGCCGGCCGCGCAGGAACTCGGCGATCTCGCCCTGCTGGTCGGTGACCCCGGGGGTCACCCTGCCGTGCGCCTCGAACGCCAGCGGGACGTAGAGGTGGTCGGCGAGGCCGCGCCCGACCCGCGGGGAGTGCGCCCGCACGGTGATGCCGTGCCGCCGCAGCTCGTCCGCGTCGCCCACGCCCGAGAGCATCAGCAGCTGCGGGGAGCCGATCGCGCCCGCCGCGAGGATCACCTCGCCTTCGGCCCGCACCTCGGCAGGACCGTCGGCGGTCGTGTACGCGACGCCGACCGCGCGGCCGTCCTCGATGAGGACGCGCTCGACGTGCGCGTCCGTGACGACGGTGAGGTTCTCGCGCCGCAGCGCGGGCCTCAGGTAGCCGTCGGCCGCGCTCCACCGCCGTCCCCCGCGCTGGGTGGTCCGCACCGGGCCGACGCCCTCGGGCTCCAGCGGATTCCCGTCGTCGAGGGCGGGCAGCCCCGCCTCCGCGCAGGCGCCCAGGAACTCGGCGGTGGCGGGGCTGGGATCGCGCAGGTCCTCGATACGGATCGGCCCCCCGGAGCCGTAGGCGCCCGCACCCGACCGGTCCTCGGCCCGCGCGAAGTACGGCAGCACCTCGTCGGCCGACCAGCCCGTGCACCCGTCGTCCTCGGCCCAGCCGTCGAAGTCCGCACGGTGCCCGCGGGTCCAGATCTGGGCGTTGAGCGAGGACGATCCGCCCAGCGTGCGGCCACGCGGCCAGTTCAGGCTGCGCCCGCCGAGACCCGGCTGAGGGGTCGTCCGATAACCCCAGTCGGCCGACGTGCCGAACAGGGCGGGAAACGCGGCCGGGATGCTGATCTCGGCGCGCCGGTCCGGGCCGCCCGCCTCGATGAGCAGCACCTGTCCGTCGCCGTCGGCGCTGAGCCGGTCGGCCAGTACACAGCCGGCCGAGCCCGCGCCGATGACGACGTGCCGTACGGTTCGGTCCGCCGCCATCACGCCTCCGAGCCGCGCGCCGCCCGCGCCCCGAGTGCCTTGACGACCTCCGCGGTGAGGGCGGCGTGCCCCTCCATCGCGAAGTGGATGCCGTCGGCGCTCATCAGACGGGGGCGCAGCCGTACGGGGTGGGTCCACATCTCGATCAGCACGGCGTCGTGGCGCTGCGCCACCGAGCGGATGCGGTCGTTGAGGGCGGCCGTACGGTCTCTGAAGTCCGCCAGTTCCGGAACCGCGTCGAAGACGTTGGCCACGGTGAACGCGAAGATGTCCGCACCCTGGGACCGCAGCGCCGTGTACATGGCGTCCAGGTCGGCCTCGACACCGTCCAGGTCGGGCTTGGCGTCGAACAGGTTGTTGCCTCCCGCCGCCACGCTGACCAGGTCCGGCTTGAACTCGAGGACCTGCTCCAGCTGCTCGGCCCGCACGGCATCGGACCGCTTGCCCATGACGCCGGTGTTCAGGTAGGCGAAGTCGGGCTTCCCCGAACCGAGGGCGGCCTGGATCCGCTGCGGCCACGGCACATGCGCGTACCCCTCGCTGGGGTCGCCGAGGCCGGCGGCGAAACTGTCGCCCATCACGGCGAGCCGCTTCCACGGGGCTCCCCGCAGCAGCTGTACGGACTCGTCGTGCGAGAGCGTCAGCGGGTCGTCCGCCTCGGCGCGCAGATCGTGTGTCGTCATCGTCTCGTGCGTCCTTCTCTGGGAGGGCGGGTGGATCAGGCGGCGTCGCTCTGCGCCACCTGCTGGTGATCGACGAAGTCCTCGATGTCCTTCACCGTGGAGATGTCGGGCGTGGTGTTCGTGCCGAGGTCGGCGAGCGGGAACTCCTGCTCTATGCGCAGGGAGAGCTCGATGACGGCGAGCGAGTCGTAGCCGAGTTCCTCGACGAGACGGTCCTCGGACCGCGCCTCGCGGGCCCCGAGCGGGCTCATCTCGCCGACGATCTTCCGGACCTGTGCGCGCAGCGTGCTGTTGCTGTTGTCCATGTTTTCGGGTCCTTTTCGCTGTCTTCTTCGGGTGTGGGGGGTCGGACGTTGCTCAGCGGGCGACCGCACGGATCGGGTGGGGTGCGTCCCAGCGCTCCGCGTAGGCGTCGAGGGCGGTTTCCACCGCGAGGTCCCAGGACGTGCCGGCCTTCTCGGACAGGTCCGGCAGGCCCACCAGCCGCAGCTGCTTCACCAGCCGCTCGCGGGCGATGTCGACGCTGCCCTGGAGTTGGGCGGCGCGGCTGAGCAGGGCCGCACGGAGCGCGGGCACCGGGTTGTGCCGGGAGGGGCCGATGAGGACCCAGGCGGCCACGCCGAGCGATTCGAAGTGCGCGTCGCCGACCACCTGGGCGAACCCTTCGGCGACCCCGTCCTGCGCGGCCCGCAGGCCGAAGGAGACGTGCCGCGACTCGTCGCGGGTGACGTTGGTGAGGCCCTCCTCCAGTGCCTCCAGCTTCAGCCGGCGGGCGAGGAAGCGGGTGGTGCGCAGGGCCGTCGCGGCGAGCACGCCCTCGGTGATCAGGTGGTAGTAGACGAGCGCCCGGTACCAGGACTCGCGGTCCGTGTGGTCGGCCCGCACCGCGTCGGTCACCCGGGTCAGCTCGGGGGTGAACACCTCCGCGTAGTCGGCGCCCTCCTCGACCGCGTCGAGACTCGTCCGGCAGCCCTCTTCCAGATAGGTCTGGAAGAACCGCACGTGCCGTGCCTCGTCGGCCAGCTGGGTGCAGAGGAAGATCCGGTCGTCCTCGGTGGGCGGCGCGTCGATCAGCGTTCCCAGCGTGTGCGTCACCGTGACCTCACCGACCTCCAGCTCGCCCAGCGAGCCGAGCATCTGGGCGCGTGAGAAGGGGGTGAGTGCCTGCCAGGTCTCGGAGTCCCGCGCGGGGTCGACCTGGGCGACGGCCCACTGCTGGCGCTCCCAACGGCGGTAGAGATCGGCCGAGTTCGCGAGTCGCCCGCGCTTCTCGGCGTTGGTCTCGGGGGCTGTCTCGGTGACGTCGAGTACGAGCCCGGTGGTCATGACGCTCATGTAGCTGCCCCATCCAGTACCGGTGCGGTCTGTGCCGTCGGTCGGTCGTCGCTGTGTGTGCTGTGCAGTACGTCGCCGGCGATCGCGTTCTCCCCGGCCTGGCGCCAGAGCAGCCGGCGGCGCGGTTTGCCGCTGGAGGTCCGTGGGATGGTGCCGCGCCGGGCCCGCACCACGGTCACGGAGACCGAGGCGTCCAGGGCGGAGCGCAGTACGCCGGTCACGGCGCCCAGCCAGCCGTCGCCCGCGACCTCCACGACGATCACCGCTCCCGGTCGCCCGTCGCGGGTGCCGAGCGCCACCGCGCAGCGTCCCGGCGGTACCCCGGGGGCGGAGGTGAGGGCCGCCTCCAGGTCCTCGGCGTGCACCTTGCGGCCGCGGACCTTGATGCTGTCGCCGATCCGCCCGATCACGTACAGCTCGCCGTCGAGCAGAAACCCGGCGTCACCGGTACGCAGTCCGTCGTCGCCGAAGGGCGCACTGGCTGCGGGGTCGGGCGAGGTGTAGCCGTCGGCCACGGACGTTCCCCTGACCCGGATCTCCCCGAACGTGCCGTCGGGCAGCAGGACCCCGTCGTCGTCGACGACGTCGACGGAGGTCTCGGGAACCGGCGTGCCGCAGGAGGCGATCCAGCCGGCGGGGTCCTCGGGGCGGTCGACGCCGAGGGTGCCCGAGCCGACGACGGTCACCGGCGCCCCGGTCTCCAGCGGGCCGGACGGCCTGACGATGCGCGCTCCGAGGCCGGGGCGGACGCCGGTGACGGCGAGCGTCGTCTCCGCCATGCCGTAACAGGGCGTCAGCGCACGGGAGTCGAAGCCGTACGGGGCGAGCTTCGCCGTGAAGTCGGCGACCACCCGGGCGTCCACGCGCTCGGCGCCGCTCATCGCGACCCGCCAGGTGGAGAAGTCGGTGCCCGTCAGCTCCTCGTCGCGCACCCGGGAGGTCGCGTACCCGTAGCCGAAGTTGGGCGCGGTGGTGATGGTCACCCCGTGCCGGCCGTGGCAGTCGAGCCAGCGGGCCGGGGAGCGGATGAAGTCGACGGGGCTCATCAGCCACAGGTCGATCTGGGCCACGACGGACCCGAGGAACGTACCGATGAGACCCATGTCGTGGTAGAGCGGAAGCCAGGACGAGCACGAGTCCTCAGGCGTCACCCCGAGCCATTCGTGGATGGCGCGGACGTTGGCCGTGAGGTTGTCGCCGGTGACCCGGACCCCCTTCGGGGTGCCGCTCGATCCGGACGTGAACTGCAGCAGGGCGAGTTCCGCCGTGCGGGGGGCCAGGTCGTCGGCGGGGGGCAGCCCGGCCGGGTCGGGCAGCACGAGAGGCGCGCCCGTCCCTGCCTTCGCGCAGGCCGCGGCGGCGAGCGGGGCGAGGCCGGCGTCGGTCAGCACCGCGGCCGGGGTAGCGGCGCCGAGGACGGCGGCGGCGTGCTCGGCGAATGCGTCGTGCCCCCCGAACGTGACGGGTGAGGCGATCGGGGACGGTGTGGCCCCCGCGTACATGGTGCCGAGGAACGCCGGGACGAAGGTCTCGGGCTCCTCGATCAGCAGGGACACGACGCCCTTGGTGACGCCGTTGCTGTGCAGGAAGGCGGCCGTCCGGCGGGCCGCCGAGGCGATGTCCGCGTAGGTGCGCAGGTGCCAGTCGCCGTTTCGGTAGTAGTGGATTCCACGCTCCGTCGCGGGGGAGTCCAGCCAGTCCAGGACTGTGTTCATCAATTCCCCTAATCGAACCGATGGGCTCTCGTCCTGTATTACGGGCCTACGGCCCCGCCCCCTCGTGGCGATCGCGGAATTCTCGGCGGGGCTGGCACGAAGCCGGGCGGGCACGAAGCGGGGCGGATACGAAGCGGGGCGGACACGAAGCGGGGCCGCCGCACGGGGGGCTCCGCGGCCACCCCGGGGCCGGGCGCGGCGACGGGCTAGGGCTCACCGGCGGAGCCGCTCGGGGTCGCGCGGCGGGGAACGC
>NZ_JBIBHR010000004.1:30459-99854 GCF_042957125.1 Streptomyces sp. NPDC008125
GGGCGTTTGTGGGGGGGGGGGGGGGCGCGGGGGGGGGGGGGCGGCGGGGGGGGGGGGGCGGGGGGGGGGGCCCCCCCGGGGGGGGGGGGGCGGGGGGGCCCCCCCCCCCCCGCCGGGGCCGGCCGCGGCCACGGGGTAGGGAGAACCGCGGTCGGAGCTCGGGGTGGAGCGTCGGGTCAGCCGCGGTCCGCAGCGGGGACGCCCTCGGCGGACGGCGTGCCCGCCTCGGTGGAGGCGGCCTTGGCGGCGGCCTCGGCCTGTGCCCGCATGTAGGCCTGGATCTGCGCCTGGGTCTCGGCGATCTGCGCCATCGACTTCTTGGTGAACATCCAGAACGCCGGCACCCCGGACGCGGCGATGAAGATGCCCGCGAGCAGGAAGGCGTTGAGGTACGGCTGCGGCGTGCTCAGGTCACCCGCGGCGAACACCGCCGCCATCGCGGCGACACCGACCAAGCCGCCGAACTGCCGTGCGGTGGTGGCCATACCGGTACCGGTGGCGAACTTCAGCGGGTGCACGGAGATGGACGCCGCGGTCGTCACGCTGGTGAGCCCGGCACCGATCACCGCGCCGCCGAGTGCGCCGTACGGCAGCCACAGGGCCAGGAACTCCCGGTCGGAGCCGAGGCCGGTGTACGCCCAGATGCTCAGCGCGAGGAAGACGACGGCGGCCACGATGACCACCGGACGCTGCTTCTCGGGCTTCAGGCGGCGGCCGATCGTGATGGCGGCGACCGCGGAGAGCACCGCGCCGGGGGTGACGGCGAGACCGGCCTTGAGCACGGAGTAGTGCCAGATCGTGGTGAGGTACAGCGGCCCGGAGAGGAACCAGACGAACAGGCCGGCACCCAGGAAGAAGGCGGTGAGGTTGGCCGCCGCGAACATCGGTGTACGCCACAGCCCGGTCTCCACGGCCGGGGCGGGGTGCTTGCCGGAGCGCTGGAGCGAGAAGGCCATGAGGAGGAGACCGACGCCGATCCAGATCCACGTCGTGGCCGCGTCCCAGCCCCAGTCGCCGGCCTTGGTGAGGCCGATGACGACACCGGCGATACCGAGGGTGATGGTGGCCGTGCCGACCAGGTCGGGAATCTTGGTCGGCTCCGTCGCGCGATTGGGCAGGCTCATGGCGCCGTAGATCACGAACAGGCCGATCGGGATGTTCAGGAAGAACACCACGCGCCAGTCGATCTCACTGACCAGCAGACCGCCCAGCGCGGGTCCGGCGGCGGCGGCCAGGGAACCGGCCGCTCCCCAGATGCCGATGGCCTCGGAACGCTTCTCCGCGGGCGTCTCGGAGAGGACGAGTCCGAGTGCGGAGGGGATCATGCCGGCCGCGCCGATGCCCTGGATCGCACGGGCGGCGATGAGGAGTTCCACGTTCGGCGCGAGGGCGCAGGCGAGGGACGCCAGGGTGAACAGCCCGACCGACCACAGGAACAGCTTGCGCCGGCCCAGGATGTCGGCGAAGCGCCCGGCCGGGGTCAGCAGGGCGGCGAACAGGATGCCGTAACTGGTCACCACCCAGGTCAGGTCGGTGACGGACTCCTTGGGGAAGTCCGCGCGCAGGGCCGGGAAGGCCACATTGACGATCGTCGTGTCGAGGAAGGCCATGAACGTGGCTGCCGACGTGAGCAGCAGTGTCTTCCCCGCAGTCGACTGCTCGGCGCGAGACGCAAGCGGTACTGAGGTCACCTGTCGATCCTTCCAATTAACATTCCGTGAGTATGTGAGTACATACCATCAGTATGTGACTGTCAAGCGGAAACCGCGCATGCGGTTGTCGCGTTGTCACGCGGGGTGGCGCCGTCCGGCGCGTAACCCATGCGAAGGAGTAAGGAGCAGGCAAGGACGCAGTTGCGAGCGACGACAGGAGTCCCGTGTGAACACCACGCACGCCGCGCACGTCCCCGGGCCGGACCGTCACCATGCGGTCCTGCTCGGCATCGGGGGCTACCGGCCCCGACGGATCGTCACCAACGAGGAGATCTGCCGCACCCTGGACTCGTCACCCGACTGGATCCTGCGCCGCAGCGGCATCCGGACACGCTGCTTCGCCGGTCCTGACGAGACGCTGGCGGAGATGGGGGCCGCCGCGGCGGGGAAGGCACTCGCCGACGCCGGCATCGCACCGGACGAGGTCGACCAGGTGCTGGTCGCCACCATGTCGGACATCGGCGGGGCGGGCACCGGGGCGGCGGCGAACACGCTCGCCGCGGAGATAGGCCGCCGCCTCGGCGTGCCGGGTCCTGCCTGGCAGGTCGCCGCCGCCTGTGCCGGATTCGCCGTGGGGATCGCCATGGCGTCCGCGTCCGTCGCGACGGGTCAGGCCCGCACCTGCCTGATCATCGGAGTGGAGCGAATGTCGGACATCGTCGACCCGCAGGACCGCTCCACCGCCTTCCTGTTCTCGGACGGGGCGGGCGCGGCCGTGGTGGGACGCGGTACGGAGCCGGGCATCGGGCCCGTGGTGTGGGGCACGGATCCCGCGCTGCGCGAGGCGATCACCGTACGCGAGGAGCCGGAGTACGGCGGGCCCGTCATCCGCATGCAGGGTTCCTCGGTCTTCCGCTGGGCGGTGACGCAACTGCCCGGTCTGGTGGAGGAGGTGCTGGACCGTGCCGGTCTCGGACCCGGCGACGTCCAGGCGTTCGTCCCGCACCAGGCGAACCTGCGCATCATCGAGGCGGTCACGGAGAGCGTGGGCTTCCCCGCCGAGGTCGCCGTGGCCCGCGACATCGTGGACCAGGGGAACACCTCGGCGGCGTCCATCCCCCTCGCCCTCGACCGCATGCGCACCTCCGGGGCCCTGCGGAAGGGCGACCTGGCGGTACTGATCGGCTTCGGGGCCGGCCTCACGTACGCCGGGATGGTGGTGCGCGTCTGAGCGTCACCTGCGCCCTGTACCCAGCAGGGTCCGCAGGGTGTCCGCCTCCGGGACGGCGAGGGGCCCGGCCAGCCGCAGCGCCCGGTGCCAGGGGCGGTCCGGGCGGCCGTGCCCCGGTACGGTGTCGGCGGCGCGGCCCCAGGACAGCAGGGCCCGCACCTCACCCAGGGGGTGGCCCGCCGCCCGGTACAGCGCGGAGGCCTTGCGGTACTTGGCGATGGCCGCCGCGCACCGCCCGGACGCCAGTGCGCAGTCCGCCTCCAGGACGAGCAACTGCGCCGTGACCAGGCGCATGTCGCACTCCTGGAGGATCCGCCTGGTACGCCGGCCGGCTGCCAGCGCCTCCTCGTACAGGCCGAGCCGTATGTACGTCTCCGCGCTCGCGGCCTGGGCACGCGCCGAGCCCTGCCGGTAGTTGATCCGGTCCGCGAGCAGCCGCGCCTTGCCGAAGCTGCGCATGGCCACGTCCGTGTGCTCGGCGGCGGCCTCGACCACGCCCAGCCGGATCAGGCAGTCCGCCTCGATGCGGGGGTCCGACAGGTACGGGATGGCGACATGCGCCTCCCGCGCGGCGATCACCGCCCGGGCGTGCTCCCCGAGGTCGCTGAAGAGCGCCGCCCGGCAGGTCAGCGCCATGGCCACGCCCTCGAGGAAGTCCACGTCACGGCTTGTGCGAATCGCCAGTTCGCACCACTGGCCGGCCTCGGCGTACTGCCCCAGCTGGCGCAGCGACAGGGCGATGTAGACGGGCAGACGGATCTGCCCGAACCGGGAGCCCGCCCGCTCCGCCAGTTCGAGGGAGCGGCGGAAACCGCGCAGGGCGGACACCGGGTCGCCCGCGTCGTAGTCGTTACGGGCCAGCCGGCCCACAATGTTGGCCTGCCCCGCCAGGTCGCCGAGGCTCTCGTGAATGTGCAGCGCGGCGCCCAGGTACCGGTTCGCCAGCCCGATCGCCCCGACCGACCAGTACGACCGGCCGAGAACCGCCAGGGAGAGCGCCTCCCCCGCCTGCCAGGACGCGCCCCGGCTGACGGCGAGCGCCTCCCGGGCCAGCTTCTGCTCGCTGGAGAACCGGCCCTTGCGGTACCGCGTGTCCGCGATGTTGAGCAGCATCGCCGTGTTCGCCCGCTCGTTCCCCAGCTTGGCGGCTGCGCTCTGCGCCGCCTCCACGGCCGCCGACCAGTCGTCGCCGCCCGGATGCAGCCGGATGTAGCCGACCATCGTGTCGGCCAGCCGCCAGCTCGCAGGACCGAGACCGAGCTCGGACGCGAGCTTGACGGCGGCGCAGAGATTGGACTTCTCCCGGTCCAGCCAGGCCATGACGTCCTCGCTGTCGCCGCTGTCCGGGCGGCCGGGGCGGTCCGGGCCGTACGGGCCGGTCTCCACGGGGTCCGGTTCCGGCGGCGGCGGACCGGCCGGGAGGAAGGAGGCGGCGCCCTCACCCCGGTGCACCTCCGACATCTGGATGCCGCCGGCGCTGCTGACCCGCTCCACCGACTGCCTGTACCACTCCAGAAGTCGCAGCAGGACGTCCCGGCGCACCGCCCACGGGTCCTCGTCGGACGCGCGCTCGACCGCGTACTCCTTGACCATGGTGTGCATGCGGTACTGACGCGGGGCGTACTCGGACAGCAGGTTGGCCCGCACCAGCGCGTCGATGTGCTCCTCCAGCAGGGCGAACGACTTTTCCACCAGCGCCGCCACCGTGTCCCGCCCGAACTCGGTACCCGGAAGGACGCCCAGCTGTCGGAACAGCTGCCGCTGGTGCGCCCCCAACTTGCCGTACGACAGGTCCATCGCCCCACGCGTGTCCGGGCTGCTGCCGGGAGGAACCCGCGCGAGCACCTGGTCCAGCCGCTCGTCGGGATGGTTCGCGGCGTAGGCGCCGCTGAGCCGCACGGTCAGCGGAAGCTGCCCGGAGGCCCGTACGATGCCGGCCGCCGCCTCCGGCTCGCTCGCCACGCGGGCGCTGCCGACCAGCGAAGCCAGCAGCGCGAGCGCCGACGGGGTGTCCAGCGCGTCCAGCAGCACCTCACCGGCGTAGTAGGCCGCGGTCAGCCCCGGCATCCGCTCCCGGCAGGTCACCACGACCGCACTGCCGTCGACGCTGGGCGGCAGCAGGTGGCGCACCTGGTCGGGCCCCGCCGCGTCGTCCAGCACGATCAGCACCCGGCGGGTGACGAGTAACGTCCGGTACAGGGCGGCCCGTTCGCCGAGGCCGAACGGGATGTCCGCGGCCGGAAGCCCCAGCGCGAGCAGCGCCTGGGCGAGCGCCTCGACCGGTTCGAGGGGCGGGAGATGCGGCTCGTAGCCCCGCAACGTCACGAAGAACTGCCCGTCGGGGAAGTACGCCTGGGCCTGCTGCGCCCATTGCAGCGCCAGCGTCGTCTTCCCGGCCCCGGCCATGCCGCTGATCACGGCGAGGTTGCTGCCCTGCGGTGCGGTGGTGGCAGTGGTCGCGGCGGTTCCGGCGGCTGACCGCTGAGGGGTCAACATCACGTCCAGCTCGTGCAGTTCATGCTCCCGGCCCGCGAAGTACCCGGCGAACCGGGGCATGCGCAGCCTGTCGCGGGCCCGCGTGGCGCCGGGGCGGGCGTTGTCCCAGCTCTCCGACGGCCGTTCCGGGTTCAGCAGCCGTTCACCGGCGTTGCGCAGCGCCTCGCCGGGACGCGTCGACAGCTCGCTGGCCAGTCGCTCCCGCGCCGCCTCGTACGTCCGCAGAGCGGCGGCCGGGTTTCCGATGTCCCGGTGGGCCAGGACCAGCCGGAGCGTCAGCTCCTCGTCGTACGGACGTTCCTCGGTCATCCGCTGGAGCTGGTCGAGGATCTCGTGGGATCGGCCGAGGCTCAACTGGGCGTCGAAGTAGTCCAGCAGGACGGCCTGCCGCTCGCCGTCCAGGGTTGTGCGCAGCGCTTCGACGTAGGTTCCCAGCAGGTCGCCCAGCGCGGCGCCGGACCACTGCGCGAGCGCCGACCGCAGGAGCCGGCAGCGCTCTTCGTCGTCCCGGACCGTGGCGGCCCGGGAGGCGCGGGAACGGAACCGGTACAGGTCCACGGCCGACGGGTCGACCCGCAGCACGTATCCACCGGCCTGGGACAGCAGCGCGGGACGTCCGGGGGCGGAGGCAAGGACCTTGCGTAACCGGGTGGCGTAACCGGCGAGCGTGTTGCGCGACTGCCGTGGCGGGTGGTCGTCCCACACGAACTCGGCGAGCCGGTTGCTCGGCACCACGTTGTTCACATCCACCAGCAGCATGGCCAGCAGGCTGCGCTGCCGCGCGTGTCCGATGTCGAGATCGCGCTCTCCGGCCAATGCACGTACCGGTCCCAGAACCCGCAGGTCGATCACAGTGGACTCCACTCAAGAGGTCGACGGTCGCCAAGTGGCTGCCAAGGCGGATGCGCGGTGCATGGCCAAGACTTGTCGAACGTATGGAGGAGGGTGGGAACTTTGTGCTTTGTGTGGTGAACGTAACGCCGGGGTCCGCAGGTCCTGCGGATAAGGGATTCCGCCTCGTTCCACCTGCCCGCGCGTACCCGGGGCGGCTCGTGGGCCGACGTGCGGAGCGGCGTTACGCCTTTCGGCTCATCCCTGCGGACCCGCGTCGGCCACGGCTGAAACCTCACGGCGGGTGGGGGATTCTCGGGCGGAGTTCCGGAGGTTCCCCGGAACCCACAGCCCGCAGGGTTCCGGAGGAGAGCGATGAGCAACGGTCCGCAGACCACGGACGGCGCGCGGGTCACGACGGCCGGCCCGAGCGGCTCGGTGCCGCAGGGAGAGCCGGCCCCGCGGGCGGAGGCGGTCCCGCGAGGCGGCACCGTCCCACCGGCCGCCGCCCGCTCCGCCCGGCCGTCCCGCCGGTACCGGTCGGACCGCCGGTCCCGCCGGCCCCGGGGCGAGGTGGCGGTCGCCGTCGTGGCCGGTGCGTTCACGCTGGCCCAACTCCTCCTCGTACGACCGGGGATGGGCCTCGGCTGGGACGAGTCGGTCTACGTCAGCCAGGTCGCCGGCCACGCTCCCGCCTCGTTCTTCAGCGCCCCGCGGGCCCGGGGCGTTCCGCTGCTGGTGGCGCCGGTCGCGACCTGGTCCTCGTCGACCGCCTTGCTCCGGGTCTACCTGGCCGTCCTGTCCGGCCTCGGCCTCTTCCTCGCGGTCCGCGCCTGGCGGGGCGTCCTCCCCGCGCGGGTGCTCGCGACCGCGGGTGCCCTGTTCGCCACCCTGTGGGTGACGCTCTTCTACGGTCCGCAGGCCATGCCCAACTACTGGGTCGCCGTCGGCGCCCTGGCCGGTACCGGCTGTTTCCTGCGCGCCCGCGCGGACCGCTCCGACCGCGCGGCCCTCCGGGGTATCGGCCTGAGCGCCGCGCTGATGGCCTGGATGCGGCCCATGGACGCGGTGTGGGCGGTGCTCCCCCTGCTCGTCCTGCTGGTGTGCGTACGGCAGTGGCGCCGCCCGGCCCTGCTGGTGGCGCTGGGCGGCGGGCTCGCGGCAGGGGCGGCAGAGTGGGTGGTCGAGGCGTACGTCGCCCACGGAGGGCTCGCGCAGCGCCTGGCCGACGCGTCCCGCATCCAGGGCGGCCTCGGCTGGAACATCGCGGTGGTGGACCACCTGCGCGCACTCGGCGGACGCACCCTGTGCCGGCCGTGCGCCGGTGCGGTTCCCCCCGTCGCGGAGACGCTCTGGTGGTTCGCCCTGCCGCTGCTCGCCGCCCTCGCGGTCAGGGCCGCGGTCCGCGCGGGCCGCCCGGCCGTCACGCTCGTACCGCTGGCCTGCGCCGCCTCGGCGGCCTTCCCGTACCTCTTCCTGATCGGCTACGCGGCTCCCCGCTTCCTGATGCCGGCCTACGCGCTGCTCAGCGTGCCGGTCGCCGGACTGGTGGTGCACGCGGTGCGGACGCCCGGGCGGACGGGCCGGCCGCTGACCGTGACCCTGCTGGTCCTCGTACTGGCCGGGCACCTGGCCGCGCAGCTCGTGGTGCTGCACAACACCGTGCGCCGCACCACGGCGGCCCGACAGGAGTGGGCCGCTGTCGCCGACGGGCTGCACCGGCTCGGCGTCCGCCCGCCCTGCCTGATCACCGGCAAGGAGTACGTCCCGATCGCGTTCTACGCGGGGTGCTCCTCCGCGGCGGCCGGCGGCCACGACGCCAACACCACGACGGCCGGTATCCGGCGGACCGCCGAGCGGCTGCCCACCGCCGTGCTGGTGGCACCGGGCGGCGGACCGCCCGGCTACGCACGGTCCTGGACGCCGCACCGGACGGCCGGCCTGCGGGTGTACGTGGCGCCCACGGCCGGTCGCTGAACTTCCCCGCGTCCGGGCAGACTCGGGAGGCCGCGCTCACTTTTACCGCGGCCGTCCGGGCAGGCTCGGGAGGCCGCACTCACCCCACCGCGGCTTCGCACTCCTCGCACCGCCGGATCGCCTGGCGGTCCGTGTTCCCCTCGGTCGCGGTCGCCGGGCAGCTGCTGCTCAACCGGTCCCAGAGCCCGGTCGGCGGCGCGGGAATCCAGCCCCAGCGGGGGGCGGTCACCAGCTCCTCGGTCAGACGGGCACACGCTCCGGGGAGGTGCGCGTACCGCCGCGGGGAGATGAGGATCGTGTCGGCGGGAAAGGTCCGCCACTCCTGCCGGGGCGGGGCGGCCGGGCGCTCCCCCGGCGCGGAGCCGTCGGGCGGGCAGCAGCAGCCCAGTCCGATGACCAGCTCACAACGGTCGCAGCACTTCTGTCGCACGTGTCTCGCTCCCACCTCGCGCCGGCGTCCTCATCAGGGGACGAGCGGTTCGTCGCATTCCGGAAATCCTGGCGACGGGTAGAACGCCCGCACGCAGGGCCGGTCACGGTGCGTTGCTCCGCCGGGGGAGGGACGGACAGGCTGCCCGGCCCGCCCGGGACGGGGGTGGGGGCCTGCGACGGGTGGGGTCCGGGGAGCGCCGCCCGTACCTACCGCAGCCCGTCCGCGCCCGTCTCCGTCGCGTCGGTCTGCCGCGACCCGGAGCGGCGGGCGCGGTCCGTCTCGGCGGTCAGGCTCGACAGCAGGCTCAGCGCCGCCTCGGAGGGGGAGCCCTCGGGGGCGGTGTAGAGCAGCATCCGGTGGCCGGTGTTGTCGGAGAGGTGGAGGTTCTCGAAGTCCAGGGTCATCGGGCCCACCACCGGGTGGTGCAGCGACTTGGTCCCCACGGTGCAGTCCCGCACCGGGTGTTTCGACCAGAGGCCGGCGAAGTCGGGGCTCTGCAGCATGAGTGAGCCGATGAGCCCGGCGAGCGCGCTGTCCTCGGGATTGCGGCCCGCGACCAGGCGCATCGCGGCCAGGGCCACCCGTGCCTCCTTGGTCCACTCCGTGTACAGCTCGCGGGTGTGCGGGTCCAGGAAGAGCATCCGGGTGAGGTTGGGGCGGTCCGCCGGGGTGTCCGGGCTCCGCACGTCCAGGTGGCCGGCGAGCAGGGCGTGGCCGAGCGCGTTCCAGGCGAGGACGTCGTTGCGCCCGTCCAGCACCACGGCCGGCACCAGCGGCATCGAGTCGATCAGCCGCCGGGTGGTGGCGCGCACGGACTCCGGGCGGTGCGGCGTGGCCCGCTTCGCCTTCGGCGGGCGGGCCAGGTCGCGCAGATGGGCGTGCTCGTCGGGGGTGAGGCGCAGGGCGCGGGCTAGGGAGTCGAGGACGCTGTCCGAGGCGTTGGAGCTCTGCCCCTGCTCCAGATGCGTGTAGTACGTGATGCTCACCCCGGCCAGCAGGGCGAGCTCCTCGCGCCGCAGCCCCGGAACCCGCCTGCGGGTGCCGTGACTCGGCAGGCCGACGTCCTCCGGCTGGAGCCGCGCGCGGCGGTTGCGGAGGAAGTCGCCCAGGGCCGTGGGAGTGTCCATGCGTCCCAGTGTGCCCGTGCGACGGCCGCGGCGGGGCCCCGAAGGTGGCCCTGCCAGTGATACCTTCCGCGACGCCAGCAGAACCAGGGGGCTGGGTAACTCCCTTGCACAGGACGAGAGTCGCTCTCCAGGACGACCACCGACGGTGGTCGGCGACGGAGGGATGTGCGTGATGGCCGTAGCCGAGGGTGTACGGGCGGGGGAGGGGCCGGTCCGACTGGACGGGCGACTCCGCCTCGTCCTTTTGGTGCTGCTGGTCGCCCAGTTCATGCTGGCGGTGGACTTCTCGATCCTCAACGTGGCGTTGCCCGTGATCGGCGACGGGCTGGGCTTCTCGCTGTCGGGCCTCCAGTGGATCGCGACCTCGTTCGCGCTGGCCGCGGCCGGGTTCACGCTGCTGTTCGGCCGGATCGCCGACCTGTTCGGCCGGCGGCGGCTGTTCCTGGTGGGCCTCGCCGTGCTGGGGCTCTCGTCCCTGGTGGGCGGACTGGCCCAGAGCCCCGACATGCTCATCGTGGCCCGGGTGTTCCAGGGCCTCGCGACGGCCGCCGTGACGCCCGCTGGTCTTTCGCTGCTCACGACGTCGTTCCCCGAGGGGCCGCTGCGGCAGAAGGCGCTCGGGCTGAACGGTGCCCTGATGTCGGCGGGGTTCACGACGGGCGCGATCCTGGGCGGAGTCCTGACCGACCTCCTCTCCTGGCGCTGGTCCTTCTTCATCAACGTGCCCGTGGCAGTCGCGGTGCTGGCGATCGCCCCGACGGTCATCAAGGAGTCCCGTCCGGCCGTCCGCCCGAAGCTGGACGTGCCCGGCGCGGTCTCGGTGACACTGGGGCTGCTGGCGCTGGTCTTCGGGCTGACGCAGGCCGGTGAGCACGGCTGGGGATCGGGCGCCGCGCTCGGCTGGCTGGCCTCGGGCGTGGTGCTGCTGCTGGTCTTCTACGCGGTGGAATCCAGGGCGCCGGAGCCGCTGCTGCCGGTGTCGGTGCTGAAGAAGCGGACGGTGGCCTGGGGGAACGTGGCGGGCGCCATCGCGTTCCTCACGGAGACCAGCCTGGTCTTCCTGATGACCCTGTACCTCCAGGAGGTGCTCGGGTTCTCGCCGCTGACCGCCGGCCTGTCGTTCGGCGTGCTGGGAGTCGGCACGGTGGTGGGCGGTTCGATCGCGCCCCGGGTGATCGGCGCGACCTCGACCCGGTCGACGCTGCTGATCGGCGGTGTCCTCCAGGCGGTGGCCACCCTGTCCCTGGTCGGCCTCGGAGGGACCAGCGGCTCGATGGGGCTGCTGCTGGCGGCGACCTTCGCCGGCGGGGTGGGGAACATGCTGGTGATCGTCGGCTTCATGGTCACGGCCACCACCGGCCTCGCCGACCACGAACAGGGCATGGCGACCGGTCTGGCGACGATGACCCAGCAGATCGGCATCACGATGGGCACCCCGATCATGTCGGCCATCGCCGCGGCGAACACGGACATCCACGACGGGATCACGACCGCGGTGATCGTGAACACGGCAGTGGTGGTCCTCGGAATCCTGACCTCCTTCCTCTTCCTGCGGACCCGGAAGCCCGCCGTGGAAGGCCAGTTCGGCTGAGCCGGGAGCAACGGCGAGCAGCCGCGACCACCTCGTGGCGCGGCGCCCCGACGACGGACGTACGCAGGCGGGCGGTACCCGTACCCAAGTGTCCCGGCCATCGGGTGCCGCCCGCCCGCCCACCGGAGGAAGGAACTCCTGATGGCGACGCCCCTGGTACCGAATGGCGTGGGAACCCCCGGACCCGTCCCGGTGCACGGCGGGGAGATACGGATCCCCTCCCCGGCCGGCCCCCTCCCCCGCCTCGCTGCGCGACCGGCCCGGCCCGGCCCTTTTCCGGCTCACCGCCACGGAGCACGGCGGCACGCCCCGGCCGAGTACGCCCTGACCGCCCGCACCCTCCCTCACGCCACCACGACTCGGCGAAGGAGCCACCATGGCCGCTCCCGAACCCTCAAGCAAAGCCCACGCCGATCGTCAGCACCCTGGCGCCCGACTTGGCCGACCGCCACCGCTCGTACGAGCTGCCGGCCGACGCCTTCGGCCTCGCCACGGAGTCCCGAGCCGCACCGGTCGCGGCCCGGCTCCGCCGCGGCGGTGCCGGTCCCGGGGCGGCCGTGAGCGTCGCGGCCGTGGGCGTCACGGTCGCGGCGGGGGCGGCTTCCGGGAGGGCGTCTCGTGCGCGGGGCCGTCGGGCCGGTGCGCAGGACTGCCGGGCTCGTGCGCGGGGCCGTCGGGCTCGTCCCCGAGGGCGGCGAGGAGCCGCAGCTTCTCGTCGCTCTCGCTGTCCTTGTCGGGGTAGTAGACGACGAGGATGACGTCGTCGACGGGGAGTTTGTCGCGGTGCAGCCGGAGTTCACCGACCACGGGGTGGTGGACGGTGGTGGTGCCCCCGTCGAGGGCGCGGACGTCGTGCCGGGCCCACAGGGTGCGGAACCGCCGGCTGGACAGAGCGAGTTCCCCGACGAGTTCGACGTACCGGGGGTTGTCGGTGTCGTCCCCGATGGTGGTGCGCAAGGCGGCGACGAAGTCGGCGGTGGCCTTCGTCCAGTCCTGGTGGAACGCCTGCTCCTCGGGATCGAGGAGCAGCGAGAGCAGCCGGTTGTGGCCGGGCCGCAGGCGCGGGGAGAGGGCGACGGCCATGGGGTTGGAGGCCAGCACGTCGAAGGCCCGTCCCTCCACGAACGCCGGGACCGTGAGGTGCGCGAGGAGCTGGTGCACCCGCGCCGGTACGTGCTCCGGGCGCTTGCGGCGCGGCGCCCTGGGGCGGTCCGCCGAGAGCCCGAGCAGATACGTCCGCTCGACGTCGTCGAGCCTCAGGACGCGCGCGAGCGAGGCGAGGACCTGGGGCGACGGGTTCCTGTCGCGGCCCCGTTCCAGGCGCAGGTAGTAGTCGGGGCTGATCCCGGCGAGCAGGGCGACCTCCTCGCGGCGCAGACCGGGTACCCGGCGGTTGCCGCCGGGCGGGATGCCCGCCAGCTCCGGGGAGACCAGCTCACGCCGGGCACGGAGGTAGCTGCCGAGCTGATTGCCGGATTCCTCGTCCTTCATGGATCCACCGTAATGCGGGGCGCCCGTCCCCGAGGGGGCCCTGGCAGGACCAGGGAGGACGGGGGTACTGCCCCGCCCGGCCGGTGGCGCGAAGACTTGCGGCAGCCCTGTCCGCCAGGACAGGAACCACTGCTGAAAGGCCCCGCGGGTGTTCTGCCCCCCGTGGCACCGCGGGTGCCCCGAACCGAAGGACGACCTCATGGATCTCTCCCACCGCACCGTTCTCGTCGTCGGCGGGACGTCCGGCATCGGCCGGGAACTGGCCCGGCGGTTCGCCGCGGCGGGCAGCACCGTGGCCGTCGGCGGGCGAAGCGCCGAGGCGCTCGCCGAACTCTCCGACGAAGGCTTCGGCACCTTCGCCGTCGATGTCACCGACGGTGCCTCCGTGGCCGCCGCCCGCGACGCCGTACTCGCCCGGTACCCCGGGCTGGACACCGTGGTGACCATGTCGGGCGTCATGCTCCTGGAGGACCTGCGCGACCCGGCGCACTTCGAGGCGGCGCGGACGACGATCGACACCAACCTGGTCGGCACCATCCGGGTCGTCGACGCCTTCACCCCGCACCTGGTCGGGCGCGGTGCCGGCACCTTCGTCACCGTCACCTCCGGCATCGCCTTCCTGCCGTTCCCCCCGATGCCCAGCTACGCCGCGTCGAAGGCCGCGGTGCACGCCTACTCCGAGGCACTGCGCGCACAGCTGGACGGCACGGGCGTCGGTGTCGTCGAGCTCGTCCCCCCGGCCGTCGCCACGGCGGGGCAGGAGAAGGTGAACCCCCAGGCGCTGCCGCTCGACGCCTTCGCGACCGAGGTCATGGGCCTGCTCGCACAGAACCCCACCCCCGACGAGATCCTGGTCGAGCGGGTTCTCACGCACCGTTGGGCCGAGCGCGACGGTACGTACGACGACCTCGTCGCGAAGCGCTCCCAGGCCCTCGCGATGCTCCCCGGCCGCCGGAGCTGAGCCCCACCACCGGAGCCGAGCCCCACCACGGGAGCCGAGCTCCGACCACGGGAGCCGAGCTCCGACCACCGTTAGCCGAGCCCCGTCCTCGCGTCGATTCCGGCGACGGATCCTGCGGGTGGACCACGGGAGTGGATCACGGAGTGGATCACGGGAGTGGATCACGGGGTGGATCCCGCGGGCGGGTCACGGGGGCAGCCGCCGGTTCAGCCCGCCGCGATACCCGGGATGCTCACCAGCAGCGTGGTCAGGGCGGCGAGCGCCGCCGAGACGGCCTCGCCCACCGCTTCGGACGCGCCCGTCTTCGCGGCCGGCTCGCCCATGCGCTCCCTCACCGCGGCGGGGTCAACGTCCGGCAGGGCGTGGGCGTGCAGGCCGGCGTGGTGGAGGAGCGTGATCAGCTCTCCGGTCTCCGGTCCGGCCGGCGCCCCGTCGAGCACCACCCCGGCCAGCTCGCCGCGCAGGGCCTCCGGCACCGAGGCGTCGATGACCGGGTAGCGGTAGGAGCCGAAGGCGCCGAGCAGCTTGCGGCCCTCCCGGCGGATCACGCCCTTGGCCTGGAGCCCGTCGTACGCGGCGGTGACCGCCTGGTCGCGCACGGCCAGCAGCCAGGCCTGCGGCCGGGCCTCGGGATGTTCACGGACCTGAGCCGCCACGGCGGCGGCGAGCGGCTCCCGGGGGTCCGGACGGCCGGCGGCGACGAGCCCGCCGCCCTCGGCCACCACCCCACCGCAGCGCACGAGTTGGAGGAGCGGAGCCGCCGCGACCGCAGCGCCCACCCGGAGGGGGTCGTGCGGTGTGCCGTCCCGCTGGTCCAGTCCGAGCAGCACGATCCGCTCGCCGACCGTCAGTCCCGTGTCCATCGGGCCCCTCTTCCCTCGCTGCTCGCGACGCGCTCGCGCCGTGCCCCGGACTTTCCCTCATGACGACGCGCACCTCCACCGCCTCGACGCGGCCACCCACGTCCAGGCCGCGCTGCTCGCCCGGGACAAGGGCCGGATCGGAGGGGTTCAGTCCCGCTGCCGGACGGCCTCTTCTCCCCGCCCCGCCCCTCCTTCTCCGCGTCCCGCCCCTCCTTCTCCGCGTCCCGCCCCTTCCGCGAGTCCCGCCCTCTCCGCCAGCCCCGTCAGCAGCCGTATCCGACGGGGCTGGACGGCGGGCAGCAGGGCGGTGGCGCGGCGGGCGTGCTCGGGGCGGGCGCAGAGAAGGTTGCGGGCGAGCGCGAAGCGGCCCCGGTCGGGCACGAGGACCAGCTCCTCGAAGAGTCTGCCCGTCCCCCCGACCACCCGGTCGATCTCGTCCCCGAGGTCGCCGTGCCAGTCCACGGGACGTACGAAGCCCCCGTCCCGCACCATCTGTGCGTACCACTCCCGCATGTCCTCCCGGCAGGCGGCGCGGAAGGTGTCGTCGTGCAGCCCCGTCCGCAACTCCCCCAGCAGTGCGTGCGCGGCCCGGGCGTCGTCGAGGTGGACCAGCGGCATCCGGTGGGGCCGGGCCATCAGGTGTCGTCGGGTGCCGCTGTCCGTGAGGAGGGCCGCGGAGGGCTCCAGCGCGGTGGCGAAGGCGTGGCCCGCGTCGGTGAGGCGCAGCCAGAGATCCCAGTCCTCCAATCCCGGGTCCGTGAGCCAGCCGCCCACCGACTCCACGATCCCGCTCCGGTGCGCCACCCGGGATGGCTCGAACATCGGCCCCATCAACTGGAGTTGCGGGTGCCAGCAGCAGGAGAGCGGCGGAAGGCCGGCGGTGACACGCCCGGCCGCGTCCTGGTACTCGCACCCGGTGGCCGCCAAGTCGGCTCCGCTCTCCAGGAGTTCGAGGACGGTGCTGAGGTGGTGCGGGTACCAGGTGTCGTCGTGGTCGAGGTAGGCGGTGTACGCGCCCCGGGCCTCGGCCAGTCCGGCGTTCCGCGGGCCGCTCGGGTGGCCGGTCCGGTCGAGACGGATCAGCCGCACCCGGGAGTCCTCCCGGACGGCCCGCGCCACCCACGCCTCGGTGTCGTCGTCGGAGCCGTCCGAGACGACCAGGAGCTCCCAGTCCTCGACCGTCTGGGCCCGGACGGAATCGATGGTCCGGGTGATCGCCTCCGACCGGTTGTACGTCGGGCAGACCACGGTCACCCGTGGCGCGCGGCGGTGTGCGGTGCGGTGTTCCACGGCTTTCGCCCTCCCTCGTGCACGGTCACCGGAACGGCAGCGCGGCGGGGCCCGCCGGCCGCCGCGCCCAGGACGAGCAGGACCCCGTCGGCGCCGGACGCCAGGTCGGTGGAGAGCCGGAGGTTCTCGTGGCCGGGGAAGGCGGGCCGCCCGTCGTACCCCACACGGTAGAGGTCCACCACCTCCGGCAGACGCGGGGGCGGCTCCTCGCCGAGCCGCCGCGGGGTGAGCGCGTACCCCTGTCCGCCGTCCGGCCGAGGGCCCCGTGCCGGTGGTGGGCAGGGCGCGTCCGGGTTCCCCGGGGCGCGCGGCGGGTCGGGATTCCTGGCTCGCCTCTTCGGCCCCGGCTCCCCGTCCCGCGCCCCGCCCTGTCGGTGACAGAATTGACGACAATCCTGTTGGCCTAGATTGAGCGTCGACAAGCACTCACCCAGGGAGGGCACGAATGCCGAACGAAGCCAGTCCGGGCAGCGGGGAGCAGGCCAAGCAACTGGCCCTGTCCCGGCTCCGGCAGGCGATTCTGCGGGGCGAGATGGCACCGGCACAGCGGCTGGTGGAGAACGAGCTCGCCGAGCAGTTCGGTGTGACACGGGCCAGCATCCGTGCGGCGTTGATCGACCTCGCCGCGGAGGGGCTCGTGGAGCGGATCCGTAACCGTGGGTCCCGGGTACGCGTGGTGACCGTGGAGGAGGCGGTGGCCATCACCGAGTGCCGCATGGCGCTCGAAGGGCTGTGCGCGGCCAAGGCGGCGGTCCTGGCCACCGGGGCGCAGCGCGAGGAGCTGACCGGCCTGGGCGAGGCGATGGCCAAGGCGGTGGCGGAGGGCGATCCTCTCACCTACTCCGAGTTGAACCACCAACTGCACACCTGTGTGCGGGAGTTCTCGGGGCAGCGGACCGCCGTGGAGCTCCTGGAGCGCCTCAACGGTCAACTGGTGCGTCACCAGTTCCAGTTGGCTTTGAGGCCCGGCCGCCCCCAGCAGTCCCTGAGTGAGCACCTGGCCGTGATCGAGGCGATCGTGGCCGGGGAACCGCAGGCGGCCGAGGAGGCCGTCCGCGCCCATCTCAGCAGCGTGATCGACGTGTTGCGCGACTGACCCGGATGTTCGGCGGGACGGGGCGTCCGGGCCCGCCCCCGTGTGGCGGCCGGACTTGGGCGGGTCAGGACCGGGTGATCCGGACCCGGTACTCGCCGTCGCCGTCCTCGCCGAGGACGGACACCCGGATGCCGTTGGCCCGGTCGGTGAAGGTCTCGCCCGGCTGGAACGGTGCGTCGGAGAGCTCGGCGTGCACATTGGGCCGCCGGGTACAGCCGCCGCTGTCGTCGGTGCTGTCGGCGACGGAGACCGGCCCCTGGCCCGTTTCCACGTCCGAGTCCACCTGGTAGATCAGCACCCCCGGCCGGCAGACCGCCTCGTCGTTCCCGGTGGGGGTGCGCACCTCGACGACGTACCCGGACTCCTCGCTCACCGGTACGACCGCGAGCTTCGTGCCCCCGTCCGTTTCGAGCGGTCCGAGCCTCTCCTCGATGGTGCCGGGTTCCGACGCACAGGCGATCTGCCCGTTGTCGAGCCAGCCCAGCTTCCATTTGTGCCAGCCGAGGAAGTCGTTGTTGGCGCCCCAGTCCTCGGACATGATGTCCCAGTGCCCGACGGAGCCGCCGCCCTCCGCGGTGTAGAGGTCGGGCAGACCGAAGACATGGCCGTTCTCGTGGGGGAGCACCCGGTAGCCGGTCCGGGCGTAGGAGCCCGAGCCGTCGTCCTGGCGGCTGTAGACGAACGAGGTGTTGGCCAGCGGTACCCCGTCGGCGCGCGGTGCCTCGTCGTTGTCGGGGAAGGTCACGGAGAGCACGGTGTCGAGGGCCGAGGGGCCCGCGTTCGGTGTGACCAGTATGTTGACCAGGTCGTACTGGGAGAAGTCCACCCGCGCGTCGGCGGCCTCGACGATGTCCGACACCAGTTGCCGGTAGCCGGGGTCGTACGGTGAACCGCGTTCTATGCCGTACTCCGCGAACGGCAGCGGCATCCGCAGCCAGCCCTTCACCGGCGCCTCGGGGACGTAGACGAGCCGTCCGTACGAGCTCCGGTGGAACCAGTCCGAGGTCTGCGGGAAGAACTCCGCCATCCGGTCCGCCGCGCTTCCGCTGCCCGGCGCGTCCGGGAAGTCGATCATGAGGTTCAGGGCGTGCACCGTGCCGGTGGAGTGGACGTATCCCGGCGGCGTCGGCAGGCCTTCCGACATCTGCACGCCCAGGGCGGCCGACATCCGGCACGGGCCGAGCGCGGACTCCCGGGTGAGGGGGGCCGGGCCCGCCGAAGCCTGGTTCGCGTCCGGCAGGGCGGTGCTCGCGGAGGCCAGCGAGGCGATGACCAGGGCGGTCGCCCCCGCGAGTGCGAGCGGGCGGCGACAGCTGCGTATCCCTCGGCGAGGGTGCTGCATGGGCGCGCCTCCGGGGTACCCGGCAGTCGGCCGACCCGGACTGCCTCTGGCGTCAGCCTCTGTCCGGCGGCCCCGGCCCGCTCGTTGGGTAAGCCGATCGGAGGGTTTTCCCGGTCGGGGCGAGCTGTGGCGCAGGTCACTTGTTCGAGCGAAATAACCGGGGACCCCTTCCCCGTTTGAACGTGTGTCCCCCGCGAAGTGGGGACGTGGTCCCCGGTTCACCCCGGAAGGCCGCCCGTACTCGTACACGGAGAAGGTCCACGTCGTGGAAACCGTCGCTCGAACCGCACCGGAATGCCGGCGCCGTACGTCCCGCCCGCGGGCCGACGCGCTGCGCAACCGCGAGCGGATCGTCACGGCCGCCCGGGAGATGTTCGTCGAACTCGGGCCGGACGTGCCCCTCGACGACGTCGCCCGGAGGGCCGGCGTCGGCAACGCCACGCTCTACCGGAACTTCCCCGACCGGGCCGCGCTGACCCACGAGGTCGTCCTCGCGGTCCTGTCCCGTACCGCCGACCGGGCCGAAGAGGCCATGGTCCAGGAGAGCGACCCGTTCGAGGCGCTCAGCCGCTTCGTGCACGCCGCGGCCGACGAACGGGTCGGGGCCCTGTGCCCCCTGCTCTCCGGTACGTTCGACAAAGCCCACCCCGAACTGCTCGCCGAACGCCGGCACCTCGAAGAGGCCGTCGAGGAACTCGTGCGTCAGGCCATGACCTCCGGGCGGTTGCGCACCGACATCGCGGTCGGCGACCTGATGATCGCCCTCTCCCAGCTCACCCGGCCCCTCCCCGGCGTCGCGTGCGTGGAGATCGACCAGTTCGCCCACCGTCACCTTCAACTGTTCCTGGACGGACTGCGGACCCCGGCCCGCTCCGAACTCCCCGGGACGGCAGCGACCTTGGAGGATTTGCGGCGCCGCTGACGGCGCGCGCACCCCCCCGATCCGCCGACCCGGACCCCCTGATGTCCGACGTTTTTCCGCTTCCCGACTTTTTCCCCCTGTTTCCTTCCGTTCTTCCCTGTATCTCTTTTCGCTTCCCACGGGACCGGCAACGTCGCCGGTGACCGGGGCCGGGCCGCGCACGGTCCGCACCCCGGGGGGAGAGCGCCCGCGCGGCGCCGCTCCCGCACCCGTGCCCGCCCGCCGCACCGGGCCCCCCCCCGACCGCCCGCCCCGCGTCCCGTGGAGCCCGTCCCGACAGCTTTACTGAACGATTCGTCTTCTTCGCCCGTGTACGGGTGCGTTCGCGCGCGCCCATCGCATTCCGCGCGTGCACCGCACGCACGTCCCACGCCCGCACCGCACGCACGTCCCGCGCGTGCACTGCACGAACCTTCGCGATCGGCGGTCCCGCCGATCCCGCGCATGTCCCGAGGTGGCTACTCCCATGTCCCAGACCCTGCCGAAGAACGCCGGAATCCCGGCTCCCGACCCCGGGCGGTGGAAGGCCCTGGCCTTCATCGCCCTCGCCCAGCTGATGGTCGTGCTCGACGCGACCATCGTGAACATCGCGCTGCCCAAGGCGCAGGTGGACCTCGGCATCTCCGACGCCAACAAGCAGTGGGTCATCACGGCCTACGCCCTCGCCTTCGGCGGGCTGCTGCTCTTCGGCGGCCGGATCTCCGACCTGTTCGGCCGCAAGCGGACCTTCACCATCGGCCTGATCGGCTTCGCGCTGGCCTCCGCGCTCGGTGGCGCGGCCACCGGGCAGGGGCTGCTGTTCGGCTCCCGCGCCCTCCAGGGCGTCTTCGGTGCGCTTCTCGCGCCCGCGGCCCTCTCGCTGCTCGCCGTGACGTTCACCGACGCCAAGGAGCGAGCCAAGGCGTTCGGCATCTTCGGTGCCATCGCCGGTGGTGGCGGTGCCGTCGGCCTGCTGCTCGGCGGCTTCCTCACCGACTCGCTGAACTGGCGCTGGACCTTCTTCGTCAACATCCCGTTCGCGGTCATCGCGGCGATCGGCGCGTACTTCTTCATCCGTGAGCCCGCCGGTACGCGCAACCGCTCCTCGCTCGACATCCCGGGCGTGCTGCTCTCCACCCTCGGCCTGGTCTCGCTGGTCTACGGCTTCACCCGCGCCGAGTCGGCCGGCTGGTCGGACACGCTGACGATCGGTTCGTTCGTCGCGGCCGTCGTGCTGCTCGCCGCCTTCATCGTGGTCGAGTCGCGCGTGAAGTCGCCGCTGCTGCCGCTCCGGGTGCTCGCCGACCGCACCCGCGGTGGCATCTACCTCTCGCTGGGCCTCGCCGTCATCGGCATGTTCGGCCTCTTCCTCTTCCTCACCTACTACCTCCAGGTGGTCAAGGGGTACAGCTCGCTGTCGACCGGCTTCGCCTTCCTGCCGATGGTCGCGGGCATGATCACGGGCTCCACGCAGATCGGCGCCCGACTGATGACCCGCGTCGCGCCGCGTCTGCTGATGGGGCCGGGCTTCCTGCTCGCCGCCGTCGGCATGCTGCTGCTGACCCGCCTGGAAATCGGCTCCTCGTACGCCGGCGTCATCCTGCCCGGCATGGTCCTGCTCGGCCTCGGCATGGGTACGGCGTTCATGCCGGCCATGTCCATGGCCACCCACGGCATCGAGCCGCGTGACGCGGGCGTCGCCTCCGCGATGGTCAACACCTCGCAGCAGGTCGGCGGCGCCATCGGTACCGCGCTGCTGAACACCATCGCCGCCAGCGCCACCACCGCGTTCATCACCGACCACGCGGCGGGCGCCACCAACCCGAAGCTGCTCCAGCTCCAGGCCCTGGTGGACGGCTACACCAGCGCGATCTGGTGGGCGGTCGGCATCCTCGTCGTCGCCTCCGCCATCGCCTTCACCTTCATCAACGCCGGCAAGCCCAACATGGGCCCGGTGAGCCAGGGTGGCGGCACGCGTGACGCCGAAGAGGACGAGTTCAAGATCCCGGTGATCGCGCACTGATCAGCTGAACCACTGGTCAGCTGAACCACTGGTCGGTCGAGACGCTGATCGGCCGAGACGCTGATCAGCTGAACCGCTGGTCGGTCGAGACGTTGGTCGGCCGAGATGCTGATCGCCGATCAGTGCCCGGCACTCCTGCCCCGGTCCCGCCGCTCGTGCGGCGGGACCGGGGCAGTTCCGTATCCGCTCCGCCGTATCCGTTCCCGTCGCGTCCGGGTCAGCGGAGCCAGGGCAGGTCCGCGTCCGAGCGGTCCGGCTGCAGTTCGGTGGCGAGGATCCCCATGATCTCCCCGAGCCTGTGCACCTGCTCGGGCGTGAGCCGGTCGAACACCGCCTGCCGGACGGCGGCGACATGGCCCGGCGCCGAGCGCCGCAGCATCGCGTGGCCCTCCTCGGTGAGCACCGCGTTCTGGCCGCGCCTGTCGGTCGGGCAGTCTTCCCGGCGCACCCAGCCGTTCTTCTCCAGCCGGGCGATGGCGTGCGAGAGGCGGGAGCGGGTGATCTTGGCGTCCTTCGCCAGCTCGGTCATCCTCAGCTGCCCCCCGGGCGACTGGGAGAGCTGGACGAGCAGTCCGTAGTAGAGGTGCGGCATGCCGGCGTCCCGCTGCAACTGGCGGTCGAGGTGGTCCTCCAGCAGCGTGGTGGTCTGGATGTAGGCGCGCCAGACGCGCTGCTCGTCGTCGGTGAGCCACCGGGTGCCGGTCGTGGGTGCCGTGGTCATGAGCCCACTGTACGACTTTCCTTGAAAGTTGAACTAGATCGCGTTACGGTCGTACCGATAAGAGCTTGAAGTTTCAAGGATGGGGAGCGACATGACCACCTCCGCCGAGCGCATGCCCGCTCTCTACCTCTCCCACGGCGCCCCGCCGCTCGCCGACGACCCGGTCTGGACCGGTGAGCTGGCCGCCTGGTCCGCCGACCTGCCCCGTCCCCGCGCGATCCTGATCGTCTCCGCCCACTGGGAGGAGGCCCCCCTCGCGATCGGCGCCACCACCACCGTGCCGCTCGTGTACGACTTCTGGGGTTTCCCCGAGCACTACTACCAGGTGGAGTACGCGGCCCCGGGCGCCCCGAAGCTGGCCGAGGACGTCCGCAAGCTGCTGCGCGCGGCGGGCACGCCGGTCCAGGACATCCCGGAGCGAGGCCTCGATCACGGGGCGTACGTGCCGCTGGTGGAGATGTTCCCCGGTGCCGACATCCCGGTCCTCCAGATCTCCATGCCCACCCTCGATCCGCGGAAGCTGATGGAGATCGGCCGCAAACTCGCCCCGCTGCGCGACGAAGGCGTGCTGATCGTGGGCAGCGGCTTCTTCACCCACAACCTCGCCGCGCTCCGGCACACCGGGGGCGGCATCCCGGGCTGGTCGGCGGAGTTCGACGACTGGGGGAACCGGGCCCTGCAGGCACAGGACGTCGACGCGCTGCTCGACTTCGAGCGGAAGTCCCCGGCCGGCCGCCTCGCCCACCCCCGTACCGAACATTTCGCGCCACTCTTCGTGACCCTGGGCGCCTCCGAGGGGGAGCTCGACCGGGGCCGCAGTGTGATCGACGGCTTCTGGCTGGGGCTGGCCAAGCGCTCGGTCCAGTTCGGCTGAGCCGGCGACCGTCCGGGCCGCCCCCGCCCGGACGGTCTCTGCAGCGGCTTCTCGGACCAGACGGTCCCTACAGCGGCTTCTCGAACCAGCTCACGTCCCAGTAGCGCCCGAACTTGCGCCCCACCTCGGTGTACGTGCCGAGCAGGCGGAAGCCGAAGGCCGCGTGGAGGCGCCCGGACGCCTCGTTCGGCTGCGCGATGCCCGCGTAGGCGCGGTGCAGGTCCTCCCCGGCCAGCGCCTCGAAGAGCGCCGTGTACAGCAGGGTCCCGATGCCCCGTCCCGTCGCGTCGGGCGCGCAGTAGACGCTGACCTCGACCGATGTCCCGTACGCCGCCTTGGGCCGGAACGCGCTGCTGGTGGCGTACCCCAGCACCCGGCGCCCGTCGGCCGATTCCGTACGGGTGTCCTCGGCGACGAGCAGGCGGTGGGGTCCGTGGGCCGGGTGGGCGCGCAGCCAGGGCAGGCGCTCCTCGGGGGCGAAGGGGGTGACGTCGAATGTGAGCGCGGTCTCACGGACGTAATGGTTGTAGATGTCCGTGAGCGCTTCCAGATCACCCTCCGTACCGGGTCTGACCTGCGTGTCCGAGGGTATGCGAGACATCTGTCCTCCTGTCGGCGGCCGACAGGGTACTGCATGATCGCGAAACTGAGGCCGGTGCTGGGGAATTCTGTCCGGATTCCAGTCGTTGTTTCCATCGGATGCAGGGCACCCGAAAGGGTGTCGCGACCTACTCAGCAAGGGAGCACGCATGGCAACCCGTGCCGTCGCCCGTCGTTCGTCACCCACCGGTGGGACCGAACGGGCCCGCAGTGTTCGCGGTGGAAGCGGAGAGATCGCCGACCGCGACCTGGTCGGCATGTACCTCGACGAGATCGCGCGAACACCCCTGCTCGACGCCGCCAAGGAGGTCGAGCTGTCGCAGACCATCGAGGCGGGTGTCTATGCCCGCAAGATCCTCGACGGTGAAGTGGAGAGCGACGCCGGTGGGGCGAAGCCCGAGGAACTGGAAGCGCTCTTCGCCGAGAGCGAGCGCGCCAAGGACGTCTTCATCCGCTCCAACCTCCGTCTCGTCGTCGCCGTGGCCCGCCGCTACCCCCGCGCGGGTCTGCCGCTGCTCGACCTGATCCAGGAAGGGAACGCCGGCCTGGTGCGCGCGGTCGAGAAGTTCGACTACGCCAAGGGCTTCAAGTTCTCCACGTACGCCACCTGGTGGATCCGCCAGGCCATCACCCGCTCGATAGCCGACCAGTCGCGCACGATCCGTCTCCCCGTCCACCTGGTGGAGGAGCTGGGCCGCATCCGCCGGGTCCAGCGCGAGTTCAACCGCGAGCACGGGCGCGACCCGGAGCACGCGGAGATCGCCGCCGAGCTGGGTTCCGACCCCGAGCGCGTGAGCAACGTCCTGGACTGGGCCCGCGACCCGGTCAGCCTCAACATGCCGGTCGACGACAACGGCGACACGCAGTTCGGCGACCTGCTGGAGGACACCTCCGCGGTCTCCCCCGAGCAGTCCGTCATGTCGCTGCTGCGCAGCGAGGAGCTGGAGGAGCTGATCGGCAAGCTCGACAACCGCACCGCCTCCATCATCCGGATGCGGTACGGCATCGAGGACGGCCGCGAGCGGACGCTGACCGAAGTGGGCAAGGAACACGGTCTGACGCGTGAGCGGATCCGCCAGATCGAGAAGCACGCGTTGGTCGAATTGAAGCGAATGGCGCGCGACACGGGCTTTGACGCTGCGGCGTGAGCCAATAACCCGTAATCTCCCCATCAAGCCGGTTCGCACCGGCCCGACGACCGGTCATCGCACCGGTCCCCTGAACCGAGTCCCGGCGCCCACCCCCCCCGGCGTCGGGGCTCGCTCATGTCCGGGGTCGTGTCCGGGGTCATGTCCGGGGTCGTGCGGGGGCCGGTTGCCCGGCTCTCCCCGGTGTCTCCGTCGTCCGGTGTCTCCGGTGTCTCCGGTGTCCCGGCGGCCCCGCCCCGTCGTTCTTCCGGCGCTCACCAGGGCTCGTCAGATGCGGGCGCGGTGCTCCATGGCGTCGCGGGCTGTCTGCTCGTCGGTGTAGACCTCGCACATGTGGCGGCCGTCCTCGGTCGCGGTGTGCTCGACCTCCCAGAGGCTGGTCTCGCTGCCGTCGAAGAGCAGGAACGCGTGCTCGTAGAGGGTGAACCCGGCGTCGTGGTCGCCCACCCGGAACTGCCGGCCGAAGATCTGGGTGATGTGGTGGGCGAAGGCCGAGCGCAGCAGCCGGGCCGTGGACCCGCCCGGGCGGTCCGGGTTCTCCGCGCGGCGCAGCACCCGGCGGGCGTGGTCGGCGCTGTTGTCCGGCGCGTACGTCCGCGGCCGGGGGCCCGGGGGAGCGGCCATCAGCGCGTTCAGGGTGTCCAGGTCGACGGTCGGCAGGTCCTCGGCGAACGCCGGGGCGTCCGCGAACACGCCGGTGACCCGGGCGGCGGCGACGTGCGCGTCCGCCTCCTCGTCGTACAGCTCGTGCTCTCGCGCGGTGGGAGCGTCCCGGCCGCCGCCGTGCACCAGCTCCCAGAGGCTCAGTGCGCTGCCGTCGGCGAGCAGGTAGGTGTGCCGGTACGTCTCGCGGTGCAGCTCCGCGCTGTGGTGCGAGGAGTGCAGGGTGCTGCTGTGCGCGAGAGCCGTGCCGAGCCGCTCGACCGTGCCGTCGGGCAGGTCGAAGGAGTTGAGGGCCCGTCGCAGGAGTCGGTCGAGGTGCTGCTCGGTTGTCTCGTACGGATCGCTCAAGGTGCTTTCTCCAGGCCGTTGCCGCATGTGACGTGGTGCGTGCTTAACGTAGTCCCTGGCTCCGACATCGTCGCCGGGGTTGGAAAAAACGTGGGAGGGCGACGGAAAGTTCCCGCCCCCGCCCGGAAGCTCCGCCGAACTGCCCGCCGGGCGGGGCGAGTCGGCGGGCGGTCCCGCACCCGCGCTTTCGCGGATACCCCCACGACAGGTGAGGGCCCATGGGGCCGGCCCTTTCCGCGGGCCGGAGGGTTCCTGCCGGACCGCGTCCGGTGAGCGTCGGGACGTTCGTCCGCCCCCGAGTCCCCGGTGCCGCGCGCCCCACCTCGTACGACCGCGTTCCGCCCCGTACGAAGCAGCCGTGAGCCGTATGACGCCCTGACCCGCCATGCAGGGGACGCGCTCACCCAGGCGAGGGGCAAAACAGGGTAAACGCACCCATGGCTACCTACGGTGGTCGGGTGACCGAGCCCCCAGAAGCCTCCGCCGTACCACCCACGCCCGGTGATCCGACCTCCTCGTCCGGTGTCTCGGCGCGGGTGACCACCGAAGAGCCGGCCCCGTCCGGTCCGCGCAGGGCCCTGGCCAAGGCGGCGGACGCCCTTCCCCGGTCCGTCAACGCGCGGGCGACGCTCGTCGGCGCGGCCGTCTCGGCCCTGCTGATCCTCGCGATCGTCCTCGGCAGCCGACTGCTGGTGAACTTCGACTCCGCCCTGCTGCCCTACGCCGTCGCCAGCGTCTTCCTGGCCTTCGGCGTCGCCTACCGCTACACGGTCTGGATCTCCGCCCCCGGCGCCGCGCGCCTCTTCGAACAGGGCTGGCGCAGCCTGTTCTCCGCCGAGAACTTCCGCAGGACCCCCACCGCCCTGCCGAAGATGATCGCCACCTACCTCGGCTTCCAGAAGTTCCTCGGCGCCCGCTCGCACGCCCGCTGGGCCGCCCACCAGCTGATCTTCTGGGGCTGCATCCTGGCGGCCCTGATCACCTTCCCGCTGACCTGGGGCTGGTTCACCTTCACCTCGGGGACCGGGTCGGGCCCCGGGTACGAGATGCGGATCTGGGGCTTCAAGATCCTCGGCTTCGACTCGATCGGCTTCATCGGCTGGGTGATGTTCCACGGCCTGGACCTCGCGGCCGTCCTCGTCATCCCCGGCGCCTCGTACTTCCTCTGGCGCCGGATGAAGGACCGCGGCGCCGGCACCGGCCAGCGCTTCGGCTACGACCTGATCCCGCTGATCGCGCTGATCGTCATCTCGGTGACCGGGCTGCTGCTCACCTTCTCGTCGATCTTCCTGCACGGCGGAGGCTACGAGTTCCTCGCCGTGCTCCACATGGCCGCCGTGGTCTTCACCCTCATCCACATCCCGTTCGGGAAGTTCTTCCACATCGTCCAGCGCCCGGCCGCCGTCGGCATGCAGCTGTTCAAGTACACCGCCCGCCAGGAGGACGAGGTCTTCGCCTGCCGCCGCTGCGGACAGCCCATCGACACCGAGCCCTACGTCGAGAACCTGCGCGGCACCATGCGCGACCTGCGGCTCGACTTCGACGAGTGGACCGAGTACTGCCCGCGCTGCAAGCGGGTGCTGCGCGGCAGCGCCTACCTCACCCATGTGAAGAAGGGCTTCAAGTGACCGCGGACCCGCGTGCAGCCGACCACGGCGGGGGCGCCTCTCCGGCCCCGTCCGACCACCGCGCCGCCATCCCCCTCGACCCCTCCCTCGCCCCGCCCGGCACCCGCGCCTTCCGCGACGCCGGAGGCATTCCCGCCGACCAGTGGCACGCCGACCAGGACGGCGAGACACTCGTCCCCACCCATTGCTGCTTCTGCGGCGTCCAGTGCGGGATGTACCTGCGGGTCGACCGGGGCGGCAAGGTCTTCGGCGTCGAACCCCGCAACCACGACATCAACCGGATGCGGCTCTGCCCCAAGGGCATCAACGCCTACCAGCAGGTCAACCACCCCGACCGGCTCACCGCCCCGCTGATGCGCCGCTCGCGCGACGAGGAGTTCGCCGAGGTCACCTGGGACGAGGCGCTCGACTTCACCGTCTCCGAGATCCGCCGCATCCAGGAGATGTACGGGAAGGACGCGTTCGGCCTCCTCGGCGGCGCCAGCCTCTTCTCCGAGAAGACCTACCTGGTCGGCAAGTTCGCCCGGGTCGCGCTCAGGACCAAGCACGTCGACTACAACGGCCGGCTCTGCATGGTCAGCGCCGCCGGGGCCAACAAACTCGCCTTCGGTATCGACCGGGCCGGCAACCCCTTCTCCGACATCCTGCTCACCGACTGCCTGCTCATCGCCGGATCCAACGTCGGCGAGTGCTTCCCGGTGCTGACCCAGTACGTCTGGGGAGCCCGCGACCGCGGCGCCGGCCTCATCGTCGTCGACCCGCGCGAGACCGCCGTCGCCCGCACCGCCGACATCCACGTGGCGCTCAAGCCCGGCACCGACTCGGCGTTCTTCAACTCCCTGCTCTGCGTGATCGTCGAGGAAGGGCTCACCGACGAGTCGTATCTCGCCGAGCACACCACCGGCTGGGAGGAGGTGAAGGCCAAGGTGCTGGAGTACCCGCCGTCCCGCGCGGCGGGGATCTGCGGCGTCCCCGCCGAACAGATCGTCCAGGTCGCCCGGACCTTCGCCCGCGCCCCCAAGGCCATGGCCTGGCATGCCCGGGGCATCGAGCACCACTCGCAGGGCGTCGAGAACTGCCTCACCGTGATCAACCTCTGCGCCGCCACCGGCCACATCGGCAAACCCGGCGCCGGATACGGAACCCTCACCGGCCAGGGCAACGGCCAGGGCGGCCGTGAACACGGCCAGAAGGCCGATCTGCTGCCCGGTGGACGCTCCATCCTCAACGAGGAGCACCGACGCCAGATCTGCGAGATCTGGGGCATCGAGGAGTCCGAACTCCCCACCGCCGGAACTTCCATGATGGAGATGGTCTGGCAGATGCAGCGCCGCGAGATCCGCGGCCTGATCGGCATCTGCAACAACCCCTTCGTCTCCCTCCCGAACTACCGCGTGGTCAAGGAGGGTTACGACGCCATCGAGTTCCACGCCCAGTTCGACTTCTTCCTCTCCGAGACCGCCGCCAACGCCCACGTGGTCTTCCCCGTCACCACCTGGGCCGAGGACGACGGCGTGATGGCCAACGCGGAGGCCCGCGTCGTCAAGCACAACAAGGCCCAGGAACCGCCCCCCGGCGTACGCACCGACACCTGGGTGATGTGCGAGCTCGCCCGGCGCCTCGGAGCCGGTGACAAGTTCGCCTTCGCCGACTCGCGCGAGGTCTTCGAGGAGTTGCGCACCGCTTCCCGGGGCACCGTCATCGACTACTACGGCATCACCTACGAACGGCTGGAGGAGACCGGAGGCATCGCCTGGCCCTGCCCCTCCACCGATCACCCCGGCACCCCGCGCCTCTTCGAGGACGGCCGGACCTATCACGAGGACGGCAGGATCCACCTCCAGGCCGTGGAGTGGCACCTGCCGATGGATCCGTACAGCGACGAGTTCCCGATGTCCCTGACCACCGGGCGGACCGTCGCGCACTTCCTCTCCGGCAACCAGACCCGTCGGCTGGGCGCACTCGTGGAGCAGACGCCCCGCCCCTGGGCGGAGGTCCACCCGTCCCACGGCTTCCGCACCGGCGAGCCCGTACGGGTCGTCACCCGGCGCGGCAGCGAGGTCTTCCCCGCCCTCGTCACCGAGGCGATCCGGCCCGACACGGTCTTCGTGCCGTACCACTGGCCGGTGCCCACCGCCGCCAACGCCCTCACCATCGATGCCCTCGACCCCCGTTCGAAGATCCCCGAGTACAAGGTGTGCGCCTGCCGCGTCGAGCACGCGGCCGAGCTCGACATCGTGCCCTCGCCGCCCGTCGCACCCGGGCACGTCGCGTACCCGGAGACCCAGGTCTCCCGGACCGACCCGCTGCCCCCCACGTCCCCGCAGGGCCGTGGCACCTCGGAGAGGAGCTGACGCCCCGTGATGGGCAGAACGATCTTCATCGATCCCAGCCGCTGCATCGGCTGCCAGGCCTGCGTCTCCGCCTGCCGCGAATGCGACTCGCACCGCGGCACGTCGATGATCCACCTCGACTACACCGACGAGGGCCAGTCCGTCGCCTCCCTTCCGACCGTCTGCATGCACTGCGAGGACCCCGTCGCCCCGTGCGCCGAGGTATGCCCCGCCGACGCCATCCTCGTGACGGCCGACGGCGTGGTGCAGCAGGCCGACACCACCCGCTGCATCGGCTGCGCCAACTGCGTCAACGCCTGCCCCTTCGGCGTTCCCAAGATCGACCTCGAAGCCAAGCTCCAGCTGAAGTGCAACCTCTGCTACGACCGCACCGCCTACGGCCTCGCCCCCATGTGCGCCACCGTCTGCCCCACCGGCGCCCTCTTCTACGGAACCGTCGAGGAGCTCCAGGCGGAGCGTCCCGGGGTCCAGGTCGCCGACACCTTCGTGTTCGGGTCGACCGAGGTGCGAACCGGGGTCGCCATGGTCGTCCCCGCGGACAAGGTCCAGTGGCCCGTCCCCGGCGGGCTCCCCGTCGTCGAGATCAACGGTAAGGACGTCCGCCGATGAGCGTCACCGAACAGCCGCCGGGCAACGACCGGCCGCCCGCCGGCGGAGACCCGCGCGAAGCCCTGCACGACCGGATCTCCGCCGACGCCCTCACCACCCGCCGCGACTACCTCCGGATCGTCACCACCGTCTCCGGCGGACTGGCCGTCGGCGGCATCGGGGTGGCCGCCGGCATCCTGCACCGCCACGGCGACACCGACGACGGGAAGCCGGCCCGGCCCCAGAGGATCGCCTCCCAGCTCCTCCCCGGAGAATCCCTCGCCTTCCGCTACCCGGGCGAGGAGGACCGCGCGGTGGCCGTACGGCTCGACGACGGCACCCTCGTCGGCTACTCCGCCGTCTGCACCCACCTCGCCTGCGCCGTGCTGTGGCGGAAGGACCGGGGTATCGAGGGCGAGCTGTACTGCCCCTGCCACGAGGGCGTCTTCGACGCACGCACCGGCGAGGTCACGGCCGGTCCGCCGCCGCGCGGGCTGCCCAAGGTGGTCGTCACCGAGGAGGCCGACGGCAGCGTGTGGGCGATCGGCACGACCCGCTCCGGCGAGTCCATCGAGGAGGGCGTCTGCCGCCAGCTGGAGGAGACCAACCCCGGCCTGGCCGGCCGCCTCGACTGCCCCGGCACCACCGACGGCGTCGAAGCACCGGGCCGCAGCGGGAGCGGCGGCGTCGAGGCGCCCGCTCGTACCGGGACCGCGTCCGCGCACCGCGCCGGATCGGGCGGGGGCGCGGGCGGAGCCGCGGGACGGGCCGCGGGAAGGGGGGCCGGAAGCGGTGCGGGGAGCGGTGCGGGCGGTGGCGCCGGACGGGGATCGGGGAGCGGTGCCGGAGGGGGCGCCGGGAAGGACGCGGGCCGGGGAGGTGACCCGGCATGACCGAGGAACAGCCGTCGCCCGAGGTCCCGGCCTACCCCGACTACCACCCGGGGAGCGCCCGTCCCGAACTCAACCGGCCCGTCAAGGAGCGCTATCCGCAGATCCGGCCCACCAGCGGCTACGGCGACCCCCGCGTCCGGCACACCGGGCCCGGGCCCGGAGCGGGCACCGACCAGGAACCGGAGCGGTCCGCCAAGCTGACCGCCCGCCTGGTACTGGCGATGACCGTGGTCGTCGGCCAGCTCTGGGGTCTGCTGGTGATCATCGACGAGTGGATGGAGGGCAACACCGGCACCGCCTGGTGGGGCGCCGGTTTCCTCTGCCTGTCGTTCCTGGTGGTCCTCGGACTGTGGTGGCTGGACCCGAAGGACCGTTGACCGCCCCGCCGTCGCCGGACCGCCGGGAGCCGCGCCCGCACGGTCCGGCGGGGCCGGTGGCGGGACGGCCGTACCCTGGAGGCATGAGCACCGCCCCCGCCGCCGGACCCGGCGAGCCGCACCCGGAGCCGCAGGCCGCACCGCAGCCGGCCGCACCGGAGCAGGCCGCACCGCAGCAGGCCGCACCGGAGCAGGCCGCACCGCAGCAGGCCGCACCGGAGCAGCCCAAGCCGCGCCCGAAGCTGTACTTCGGCGATCCGCTGGACCAGCAGTCGTCCGACGACACGGACCGGGGCTGGGGAGAGCGACCCGCGACCGGGGGCAGCGCCGCCGACCTCGCCCGCTTCCTCGACGAGAAGCCCCCGCACCACATCTGAGCCGCCCGCCCGGCACCCCGCCGGGCCGCCCCCCGCCCGGTACGCCGGGCCGCGTACGGGCGGGAGCCGTGCCGTCACACATCGGACACCGCCACCAGCAGCTCGCCCGACGCATGGGCTCCCGCCAGGGCCACCGCCGTCTCGCGGGGGACCGACAGCATCACCAGCGCGCCCTCGCCCGGATCGCCGATGCCCGAGGGCGGCGGCCCATCGGTCCGCGCCACCTCCGGCCCGGGTACGCCCCCGGCGGGCGCACCCGGAACGCGGGTGACCCGCGCATCGCGCGCCACCACCCGCGCATCGTCCCCGGACGCCGGAGCGGAGATCACGTCCACCCGGTCGCCGGGGCGCAACAGCCGCACCGTCGCCGCGTCCGCGATCCGCACCGGCGCCGACACCAGGCGCACCGGTGGGCGCGTACGCTCCGGCCCGGCCACCCCTGCCGCCCTGCCCTCCGCCGCCCCGAGCCCCGAAGCGGCGAGAGCGGCTGCCGCGAGCGCGAAGCCGGCCGCCAGGGCGCGCTGCCGGCCGTAGAGAGCGCGCCGGAAACGCAGCGCGCCGCCGGCGCCCCGCACCCGCAGGGGCGCGAATTCCGGCACCGCGCACCGGGGCGGCACGGGCGACGGCAGCCGGACCGTCCCCCCGGGGCGGGCCCACCCGGGGGCGGGACCGGCGGGGGTGGATCCGTACCAAGCCGAGGGGCCGTCCCCGGAGCCGGAACCGGGGCCCGGGGCGGAATCGGAGCCGTTCCCTGAGCGGGGGCCGGAGCCTGAGCCGCAGTCCGGGCCGTCGCCGGAGCCTGAGCCTGAGCCTGAGCCCGAGCCGGGGACGGAGCCCCGGTCGAAGGACGGACGGGTCGTCGCGTTCGTGAACATGGCGCCACCTGGTCGTGCGTGCGGGAGTCCGCCGGATGCCCCGGTCGGACCCCCTCACGATGCCCCGTGCGCGCCGATCCCGCCGCGGCCTGTGGACGGCCCCCAGGTTGTGGACAACTCCGCCACCCGCAGGGGTGAAACAGGCTGCCGAGCCGGCCGCCACAGGCCGGGAATCAGCTCTACGGCAGCACGATCCCCGTGTCCATCCCGTCCAGCGCACGCGTGCACACGCAGTTGCGGTCCTCCTCGGAGGGCAGCAGGGCCACCGCGTCGAAGAGCACCGAACGCAGCCGGTCCACGTTGTCGGCGAACACCCGGAGGACCTCCTCGTGAGAGACGCCCTCGCCCGCCTCGGCCCCCGCGTCCAGGTCCGTGACCAGGGTCATCGTGGAGTAGCAGAGGCCCAGTTCGCGGGCGAGCACCGCCTCGGGGTGGCCCGTCATCCCCACCACGGACCAGCCCATCGCGGCATGCCAGCGCGATTCCGCGCGGGTCGAGAAGCGCGGCCCCTCGACCACCACCAGCGTGCCGCCGTCCACCGCGTCCCACGCACGGCCGCGCGCGGCGGCGAGCGCGGCCGCGCGCCCCCGGGGGCAGTACGGGTCGGCGAACCCGAGGTGCACCACGTTCGGCACCGAGCCGTCGGGCAGCGGTTCGCCGTCGTAGTAGGTCTGGGTGCGCGCCTTGGTGCGGTCGACCAGCTGGTCCGGGACGAGCAGCGTGCCCGGCCCGTACTCGGGCCGCAGCCCGCCGACCGCGCACGGGCCGAGGACCTGGCTCACGCCGAGGGAACGGAGCGCCCACAGGTTGGCGCGGTAGTTGATGCGGTGCGGCGGAAGATGGTGGCCGCGCCCGTGCCGGGGCAGGAAGGCGACTCGGCGCCCGGCGATCTCGCCGAGGAAGACGGAGTCGCTGGGGTCTCCGTACGGGGTCTTCACCTGGACCTCGGTGACGTCGTCCAGGAAGGAGTAGAAGCCCGAACCCCCGATGACACCGATCTCCGCGCCGGCCCCCGGGGCCCCGCCCGAACCCGCCGCTGCCGCCGAACCCGTATCCGTACCAGCGCTCATGACGTCCCCCCGGTCCCGCGGGTACCCGCGTCCGTGATCGTGCCTGCGTTCACCATGCGGTCAGGCTATCGGGGGCGGCAAGGGGCGCCGGGGGACAGCACGAGGACTCCGCCGAGGTGATCGGCGGAGTCCCGGTGAAGCCGTGTCAGCGGTCAGACCGTGCCGGCGGCGAAGCCGTGCACGTGGTGACACTGTCGCGCGGTGAAGCGGTGAAGCGGTGAAGCGGGGTCCGGTCGGCGCCTCAGGCGGCCGAGCCGCTCGACGAGGTCGAGGCGGTGGACGACGAACCGGCCGACGACGAGGCCGACGCGGCGGAGGACGAGGACGAGCCCGAGTCCGACGTCGAGGACGACTTCGAAGCGGAGTCGGACGACTTGGTGGACGGCGAAGCAGGCGTGCTGCTCGACGACGATCCACGGCTGTCGTTCCGGTAGAAACCGGAACCCTTGAAGACGATGCCGACCGCGGAGAACACCTTCTTGAGGCGTCCATTGCAGTTCGGGCACACGGTCAAGGCGTCATCGGTGAACTTCTGCACCGCCTCAAGGCCTTCGCCACATTCGGTGCACTGGTACTGATAGGTCGGCACTTGCTCCTCCTGGCACTCTCACTCAGTGAGTGCTAACGACGTTCCATACTGACGTATTCCGTGGAATCAGTCCACCGTGACCGGCTTCCGGTGACCGATCCCACGTGCCACGGTCCGCCCGGACGCGGCCGGAAGAAGCCGCGAACGCAGTGCCAGCAGGGTCGCCAGCGCGAGCACCGTGGCCACCAGCGGTACGACGAATCCGCTGCTCGCGCCCCGTGCGTCGGCGAGCCGGCCGGCCACCGTGACGGCCGCCGCCTGACCCAGGGCCACCGCCCCGGTCAGCCAGGTGAACGCCTCGGTCCGGGCGGAGGGCGGGACCAGGGCGTCGACCAGGGTGTACCCGCTGATCAGCGCGGGAGCGATGGAGAGCCCGACCAGGAAGCCGAGCCCGGCCATCAGCGGTGCGGAGTGCACCGCCCAGAGCGCGGACGCGGTCAGGGTCAGTGCGGCGTACCCGACGATCAGCCGGCGGCGGGGGCCGTGCTTCCACGCGACGGCGCCGCAGACGATCCCGGCCAGCATGTTGCCGGAGGCGAAGACCCCGTACAGCAGGCCGTTCACCCCGGGGTGGCCGATCTCTTCGGCGAACGCGGTCAGTGAGACCTGCATGCCGCCGAAGACCGCGCCGATACCCAGGAAGGTGATCGCGAGCACCCGGACACCGGGGACGCCGAGGGCCGAGGTGCGGGGCGCGGAATCCGCGGCGGGGGAGTGCGGTGCGGGCTGGGTGGACCGCTGCGCCGCGAAGAGCACCCCGCCGAGCAGGGTCAGCGCGGCCTCGGTGATCAGACCGGCCGCCGGGTGCACGCCGGTGCAGAGCGCGGTGGTGAGTACAGGTCCCAGCACGAAGGTGAACTCGTCGGTCACCGACTCGAACGCGGCGGCGGTCGCCATCAGCGGGGAGGCCGGGCGGCCGGGTGCGGCCCCCAGCAGCGCCGCCCACCGGGCGCGCACCATGGGGCCGACCTGCGGGATCGAGGCGCCGGTCGGTACGGCGGCGGCGAAGAGCGCCCACAGGGGCGCGTGCGCCAGCGCGAGCGCCGTGAGCACGCCCACCGACACCGCGTGCACCAGGACGCCGGGCAGCAGCACGGTCCGCTGCCCGAAGCGGTCCGCCAGCCGGCCGGTCTGCGGGGCGAACAGGGCCATCGAGACGCCGGAGACGGCCGCGACGGCGCCCGCGCTGCCGTAGGAACCGGTGGTGTGCTGGACGAGCAGGACGATGCCGATGGTCAGCATCGCGAAGGGCTGCCGGGCGGCGAAGCCCGGGAGCAGGAAGGTCCACGCACCGGGGGTGCGCAGCAGTTGCCCGTATCCGGGACGGACGGGGACCGTGGATGCCACGGCCGTGCCTTTCTGCCGCCTGGTGGCACCGCGCCCGGGACGCCGCGGAGGCGTACGGGAGCTGCCGAGAGCTGTCCTCTTCGCGCGGAACTGCGGTAGATGCCGGGCGTCCCGCTCAAGGGGTGCGGAGCGACGCCACGACCGCCATACGGTCGCGCCAGCTCTGCATCAGGCAGAGTTGGTCGATCAGGTCGGCCCCATGTTACAGCCGGAAGTCGTGGCAGTGCGGGGTCCAGGACGGGAAGAGGGAAGCCGGACGGGGTCCCCGCCCGGTCGTATACGGTTCGGCGCGGCCCGCGAGCGCGCCCCGAGCCCGGGACACCCCGAGCCCGGGACGCCCCGAGCCCCAGGTGGGCACCGCGCCAGGCCCGCGAGGATCCGCGCCGGGCCCGCGCCCGCACCGGTCAGCGTCGCGCGGTCGGCCCGTCCGAGCGGTTCCCGGCCCCCGGCCGCTCCCCGCCCCCGTGACGGTTCCGGCCGTCCCGGCCGTCCTGGCCGCCGGTGCGGTCGGGGCGTTCCGGAGACGCGGGGCGCTCCCGGTCACCCGCGGGCGCCGCCTTCGAGGAGCGCCCGCTCTTCTCCGTAAGCCCGCTCTTCTCCGTAAGCCCGCTCCTCTCCGTACCTCCGCTCTTGTCCGCCCGCACGTGCTCGGGCCGCCCCGCCCCGTCCGCCGCCCGGGAGCCGTCCGCCGCCCGGGAGGCGCCCGCCGCGCGGGCCGCGGCGGCGCTGCCGCGCCGGGCCTTCGGCGCCGGCTCGGGGGCGTCCGTCGCTCCGCTGAGCCGCTGCATGGTGTGCGCGAGCCGGTCCAGGTGGGTGGCGCGGGCGAGTCGGGCCACCGCGTCGTCGTCCGCCGCGCCGCCGGGGCGCTGCCCCGCGTGCAGCCAGCCGGCCAGCTTGCCGCCCTCGCCGACCGCCCGCAGCCGGGCCTCGGTCGCGTCGCGCACCGGGTCGGTGGCGACCACCAGGAGTTCGTCGCCGCGCCGCAGCACGGTCGCGGGGGCGGGGACGAAGCTCGTACCGTCCCGGACCACCAGGGTGACGGCGGAGCCGGCCGGGAGGCGGAGTTCGCCCACCTCCACGCCGTGCATCCGCGACTTCGCCGGGATCGCGACGGAGAGCAGATGTCCGCGCAGCCGTTCCAGGGGCGCGGACTCGATGCCCAGGTCGGCGGCTTCGGAGGGGTCCTCGGCGATCTTCAGCGCCTTGGCGAGCCAGGGCAGCGTCGGCCCCTGGATCAGCGTGTAGACGATGACCAGCACGAAGACGATGTTGAAGACACGGGTGGAGCCGTCGATGCCGGCCACCATCGGGATGGTGGCGAGGATGATGGGGACGGCGCCGCGCAGCCCCGCCCACGACATCAGGGTCTTCTCGCGCTTGGGCAGCCGGAAGGGCGCCAGGCTCAGGAAGACCGAGAGCGGCCGGGCCACCACGGTGAGCACCAGGCCCACGACCACCGCGGGCCAGAAGTCGTCGAGCAGGTCGTGCGGGGTGACGAGCAGGCCGAGCAGGACGAACATGCCGATCTGGGCGAGCCAGCCGAGCCCGTCGGCGAAGCCCCGGGTGGCCGGCCAGTGCGGCAGCTTGGAATTGCCGAGCACCATGGCGGCCAGATAGACGGCGAGGAACCCGCTGCCGTGCGCGATGGCGCCCTCCGCGTACGCGGTGACCGCGATGGCCATCACGGCGATCGGGTAGAGGCCGGAGGCGGGCAGCGCGACATGGCGCAGCGCGTACGCGCCGAGCCAGCCGGCGGCGAGGCCGATGGCCGCGCCGATGGCGAGTTCGAGGGCTATCTCGCCGACCAGGACGTACCAGTGCTCGACCGGCCCGATCGTGGAGAACGCGAGGACGAGGATGACCACCGGGGCGTCGTTGAAGCCGGATTCCGCCTCCAGCACGCCGGTGATCCGGGAGGGCAGCGGCACCTTGCGGAGTACGGAGAAGACGGCGGCGGCGTCCGTGGAGGAGACCACCGCGCCGATGATGAGCGCCTGCTTCCACTCCAGCCCGACGAGGTAGTGCGCCCCCGCCGCCGTGACGCCCACACTGATGCCCACGCCCACGGTCGAGAGCACGGCCGCCGCCGGAAGCGCGGGCCTGACCTCTTTCCACTTCGTGCCCAGTCCACCCTCGGCGAGGATCACGACCAGGGCGGCGTAGCCGATCACCTGGGTGAGTTCCGCGTTGTCGAACTGGACGTCGAAGATGCCGTCCTGTCCCAGCGCGATGCCGATGCCGAGGTACAGGAGCAGGCTGGGAAGCCCGCTGCGCGAGGAGATCCGTACCGCCGCCACCGCGACGAGCAGAACGAGCGACGAGACCAGCAGGAGTTCGTTGAGCGTGTGGACAGTCAGGGCGCGTTTCCTTCCCCGCGTACGACCGCCGGGCAGGTTCCCGGCGACCAGGTACTTCGTTACCTTACCTAATCTTTAACGCTTTCTTGACGCCTTCGAGTATGTGTACGACCTGTGTGCGGATGGCCGCAGCCCCCCACCGCGTCCGAGTCGGATCGGCGCTGCGCCTATGGTTGCCCTTGCACTCCCAGGACCACCCTGCCCCTCGAAGGACAGCGATGCCCGCCAACACAACCGTCTCTGCCGGTCCTTCCGCTGCGAAGAAATCCGGCAGGAAGAAGGGGCGACGCGCCCGCCTGATCGTGATCGTCCTGGTCCTGGCGCTGGTCGCGGGTGTCGGGTACGGCGCGTACTGGTCCGTCGCCACGGTCCGGGCCTCGTACCCGCAGACCACCGGAACGATCGAGCTCCCGGGCCTGACCGGAGACGTCGAGGTCAAACGCGACGACTACGGCATCCCCCAGGTCTACGCGGACACCGACGCCGACCTCTTCCGCGCCCAGGGCTACGTCCAGGCGCAGGACCGCTTCTACGAGATGGACGTCCGCCGTCACATGACGGCCGGGCGGCTCTCCGAGATGTTCGGATCCAGCCAGGTCGAGACCGACTCCTTCCTCCGCACGCTCGGCTGGCGGAAGGTCGCGCAGGAGGAGTACGACAAGGTCCTCAGCGCCGACACCAAGAAGAACCTCCAGGCGTACGCCGACGGCGTCAACGCGTACCTGAAGGGCAAGGACGGGAAGGACATCTCCGTCGAGTACGCGGCGCTCGACCTGACCAACGACTACAAGCCCACCGAGTGGACCCCGGTCGACTCGGTCGCGTGGCTGAAGGCGATGGCCTGGGACCTGCGCGGGAACATGCAGGACGAGATCGACCGCTCGCTGATGACCAGCAGGCTCTCGGCGAAGCAGATCGCGGACCTGTACCCCGAGTACCCGTACGCCAAGCACGAGACGATCGTCGGCGAGGGCGCGGTCTCCTCCGCCACCGGCGAGTTCGACCCGGACGCCGAGCCGGCCGACACCACCGTCGACGCGGACACCGTCGCCGGTGCCACCGAAGGGCTCGACACCCAGCTCGGCGCGCTCTCCGACACCCTGGACGAGATCCCGGCGCTGCTCGGCCCGAACGGCAACGGCATCGGCTCGAACTCCTGGGTCGTCTCCGGTGCGCACACCACCACCGGGAAGCCGCTGCTGGCGAACGACCCGCACCTGGCGCCGATGCTGCCCTCGCTCTGGTACCAGATGGGGCTGCACTGCCGCACGGTCTCGGCGAAGTGCCAGTACGACACCGCCGGGTACACCTTCTCCGGCATGCCCGGCGTGATCATCGGGCACAACCAGGACGTCGCCTGGGGTCTCACCAACCTCGGCGCCGACGTGACCGACCTCTTCCTGGAGAAGGTCTCGGCCGACGGCTACCTCTACGACGGCAGGACGGTCCCCTTCACCACCCGTGTGGAGACCATCAAGGTCGCCGGCGGGAAGAGCCGGAAGATCACCGTCCGCGAGACCAACAACGGTCCGCTCGTCTCCGACCGCAGCAGTGAGCTGGAGAAGGTCGGCCAGAAGGCCCCGGTGACGGGCGCCGCGCCCGACCGCGCCTCCGGCTACGCCGTCTCGCTGAAGTGGACCGCGCTCCAGCCGGGCCACTCCATGGACGCCGTGTTCGAGCTCGACCGCGCCGACGACTTCGCGTCCTTCCGCGACGCCGCCGCGCACTTCGAGGTGCCCTCGCAGAACCTCGTCTACGCGGACACCAAGGGCAACATCGGCTACCAGGCCCCCGGCTGGATCCCGGTCCGCAAGTCCGGCGACGGCACCCTGCCGAGCCCCGGCTGGTCCTCGAAGTACGGCTGGGAGAAGGACCCGCTCCCCTTCAGCGAGCTGCCGTACGAGTACAACCCGGAGCGCGGTTACATCGTCACCGCGAACCAGGCGGTCGTGGACGAGAAGTACCCCGAGCTCCTTACCAAGGACTGGGGCTACGGCACCCGCAGCCAGCGCATCAACGACCTCATCGCGTCGAAGATCAAGGGCGGCGAGAAGATCTCGACCGAGGACATGCAGAAGATGCAGATGGACAACACCAGCGAGATCGCCGCGCTGCTGGTGCCCAAGCTGCTGAGCATCAACATCGCCGACAAGGACGTCCGCGAGGCGCAGAAGCTGCTGGAGGGCTGGGACTACACCCAGGACTCCGACTCGGCCGCCGCCGCGTACTTCAACGGCGTCTGGCGCAACATCCTGATGCTGGCCTTCGGCAACAAGCTGCCGAAGGAGCTGCGGGTCGAGGGCGACTGCATCAACGTCACCCACGCCGACTCCACCGCACCCGTCGACGAGCAGAACAAGCTCGTACGGGAATGCGGCCAGCGCGACGCCGACTCGGCGCAGCCGGATGGCGGCGACCGCTGGAACGTCGTCGTCGAGAAGATCCTGGACGACGAGGACAACGCCTGGTGGAAGGTGCCCGCCCAGGGTCGCGAGAAGGCCATCGACAACCGCGACCAGCTCTTCGCCCGCGCCATGGACGACGCCCGCTGGGAGCTGACCGCCAAGCTCGGCAAGGACATCTCCACCTGGAGCTGGGGCCGGCTGCACCAGCTGACCCTGAAGAACCAGACCCTCGGTACCTCGGGCCCGGGCCTGCTCCAGCGGGCGCTGAACCGCGGCCCGTGGAACCTCGGCGGCGGCGAGGCGGCGGTCGACGCCACCGGCTGGAACGCGGCCGGCGGCTACGACGTCATCTGGGTGCCGTCGATGCGGATGGTGGTGAACGTCGGCGACTGGGACAAGTCCCGCTGGATCAACCTCACCGGCGCCTCGGGGCACGCGTTCAGCGCGCACTACACCGACCAGACGGACAAGTGGGTCGACGGCGAACTGCTCGACTGGTCGTTCGGCGCCGACGCGGTCGGCGAGTCCACGGTCGACACGCTGACGCTCAAGCCGGCGGCGGCCACCGGCTGACCGGGGGCCGGACACCACCCGGGCCGCTCAGCGGCCGAAGCGGTGCGTTCCGGCCGGAGTGACGACGGCGTCCACGGGGTGGTCGTGCGGTTCCGAAGGGACCCGCGCGACCACCTCGTTCCCGTACAGCAGCACCACGAGCGCCGGGTGCGCCCCCGCCGCGGCGAGCCGGGCCAGCACCCGGTCGTAACTCCCGCCGCCCCGGCCGAGCCGCATGCCGCGGGTGTCGGCCGCGAGGCCGGGCAGCAGCACCGCGCCGGCGTCGAGGACGGCCGGAGCGCCGAGGCGGGGACCTGCGGGTTCGAGCAGCCCGCGCCCCGCCTTGAGCAGCCTGCCGGTGCCTTCGTACACCGCCCAGTCCAGGTCGTGGTCGGACTGCAGTACCGGCAGCAGGACGCGGACACGCCGGGCGCGCAGGGCGTCGAGCAGCGCGCGGGTGCCCGGTTCGCGCCCCACCGACACATAGGCGGCGACGGTCCGGGCGCCGGTGAGTTCGGGCAGGGTGAGCGCGGTGCGGGCCAGCGCGGCTGCGGAGTCCGCGAGCTCCTCGGCCGTCAGCTCCGCGCGCGCGGCGAGGAGTTCGCGCCGCAGGGACGCCTTCAGGGACGCGGCGTCGGCCGGGGGGCCGCTCGGGGCGTCGGACGGCTGGTCCGCCGGGGTTCCGCTGATGTCGTCGGCCTGGCCACAGGTCATAGGAAGCTCACACTCTGCTCAAACGGGCGCATATGAGTACAAAGTTAAGCAGTGGATCATCGGTCGTCCATGTCGAGCCGTTAAGGTTCTGCGCATGACTGAGTCGACTTCCAGGATCAGCAAGGCCGTCATTCCGGCCGCGGGTCTCGGCACCCGCTTCCTGCCGGCCACCAAGGCCACTCCCAAGGAGATGCTGCCCGTCGTCGACAAGCCTGCCATCCAGTACGTCGTCGAAGAGGCCGTGGCCGCGGGTCTCTCCGACGTGCTGATGATCACCGGACGCAACAAGCGCCCGCTGGAGGACCACTTCGACCGGAACTACGAGCTGGAATCCGCGCTCACCCGCAAGGGCGACGCCGAACGCCTCCAGAAGGTACAGGAGTCCAGCGACCTCGCCACGATGCACTACGTGCGTCAGGGCGACCCCCGGGGCCTCGGCCACGCCGTGCTCTGCGCGGCCCCGCACGTCGGCGACCAGCCCTTCGCGGTCCTCCTCGGCGACGACCTGATCGACCCGCGCGACGCGCTGCTCTCGCGGATGGTGGAGGTCCAGGAGCGCGAGGGCGGCAGCGTCATCGCGCTGATGGAGGTCGACCCGTCGCAGATCCACCTGTACGGCTGCGCCGCGGTGGACGACACCGCCGACGACGGGGTCGTCCGCATCACCGGCCTGGTGGAGAAGCCCGAACCGGCCGAAGCCCCCAGCAACCTCGCCATCATCGGCCGGTACGTCCTCGACCCCGCCGTCTTCGACATACTGCGCCGGACCGAGCCCGGCCGGGGCGGCGAGATCCAGCTCACCGACGCCCTCCAACTGCTCGCCGCCGACGAGAAGACCGGCGGCCCCGTGCACGGCGTCGTCTTCAAGGGCCGCCGCTACGACACCGGTGACCGGGGCGACTACCTCCGGGCCATCGTCCGCCTCGCCTGCGAGCGCGAGGACCTCGGCCCGGACTTCCGTACCTGGCTCCACCGTTACGTCACCGAGGAGATGTAACACCTTGAGCAGCGAGATCTGGTCGGTCGACGAGCACCTCGCCGACATCCTGGACGCGGTGAGGCCGCTCGAACCCATCGAGCTGCAACTGCCCGACGCCCAGGGGTGCGTCCTGGTCGAGGACGTCGTGGTGCGGATCGCGCTGCCTCCCTTCGACAACAGCTCCATGGACGGCTACGCGGTCCGGGTCGCCGACGTCACCGGGGCGAGCGAGGAGTTCCCCTCGGTGCTCACCGTCGTCGGCGACGTGGCCGCCGGCAGCGACGGACTCCCCGACGGCGGGAAGGTCGGCCCCGGCCAGGCCGCCCGCATCATGACCGGCGCTCCGCTGCCCGAGGGCGCCGAGGCCGTCGTCCCCGTCGAGTGGACGGACGGCGGCGCCGGCGAGGGCCCCGCCGCCACCATGCGCGCCCACCGGGACGCACCGGAGGGTGCGAGCGGCGAGGTCAGGATCTACCGCGCCCCCGGGGCCCGCGCCCACGTCCGGGCCGCGGGCAGCGACGTGAAGCCGGGGGACCTGGCCCTCGCTGCCGGATCGGTCGTCGGCCCGCCGCAGATCGGCCTGCTCGCCGCGATCGGCCGCGCCACGGTCAAGGTCCGCCCCCGTCCCCGCGTCGTCGTCGTCTCCACGGGCAGCGAACTCGTCCAGCCCGGCGAGGAGCTGACCGGCGGGCAGATCTACGACTCCAACAGCTTCGCGCTCACCGCCGCCGCCCGGGACGCCGGAGCCATCTCCTACCGCGTCGGCGCGGTCACCGACGACGCCGAGACCCTCCGGGCCACGATCGAGGACCAGCTCATCCGGGCCGACCTGGTGGTCACCACCGGAGGTGTCAGCGTCGGCGCGTACGACGTCGTCAAGGAGGCGCTCTCCTCGGTCGGCGACGAGGACGAGCCCGGCGGCGGCATCGACTTCCGCACCCTCGCCATGCAGCCCGGCAAGCCCCAGGGGTTCGGCTCCATCGGCCCCGATCACACCCCGCTGCTGGCCCTCCCGGGCAACCCGGTCTCCGCCTACGTCTCCTTCGAACTCTTCGTCCGCCCCGCGATCCGCGCGCTGATGGGTCTCGAAGAGGTGCACCGGCCCACCGTCCGCGCCGCCCTCACCACCACCGGGGCGCTCTCCTCACCGGCGGGCAAGCGCCAGTTCCTGCGCGGCACGTACGACGAGGTGTCGGGCACCGTCGTCCCGGTGGGCGGCTCCGGCTCGCACCTGATCGGCGCCCTGGCACGGGCGGACGCGCTGATCGTGATCCCCGAGGACGTCACCTCCATGGAGCCCGGCACGGAGACCGAAGTGGTCCTGCTCCGCTGAGACACGCACGGTGGCGGTACGGTATCTGCCGCTGCCTCACCGGGGGACGTACCCCGGGCCCCCGGCCCGCACCCCGGTGCGGACCGTGCGGGCGACCGGCGCCCTACCGCTAGGCGGAGTGAGTTGAGTACGCAGAACAGGCTGACGCACATCGACGAGGCGGGCGCGGCCCGCATGGTCGACGTGTCGGCGAAGGACGTCACGGCGCGCGTCGCCCGGGCCGGCGGCCGGGTCCTCGTCTCGCCGCGGGTGATCGAGCTGCTGCGGGGCGAGGGAGTACCCAAGGGCGACGCCCTCGCCACCGCCCGTATCGCGGGGATCATGGGGGCCAAGCGCACCCCCGACCTCATCCCGCTCTGCCACCCGCTCGCCGTCTCCGGCGTCGAGGTGGACCTGCGCGTGGCCGACGACGCGGTCGAGATCAGCGCCACGGTCAGGACCACGGACCGGACCGGCGTCGAGATGGAGGCGCTGACGGCGGTCACCGTCGCCGCGCTCACGGTGATCGACATGGTCAAGGCGGTCGACAAGGCCGCCGTCATCACCGACGTACGGGTCGAGGCCAAGTCCGGCGGCAAGTCCGGCGACTGGGAGCGCCCGGAGCGGGCGGGAGCGGACGCATGAGTGCCGTCACCGGTGGTGAGGGGCGTCCGGCCCCGTACACCGCACTCGTCGTCACCGCGTCCAACCGCGCTGCCGCGGGCGTCTACGCCGACAAGGGCGGACCGATCCTCGTGGACGGGCTCACCGCCCTCGGCTTCGCCACCGAAGGCCCGCAGGTCGTGCCGGACGGCGAGCCGGTGGAGCAGGCCCTGCGGGACGGGATCGCCCGTGGCTACGACGTCGTCCTGACCACCGGGGGCACCGGCATCTCGCCCACCGACCTCACGCCTGAGATGACCCGCCGGGTGCTGGACCACGAGGTGCCCGGAATCCCCGAGGCGATCCGCGCCGAGAACCGCGCCGCCGTACCGACCGCCGCGCTCTCCCGGGGCCTCGCCGGCGTCGCGGGGCGCACGCTCGTCGTCAACCTGCCCGGTTCGACCGGCGGGGTGCGCGACGGGCTCGCCGTCCTCGGCCGGATCCTGGTGCACGCCGTCGACCAGCTGCGCGGCGGCGACCACCCCCGTCCCGGGAGCCCGTCCTGAACGCGCCCCTCTGGCCGGTGCTCCTGAAGGACGGCGAGGTGACGCTGCGGCCGATACGGCTGCGGGACCAGAACGTCTGGCGCGAGGTCAACCGCCGCAACCGCGACTGGCTCCGCCCCTGGGAGGCCACCGTCCCGCCGCCCGTCCCCGGAGGGCCGGTGATCCGCAGGCCCACGTACCGGCAGATGGTCCGCCACCTGCGCTCCGAGGCGAGAGCCGGCCGGATGCTGCCCTTCGCGATCGAGTACGAGGGCCGTCTCGTCGGCCAGTTGACCGTCGCGGGCATCACCTGGGGCTCGATGTGTTCGGCGCACATCGGTTACTGGGTCGACCGGGAAGTGGCCGGCCGGGGCGTCATGCCCACCGCCGTCGCACTCGCCGCCGACCATTGTTTCCACCGGGTCGGGCTGCACCGCATCGAGATCTGCATTCGCCCCGAGAACCGGCCGAGCCGCCGGGTCGTGGAGAAACTCGGATTCCGTGAGGAAGGGCTGAGGCCGCGCTATCTGCACATCGACGGCGCCTGGCGGGACCACCTCATCTACGCCCTCACGTCGGAGGAGGCCATGGACGGTCTGCTCCGGCGCTGGCGCAGGTCGCGGCCGGGATCGAACCCCCCGCCTCCATAAATCATATGCGTGTTCGAATTAAGCGCTCCGTCGTCGCATTAAGCACCTGTGGCGTCACTCGTTGGTCTGAACAATCACAAAAAAGGCCCGCGATATCAGCCTGATCGTGCGACACACCGTGGCAATTGGCGGATGCCGCCGTGCAAACCCCTCTACGGTGTGAGCGTGAGCAGCAGCGGCCTCATCTACGCAGTCATCGTCGGGGCCTGGGCCGCCTACTTGGTGCCGATGTGGCTCCGAAGGCAGGACGAACTCAACGAAGCCCGTCCGACGGAACGCTTCAGCACCGCCATCCGGCTGCTGTCCGGACGGGCGGCGATGGAGCGTCGTTACGCCAAGGAGCTGCGGGAACGCGGCGCCGAGGAGGCGGGACCGGTCGTCGACCCGGACGCCGAGACGGACCGAATGGACTCCGTCGACGTCCGGGCCTTCGCCGCGCCCGGAGCGCACACCGAAGCCAGGATTCTCGATCCGGCGCACGCCCACGAGCGCGCGTCCGGACGCCCGGCGGTGGAGCACTCGGCCCACCCGGCACATCCGAACCACCCGGCACATCCGAACCACTCGGTACATCCGGGCCACTCGGCACATCCGGGCCACGAGCGGAGCGACCCCCGGAACCGTGCCGCGGCGCAACGCCCGTCCGCCGGGCGGCCCCCGGAGCAGCGTGCTGCGCCTTCCGGGCAGCGCGCCCGGGGCGGCGCCGAGGACGCCGAGCGCGTCCGCCGCGCCCAGCGATCCCAGGTACTGGCCCGGCGCAGGCGCACCACCAGCGTGCTCTTCCTCGTCTTCACCGCCGGCGCGATCGTCGCGGCGGTCGGCGGCCTCGCCTTCCTCTGGGCGCCCGCCGCACCGGCCGTGATGCTCAGCGCCTACATCGTGCACCTGCGTGTCCAGGAGCGGAGGCGGTTCGCCTTCACCATGGACCGCCGCCGGGCCGAGGACGCGGCGCAGCGGCTGCGCGAGAACCGCCCGCGCCGCCATCAGCAGCCGGCGGCGCCCACGGTGGAGCCCGACGAGGAGCCCGAAGCGCACCACCCGGCCGACCCGGTCCCCGTACCGACCGTGTCTCCGCAGGAGGCCGGCCGCCGGGCGCTCGTCGAGCAGACGGACCACGCGGAGTGGGTGGACCAGCAGCGCGAACGCGGCCGGGTCCAGGGCGACAGCTGGGAGCCGGTCCCCGTGCCGCTGCCGACCTACGTCACCGCCCCGGTCGCCCCGCGCGCCTCCGGCGGCGTCGAGGTCAACGACCCGGAGACGTGGAGTGCCGCCCGCTCCAGCACGGCCGAGCCCGCCCTGCCGGACCCGGCCGTCCCCGACGTGGACCAGACCCCGCACCGCCGGCCCGACGCCCGTCGCACCCGCGACCGGGGCCGTACCCCTCTCTTCGACCAGTACGACGACGAGGAGGACCGACCCCGTGCCGCCAACGAATGACGGCCGCGGCACGGGAGTTGGGCCCGGGGGTGCCCGGGCCCGAGGTCCTGGAAGCCCGACACCCCTGACCAGCGGGGAACGGATTTCCTAGCACCCCCTGGAGGGTGCTAGAGTTTCACTCGTCGCAAGGGCCTGTGGCGCAGTCTGGTAGCGCACCTCGTTCGCATCGAGGGGGTCTGGGGTTCAAATCCCCACAGGTCCACAGACGACAGTTCGCGAGTAGCTCTCGTGAACGTCACAAGATCCCGTCCGGTCGGAAGACCGGGCGGGATCTTGGCGTTTGACCGTCGTGCTCCACACGATCGAGGAGCTCCAGCAGCGCCTGGCCGCGAGCAAGCGGAGCGCGACCACCGGCCTCGACCTCGGCAACCAGGAGCCCTGTGGCGGTACTGGCGGCGGGAAGAAGCGGTGTGGAGTTGTGGCGGTGCTCGTGCCGCGCTGTTGGCCATGGGCGTCGGGCGTCGCAACGCACGTGATGACTGCCGGGCCGGTCTGCGGGGCGTGGGCCACCGCATGTGCCGTGCAGCCGGCTGGGAGAAGACCTTCTCGGAGACCTTCTCGACCTTGGAAGCCTCCGTGGACGTCCCCGTGCTTCCAGCTCGGCCCCCACCCGTGAACGCCCCCCGGACGACAGCGCGCGAGTAGCTCTCGTGAACGTCACCGGATCCCGTCCGGTCTGGAGCCCGGGCGGCATTCCGGCGTCCGTGCCGACTCGCCGGAGCGAGGTCCGGCGAGTCGGACCCGAGGGAGGCGGAAGTCTCTGCCAGCGTGGTCGGTCACTCGATGTTCGGGAGGTTCTGGTGCGAAAGTTCCACAGGGCTCGCCTCTGTCCGGCGGTCGGCTGGGCGATCGTGGTCGTTCTGCTCTCCGCACAGGGCGCGCAGGCCGCTCCACCGATCGGTCCTCCGGAGGACGAGCCGGGGACGGTCATCATGTCCGACGAGGAGTACGACGCGATGGTGGCGGAGCAGCACTGCCGGGAGAGCGGAGGGGCCTTGGGGGGACGGGGGAGGTGACCGGGTCGCGGACGGGATCACCGGCGTTGCGGCCGGTCCGGGGCGCGGACGAGATGGGCCGCCGGCTCCTCGGCGTGATGTCCGCGCCGCTGCCCGACACGGGGTACCACCGGGTCGACGTGAACGGAGAGCCAGGACCGCTGGATCACCGTGGCGGGGGTCACCGACGACGTCCTCGTGCTGGAGACGGGCCCGGACGGCGCCGTGGGCATCCGGGGCGTCCGCAACCCCGACAGACTGGGGCGGGTGCCCCTGCCGGACCGGCCGTTCCGGCCCCGTGGCCGAAAGCGCGGGGCGGGCGTGGTGGTCAGGACTCCTGGAGCGGCTTGGCCATGCAGATGCTGTTCTCGTACGTCCGGTAGTGGCCGAACTTCTCGCAGACCGTGTACCCGCTCGACGTGTACAGCGCGATGGCCTCGGGCTGCTTGTCGCCGGTCTCCAGGACCATGCGCGTGCGGCCGGCGGTGCGGGCGTCCTCCTCCAGCAGGCCGAGGATGCGGCGAGCGAGACCTTGGCCACGTCCCTCGCGTATGACGAACATCCGCTTGACCTCGGCGTCGCCGTCGGAGTAGCCCTCCTCGTCCCGCTCCATGGCGCGCCAGCCGCCGGTCGCCACCGGGCGCTCCCGCTCGTCGTAGGCGAGCAGGTACAGGCCGTTGGGGGGCTCGAACATGGTGGGATCGAGGTGGGTCTGGTCGCCGCCGTCCTGGTACCGCTCGATGTATTCGAGCTGGACCTCGTCGTTGAGCTTGACGGCGTCAGGGTGGTCGTACGACCGGCGCTGGATATTCACGCGGTTAAGCGTACATATGTACGGGGCTGTGTTTGGGTACTGTTCCTTGGTGCTTACCGTCACCTCTGTCAACGTGAACGGGCTCCGCGCCGCCGCGAAGAAGGGCTTCGTCCCCTGGCTCGCGGAGACCGGGGCCGACGTCGTGTGCCTCCAGGAAGTACGCGCCGAGGCGGCCCAGCTCCCCGAGGAGGTGCGGCAGCCCGAGGGCTGGCACGTCGTGCACGCGCCGGCCGCCGCGAAGGGCCGCGCGGGCGTCTCCCTCTACTCACGGCGTGCGCCGGAGCGCGTACAGATCGGCTTCGGCGGGTTCGGGATCGAGGGCGCCGAGGAGTTCGACCCGAGCGGCCGGTACGCCGAGATCGACCTCCCGGGCGTCACCGTCGCGAGCCTGTACCTGCCCTCCGGCGAGGTCGGCACCGAGCGGCAGGACGAGAAGGAGCGCTTCATGGCGGCCTTCCTCCCCTACCTGGTCGGGCTCAAGGCCCGGGCCGCCGCCGAGGGGCGCGAGGTCGTCGTCTGCGGCGACTGGAACATCGCCCACCAGGAGGCCGACCTGAAGAACTGGAAGTCGAACCGGAAGAACTCCGGCTTCCTCCCGGAGGAGCGGGAGTGGCTGACCCGGGTCTTCCAGGAGGCCGCGTACGTGGACGTGGTGCGCGCCCTCCACCCGGACCAGGAGGGCCCCTACTCCTGGTGGTCCTACCGGGGTCGCGCCTTCGACAACGACGCCGGCTGGCGGATCGACTACCAGGTGGCGACGCCCGGCCTCGCGGCCCGCGCGGTCAAGGCCTGGGTCGAGCGCGCCGGGGCCCACCCGGAGCGGTGGAGCGACCACGCGCCGGTGACGGTGGTGTACGAGCGCTGAGCGCGGGATCCCGCCGCCGACGCCGGCAGGGCAGGATCGGACTCCGGCACCTTCTCGGGGAAAAAGATCGGGTGTGCCCGCACGGTGCTGCCGTCGGTGTCAGAGGGGCCGGACGCTCCCTGGAGTGTCGGGCCCGGCTCCACCCGCACGAGCGACATGTCGCAGGTCGTCGGGCGAGCCTGTCCCACGGCCGTGGTGGCGATGGCTACTCCGGCGCGGCGCCGGGCCGCCGCTCGTCCTCGTCCTCCTCGCGCAGCCGCCGGTCCAGGGCCATCGAGAGCTCCGCGTCCACGACCGCGCGGGCCAGTGGGCGGAGTTTCTCGATGGGGCTGTCCGCCGCGTGCACCTGGATGACGCGGACGAAGATCTCGGCCAGCGCCTCGGCGTGCTCGCGAATGCGACGGCCGGTGGAGAGCACGGTGGCCAACGGGACGCCTTCGCGAACCAGTTCGGCCGATACCTCCAACAGGCGACGGCTGATGTGGACGATCTCGTCGCCGTCGGTGGCGAGATAGCCGAGATCGAGGGCGGTGGCGAGGTTCTCCGGGGTGACCTCGCCCTCGAAGTAGTCGGCGAGCTGTTCCGGTGTCAGCCGGACCGGGGTCTCCTCGGTGGGCTCGCCCAGGCCCAGTACTTCGGCGACGTCGCGGCCGCTCTCGAAGGTGGCGGCGAGGTCGGCGATGCCGTTGAGGGTGTGGCCGCGCTCCAACAGGCCGGTGATGGTGCGCAGTCGTGCCAAGTGGTGGCTGTCGTACCAGGTGATGCGCCCCTCGCGGCGGGGCGGTGGGATGAGACCGCGCTCGCGGTAGAAGCGCAGGGTCCGCACGGTGATGCCGGCCTCCTCGGCCAGCTCCTCCATGCGGTATTCGCGTTGCTCATGTCCTTCGGCCACAGAGCGAACCTTACGACTTCGCACCCGATGGTGAGCAGGGCCGGCAGTGCTCCGTGACGGCGGCGCGGGCGGTGGCGCGGGCGCGGGCGTGCGCTCCGGCGCCGTGTTCTACCGCCGGTAACTTCCTTGCTCTGCCCTCTACCCATCAGTACGCGCCTGCTCTACCCTCCGAAAGGTGCCAGTGATTGCTGGCAGTGTCGTGTGACGTACCGCGGGAGGCGGCAGCATGGCCCAGCACGAGCACGTACGGGTGGCGGTGATCGGATCCGGATTCGGGGGCCTCGGGGCCGCGGTCCGGCTGCGCCGCGAAGGCATCACCGATTTCGTCGTCCTGGAGCGGGCCGGGTCCGTGGGAGGCACCTGGCGCGACAACACCTACCCCGGGTGCGCCTGCGACGTGCCCTCGCACCTGTACTCCTTCTCCTTCGCCCCCAACTCCGAGTGGCCGCGCACCTTCTCCGGCCAGGAGCACATACGCGCGTACCTGGAGCGGGTGGCCGACACCTTCGGCATCCGGCCGCACCTCCGGCTCAACCACGAGGTAGAGGTGATGCGTTGGGACACCGAAGCGCTCAACTGGGTGATCGAGTGCGCCAACGGGACGACGATCGTCGCCGACGTCGTCGTCTCCGCGACCGGGCCGCTCTCCGACCCGAAGGTGCCGGACGTCCCCGGGCTCGGCACCTTCCCGGGCGAGGTCTTCCACTCCGCCCGCTGGAACCACGACTACGACCTGGCCGGCAAGCGCGTCGCGATGATCGGCACCGGCGCCTCGGCCATCCAGATAGTGCCCGCGATCCAGCCGAAAGTGGGACGCCTGACGCTCTTCCAGCGGACACCGCCCTGGGTGATGCCGCGCGTCGACCGGGCCATCGGGAAGGCCGAGCGATGGCTGCACCGCACCGTCCCCGCCACCGGCACCGCGCGGCGCGGACTGCTCTGGGGAATAAGGGAGTTGCAGGTCAGCGCCTTCACGAAGTACCCGGACGGGCTCGGTCTGATCGAGTCCCTGGCGAAGGCGGGCATGGCGCGGGCCATCAAGGACCCGGCGCTGCGCGCCAAGCTCACCCCGTCGTACCGCATCGGGTGCAAGCGCATCCTGCTCTCCAGCACCTACTACCCGGCGCTCGCCCGCCCCAACGTCGACGTGGTGGCCTCCGGCCTCGCCGAGGTGCGCGGGTCGACGCTCGTCGCCTCCGACGGTACGGAGACCGAGGTCGACGCCATCATCTTCGGCACCGGCTTCCACGTCACCGACATGCCGATCGCCGAACGGGTCGTCGGCGCCGAGGGCATCACCCTCGCCGAGAGCTGGAAGACCGGCATGCGCTCGCTGCGCGGCGCCACCGCCGCCGGGTTCCCCAACTGGATGACCATCATCGGCCCGAACACCGGGCTCGGCAACTCCTCGATGATCCTCATGATCGAGTCCCAGCTGAACTACATGGCCGACTACCTGCGGCAGTTGGAGGTGCTCGGCACCGGCACCGCGCTCGCCGCGCGCCCCGCCGCGGTCGACGGATGGAACGACCGCGTCCAGCGGCGGATGGAGCGCACCGTGTGGAACACGGGCGGCTGCACCAGCTGGTACCTGGACGAGAACGGCCGCAACACCACCGTCTGGCCCGGTACCACGGCGGACTTCCGCCGCGCCACCAGGTCAGTCGATCTGGCGGAGTACGACGTGATCCGCGCCCCCGCGACCGCACGGCCCCCTACGGTGGTCGCCCAGAGGTCCGGCGGCTCCGGGAAGCCCTCCCGGGCTCCCAAGGCACCGACGGCAGCACAGGACACGAAGCCCGCCGGGCCGGACCGGCCCGTGACAGAGGAGGCGGCCCGATGAGTGCACGACCCGCACGGCGGCGTTCCGGGAACCTCGTGCCCGTACCCGCGCGGACGCTCTTCGCCGTCTCCGCCGACGGCTCCCGCGTCCACGTCGAGCTGCACGGCCCCGAGGAGGCGCCCGCCGTCGTCCTCGCGCACGGCTGGACGTGCAGCACCCGGTTCTGGGCCGCCCAGATCGCCGACCTCGCCACCGACCACCGGGTCATCGCCTACGACCAGCGCGGACACGGCGGCAGCCCCGACGTCGGGCCCGGCGGGCACAGTACGGACGCCCTCGCCGACGACCTGGAGGCGGTGCTCGCCGCGACCCTCGCGCCCGGCCGTAAGGCCGTGCTCGCGGGGCACTCCATGGGCGGGATGACCCTGATGGCCGCCGCCCGCCGCCCCCGGTTCCGGGAGCACGCCGCCGCCGTCCTGCTGTGCAGCACCGGCAGCGGGCGACTGGCCGACGAGGCACGGGTGTTCGCCGGGCCGAAGGCCGTGCGGACCGGCGGGACCCGGGCCCTCCTGCTGGCGGCCCTCCCGCTGGGACCGGTCACGCCCGTCACCCGGGGCCTGCTCAAGTACGCCACGATGGGCCCCGGCTCGTCGCCCGAGCGGGTCGACACCTGCGCGCGCATCGTGCACGCCTGCCCCCGGCAGGCCCGTGCGTCCTGGGGGCGCGTGCTCTCGGAGCTCGATCTGGACCTGGACGTGGCGGAGTTGCGGGTGCCGGCCGCCGTACTGGTGGGCCTGGAGGACCGGATGACCCCGCCCTCGCACGCCCGCGCGCTCGCGGCGGCCCTGCCGGAGTGCCTGGGCCTCACCGAGCTGCCCGGCATGGGGCACATGACGCCGCTCGAAGCGCCGGAAGCCGTCACCGCGAAGATTCGCGAACTTGTCGCCGGTCACCTCACCGGAACCGCCACGAACGAGAAGGAGGACGCCGTATGAGCGCCGGACGGAGCCTCGAAGGACAGGTCGTCGTCGTCACCGGCGCGGCCCGCGGTGTGGGCGAGCTGCTCGCCCGCAAGCTGTCGGCGCGCGGCGCCACGCTGGCCCTGGTCGGCCTGGAGCCCGAGGAGCTGAAGCAGGTCTCGGAGCGGCTGTACGGCGAGAGCGCCCACTGGTACGCGGACGTCACCGACCACGAGGCGATGGAGCAGGTGGCCCAGGAGGTGAAGGCCCGCTTCGGCAAGGTGGACGTGGTCGTCGCCAACGCCGGGGTCGCCACCGGGGGGCCGTTCGTCGACTCCGACCCGGTGGCCTGGCGCCGGGTCATCGAGGTCAACCTGATCGGCAGCGCGGTGACCGGCCGGGCGTTCCTGCCCGTACTGATGGAGAGCCGCGGCTACTTCCTTCAGATAGCGTCACTCGCCGCGATCACCCCGGCGCCGATGATGAGCGCGTACTGCGCCTCGAAGTCGGGCGTCGAGGCGTTCGCCCACAGCCTGCGGGCCGAGGTCGGCTACCGGGGCGTACGGGTGGGCGTCGGCTACCTCTCCTGGACCGACACCGACATGGTGCGCGGCGCGGACCAGGACGAGGTCATGCGGGAGCTGCGGGGCCGGCTGCCCTGGCCCGCCAACCGGACCTACCCGCTGGGCCCGGCGGTCGACCGGATCGTGTCCGGTATCGAACGGCGCTCCTCGCACGTCTACGCCCAGTGGTGGCTGCGCGGCATGCAGTCGGTGCGGGGTTACCTGCCCACCCTCATCGGTACGGTCGGGGCGCGAGAGATGAAACGGTTCGCCTCACGGCTCGACGCCATCCCCAAGGGGCTGGTGGGAGCCGGTGGAGCGGCGGACACGGAGGCGCGCACGCCCCGTCGTTGACCGGTCCGCAGGGGTGACACGCCGGTCGGCACGCTGCGCCAATGATCAAAATGCGCGGTTTGTCCGACCGTGCGAGCCTGGGTGAGGCGCCCCTCACGGGGCGGACTCCCCAGACCCCACGCACCCCACAGGAGTGAACAGCATGGGTATCGCAGACCAGTTCAAGGACAAGGCGCAGGAACTCGCCGACCAGGCCAAGCAGAAGTCGGGCGAGGGTGAGGATGCCGCGCGCGACCGCGCCAAGGACGCCGGGGACCGCGACGACACGTCGGGCCTGAAGGACCGTGCCGACGACGCGGCCGACAAGGCCCGCGAGCGCTTTGACCGTTGACGGCCTGAGGTCCTGACCGGCCCCGGCCGGTGGGCACGTGGGAAGAGGCGCATCCGGACGACAGGATGCGCCTCTTCCGCGCGCCTTCTTCCGCAGCCTTGCCCCCCGCCTCGGGGTCTCGGGTGACCCGGTCTCGGGTGACCCGGGGGCCTACCTCGGGGGCAGCGGGGGCCTGCGCAGGTCCGGCACCGCGTCGTACGTCGGCGGGGTCGCCGCGGGGTGCTTGTCCAGCAGCTCCAGCGCGAGCCGCACCGCGTCGTCCAGTACCGCGTGCCGGCCCTCCGCCCAGTCGAGCGGGGTGCGCAGGGCCTCGATGTCCGGCTCGACCCCGTGGTTCTCGACCGACCAGCCGTACGTGTCGAACCAGGCCGCGTTCATCGGCACCGTGATCACCGTGCCGTCGCCCAGCCGGTGGCGCCCGGTCATGCCGACCACCCCGCCCCAGGTGCGCTGACCGACCACCGGGCCCAGCTTCAGCAGCCGGAACGCGGCGGTGATCATGTCGCCGTCGGAGGAGGTGGCCTCGTCCGCGAGCGCCACGACCGGACCGCGCGGTGCGTTCGAGGCGTACGAGACGGCCTGCGCGTTGCGGGTCAGGTCCCAGCCGAGGATCCTGCGGGTCAGCTTCTCCACCACCAGCTCGCTGATGTGGCCGCCCGCGTTGCCGCGTACGTCCACGATGAGCGCGGGCCGGGACACCTCCATCCGCAGGTCGCGGTTGAACTGCGCCCAGCCGGAGCCGCCGAGATCCGGGATGTGCAGATAGCCGCACTTGCCGCCGCTCAACTCCCGTACGACCTCGCGCCGTTTGGCCACCCAGTCCTGGTAGCGCAGCGGGCGTTCGTCCACCAGCGGCATGATCGCGACGCGGCGCGGGCGGCCCTGCCCGCCCGGCGGGAGGAAGGTCAGCTCGACCGTCGTGCCGCCCGCCGCCGTCAGCAGCGGGTACGGGCCGGTGACCGGGTCGACCGGGCGGCCGTCGACGTGGGTGAGGACCGCGCCCTCCCGGATGCCCGAACCGGCGAGCGGGGAACGGGCCTTGGAGTCGGAGGAGTCGCCGGGCAGGACCCGCTGGATGGTCCAGGCCCCGTCCCGGCAGACGAGGTTGGCGCCGAGCAGGCCGATCGCGCGCTGGTAGTGCGGGGGGCCCTCGTTGCGGCGGGCGGGGGAGACGTACGCGTGCGAGGTACCCAGTTCGCCCAGGACCTCGCGGAGCAGATCGGCGAACTCGTCGGGGGAGGAGACGCGTTCGAGGAGCGGACGGTACTGGTCGAGCACTCCCGGCCAGTCGATCCCGCACATGTCCGGCTCCCAGAAGTACGAGCGGATGATGCGCCCCGCCTCGTCGTACGCCTGCCGCCACTCGGCCGCCGGGTCCACCTCGTGCAGGATGCGCCGCAGGTCGAGATAGGTGGTGGAGTCGGTGTCGCCGGACTCGTTGGACGGGACGGCCCGCAGCTCCCCGTCGTCCATGACGACCAGCCGGGTCGCGTCGCCGCTGACCGCGAACCAGTCGAGGTGGTCGACGAGTTCGGTCTTGCGGGCCTTCGCGATGTTGAAGTGCTCCAGTGTCGGGCGGCCCGACATGTCCGACGGGTTGGCGAAGGTCTCGCCGAGCGCCCCGGAGATGGGCCACCGCAGCCAGACCAGTCCGCCCCCGCTGACCGGGCGCAGCGCGGAGTACTTCGACGCGGCGACCGGGAACGGTGCCACCCGGTTCTCCAGCCCCTCGAACTCGACGGTGACCGGGGCGGTGCCCTCGTTCGTCGTGGTGTCCGGCAGGTCCAGCGGGTCGAGCCCGCCCGCCGCAGGGCGGCCGTCCGGCGAGAGCGCGAACGGCGACGGGGTGGCGGAGGAGAGGGGCACCAGGTACGGGCGGCAGCCCAGCGGGAAGGAGAGGTCGCCGGTGTGCACGTCGTACACCGGGTCGAAGCCGCGCCAGGAGAGGAACGCGAGGTACCGGCCGTCCTCCGTGAACACCGGATTCTCGTCCTCGAAACGGCCGTTGGTGACGTCGACGATCACCGGCGCGCCCGGTCCGGAGATCCGGGCCAGCTTGATCTGCCGCAGCGACCGGCCGATGCCCGGGTGGGACCAGGTGAGCCAGGCGCCGTCCGGCGAGAAGGCCAGGTCGCGCACGGGGCCGTTGACCGAGCGGATGAGCTCGGTGACCTGGGCGGGAGGCGGAGGGGGCGGAGGCGGGGGCGCCTCACCGTCGGCCTCCGGAGCCTTGACCGGCCGGCCCGCGTCGTCCGCCCCCGAGGTCTCGGCGAGTGCGGCCACCGCCGTCGCCTCGACCGCCTCGGCCCGCTCGGCGCCCTCGACCACCCCCGCCGCCCGCGCCCGGAACACGTCCGCCCGGGTGGACCCGCCCGGTCCCGACCCCGGCGGTTCCGTGCCCGCCGACGTGCCCGCCGACGTGCCCGCCGACGTGCCCGCCGACGTGCCCGCGGGGGTGCCCGGTCCCGAGGCGCCGGCCGCCGCGGTGGCGTCCGCCTCGGCCGGGTCCTCCGTGTCCAGGAGCAGCAGCCGCCCGTCGTCCGAGGCGATGGCGAGGCGTTCGCCCTCCGGGTCGGAGGCCATCTCCAGCACCCGGCCCAGCTGTCCGGAGGCGAGCCGCCGGGTGGGCCGGTCGCCGGTGGCGCGGGGCAGGGCGGCGATCTCCACCGCGTCGTCGCCGTCCGCGTCGGTGACGTAGGCGACGCTGTCGCCGCTGCCGAGCATCTCCGGCAGCCGGACCCGTACCCCCGGGGTGTCGGTGATGGTGCGGGCGGGTCCGTCGCGGTGGGTGAGCCAGTACAGCGAGCCGCGCACGTTGACCGCGCTCGCCCGGCCCGTCTCGTCCACCGAGAGCGAGCGGACGTGGCTGGCGGCCGGCACCTGGTACGTACGCCGCCCGGTACGCGGGCCGCCGAGGCGTACCTCCAGCTTCCGGGGGGTGGCGGCCGGGTCCTCCAGGTCCTCGGCCAGCCAGAGGTCCCCGGCGCACTGGTAGACGACCCGGGTGCCGTCGCTGGAGGCGTGGCGGGCGTAGAAGGCGTCGTGGTCGGTGTGGCGGCGCAGGTCGGTGCCGTCCATCAGGCAGGAGTAGAGGTTGCCGACGCCCTCGTGGTCGGAGAGGAACGCGATCCGCCGGCCGACGAACATCGGGGCGTCGAGATGGCCCCCGATGTCCGGCAGCAGCCGCTGTCCGTGCAGCCAGAGCCGGCCGGTCGCGCCGCCCCGGTACCGCTTCCACGCCGCCGGCTCGTGCGGCGGGGTCCCGGTGAGCAGCAGGGTGCGGCGCTCGCCGTCGATGTCGGCGACGGCGATGTCGGAGACCGGGCCCCAGGGCAGGCGCCCGCCGGGGGAGCCGTCGGTGGGCACGCTGTAGGCCCAGGAGAAGTACGAGAACGGCTGCCGGTGCGAGGAGACGGCCAGGATCTGCGCGCCGTCGCCGGTGTCGGGGGTCCACCCGCAGACCCGGGCGTCGGTCGAACCCCAGTAGGTGAGGCGGCGGGCCGGTCCGCCGTCGACCGGGGCGAGATGGATCTCGGGGTCGAGGGTGCGCCAGCTCGTGTAGGCGATGCGGCTCCCGTCGGGCGAGAAGCGCGGGTGACCGACCCGGGTGCGGTCGGCGGTCAGCCGCCACGCGCGGCCCGGCCGGTGCCCGGCGGCGGCGAGGGGGGCGACCCAGAGGTCGTCCTCGGCCGCGAAGCAGAGCAAGTCCTGGTGGAGGTGCGGGAAACGGAGATACGCGACGTCGTCACTCACCCCACCCATGCTTTCGGTGCGCGGGGCCCGGGGCAACTTGTGACGCAGAAAACGTGTGGCACTCCCCACAAGCGAGACGGTCCCGTTTCGCTCGCGGGGGGACGTAGGCTCAGATGGTCGAAAGGTGTACGAAACGGTTTCGTTCCTGCGAACGAACCGGGGCGTACCGGAGTGGCGTACGGAGCAGTCGCGTACGGGAGTACGGAAGGAGGCCGGTGCCCATGGCACGCACCAGGCTCACGCCTGAGCGCGAGAGCGAGCTGTTCGCGTCCGTCCTCGACCTGCTCCGCGAGGTCGGCTACGACGCCCTGACCATGGACGCCGTCGCGACCCGCACCCACTCCAGCAAGGCCACCCTCTACCGCCAGTGGGGGAGCAAGCCCGAGCTGGTGGCGACGGCCCTGCGGCACAACAAGCCGGTGGGCGTCGCCGACATCGACACGGGTTCGGTGCGCGGAGACTTCCACGCCGTCGTGACCCGTACCGACGACTGCCGCATGGAACAGGACTCCGCGCTGATGCGGGGACTGAGCCATGCCGTCCACGACAATCCCGATCTGCACCAGGCCCTGCGGGAGCTGCTGGTCGAGCCGGAACTGGCCGGTCTCGCCCTGCTGCTGCGCAGGGGTGTCGAACGGGGCGAGCTGAATCCGGACAATCCGGCGCTCGCATACGTACCCCACATGCTGATGGGCGCTCTCGGCGCCCGGCACCTGGTGGACGGACAGGCCGTCGACCAGGCGTTCCTCCTCGAATACGTCGACTCCGTGGTCCTCCCGGCCCTCGGCGTCGTCCAACCCTGACCCGTCGGCCCCCGCCCTCCGAGGCGTCGTCCGATCCCGACCCGTCGGCCCCCGCCCTGCGAGGCGTCGTCCGACGTGTCCCCGGCCGCTCCCCCGGCGGTCCGCTCCCCACCCGCTCCACCTGACACGCCGCTCTCGTCGTCGGGCTGGTTCCTCACGCCCACCTTCCCGCACACGACCTGACCGGGAGCCTCCCTCCGTGGCCACATTCCTTTACAAAGTCGGGCGCCTCGCGTTCCGTAAGCGGGGCTACGTCGCCCTGATCTGGGTTGTCCTGCTGGGGCTCGGCATCTTCGGTGCCGCCACCGCGACGCCCGCCACCTCCAGCTCCTTCTCGATACCCGGCACCGAGGCGCAGAAGGCCTTCGACCTGCTGGAGCAGCGCTTCCCCGCCTCCAACGCCGAGGGCGCCACCGCCCGGGTCGTCTTCGACGTCCCGGACGGGCAGAAGGTGACCGACCCGGCCCACAAGGCCGAGGTGGAGAAGATCGTCGGCGAGCTGAAGTCCGGCTCCGGCCAGGTCGCCTCGGTGACCGACCCCTTCACGGCGAACGCCGTCAGCAAGGACGGCTCGACCGCGTACATCTCGGTCTCCTACGACGAGGCGTCGGCCAACCTGACCGACGGCACGAAGGACGCCCTGGAAACAGCGGGCAAGCACGCCGAGGCGAGCGGGATGACCGTGGCCATCGGCGGCGACGCGCTCCAGGCGGTGCCGGAGACCGGCGCCACCGAGGTCATCGGTGTGGCCATCGCCGCGGTGGTGCTCGTCATCACCTTCGGTTCGCTGGTCGCCGCCGGGCTCCCGCTGCTCACCGCGCTCATCGGCGTCGGTATCGGCGTCACCACGATCACGGCGCTCGCCAACGTGCTGGACCTCGGCGACACCACCTCCACCCTGGCGATGATGATCGGCCTCGCGGTCGGCATCGACTACGCGCTCTTCATCGTCTCCCGCTACCGCGCCGAACTCGCCGAGGGGCGGAAACCCGAGGAAGCCGCCGGACGGGCGGTCGGCACGGCCGGCTCGGCCGTCGTCTTCGCCGGACTGACCGTCGTCATCGCCCTCGTGGGCCTCGCCGTCGTCAACATCCCGATGCTGTCCAAGATGGGCTTCGCCGCCGCCGGCACGGTCGTCATCGCGGTCCTCATCGCCCTCACCCTGGTCCCGGCGATGATGGGCTTCGCGGGCCGGCGGATCATGGGCCGCAAGGCGCGCAGGGCCGCCGCCGCCGCGGAGCGCCCCGACGCGAAGCCGAACGCGGGTACCCGCTGGGCCCGGTTCGTGCTGCGCCGCCCGGTCTGGGTGCTGGTCGTCGGCGTCCTCGGCCTCGGCGCCATCGCCCTGCCGGCCGCCTCGCTGGAGATGGGCCTGCCGGACGACGGCTCCCAGCCCAAGAGCACCACCCAGCGTCAGGCGTACGACATGCTGTCGGACGGTTTCGGCCCCGGGTTCAACGGGCCGCTGATGATCGTCGTCGACACCCGGCACAGCTCGGACGGCAAGACCGCCGTCCAGCAGGTGTCCGACGAGATCGAGTCCCTCGGTCATGTCGAGGCCGTCACCCCGGCCGCCTTCAACAAGGCCGGCGACACCGCGACGATCACGGTCGTCCCGAAGGACCGGCCCAGCTCGGCCGGTACCGAGGAACTGGTGCACCAGATCCGCGACGCCGGTCAGCACATCAGGAGCGACACCGGAGCCGAGGTGCTGGTCACCGGCGCCACCGCGATGAACGTCGACTTCTCGCAGAAGATGAACGACGCGCTCCTGCCCTACCTGGGGCTCGTCGTCGGCCTGGCCTTCCTGCTGCTGATGGTGGTCTTCCGCTCGGTCCTCGTCCCGCTGAAGGCGGCCCTCGGCTTCCTGCTCTCGGTCGTGGCGGCGCTCGGCGCGGTCGTCGCGGTCTTCCAGTGGGGCTGGCTCGCCTCGCTGCTGGGCGTGGAGCAGACCGGCCCGATCATGTCGATGATGCCGATCTTCATGGTCGGCGTGGTCTTCGGCCTCGCCATGGACTACGAGGTCTTCCTCGTCACCCGCATGAGGGAGGCGTACGTCCACGGGGAGACCCCGCACAAGGCGATCGAGACCGGCTTCAAGCACGGGGCCCGGGTGGTCACGGCGGCGGCCGTCATCATGATCGCGGTCTTCGGCGGCTTCATCGGCTCCACCGAGGCGATGATCAAGATGATCGGCTTCGGCCTCGCCATCGCCGTGTTCTTCGACGCCTTCGTGGTCCGTATGGCGATCGTCCCCGCCGTGCTCGCCCTGCTGGGCAAGCGCGCCTGGTGGCTCCCGCGCTGGCTGGACCGCGCCCTGCCGAACGTCGACGTCGAGGGCGAGGGGCTGGCCAAGCACCTCCCGGCCGAAGCGGGCGACGGCGGCCCGGCCGGCGGCGAACACGAGTTCAGCCGGGTCTGACGGCCCGCGAGCCGGCCGGGCCGCCCGGTCCGACCGGCTCCACCGGACTCCGGTGCCGTGCCTGAGCGGGGCGCGGCACCGGGTGCGCCGACATCTGTGGGGACGGGTGCCGGTGCGACAGGAAGCCCCCGTGCGAGCGGCACGGGGGCTTTCGTCGTCCGTGGGTACGCAGGCGTACGGGACGCGGCGGGGCTCAGCGCCCGGCGGCGGCGGGCGGGGCGGTCTCGGCGTGGGTACGGCAGAGGAAGCGCTGGAGGGCCGCGTTCTCGATCTGGAAGACCTCGACTCCGCCGGTCGAGTGCAGCTCCAGCACCAGCTGCGCCCGGCCGGCGGGCCAGAGGCGCACCTCGCCGCTCTCGACCGGCTTGTTCATGCCGTCCTCCAGCAGGTCGCGGCGGAGCGCCCAGTCGGAGCCGCCGTCGAAGACGAGGTGGACGGTGCCGGGGTCGGTGGCGGCGTCGTAGCGCAGGTCGACCGGGACCGGGCGGGTGAGCGGACCATCGGTGATGAGACGGGCCCGGGTGTGTTCTTCGATCACGGGAGACATCGGCCGACTCCTCTTGTTGTTACCGCTTTGTCATTCAATGTCCCATATTTCACGGCGCGTGCGCGGTTCGTAAATGTGGAACGTGCGCTCTTGCGCATGGTTCGCAAGAACGCCCTATGATTGGCGGGTTCCGGTTCGCGCCGGGTCGCAGACCCCTGCCCGCACCCTGTCCCCGCCGACCCCGCAGAAGCGGAGCCTTCCCATGCATGTACCCGACGGTTTCATCAACGCACCTGTCTCCGTGGCCGCCGGAGTCGCCGCCGCAGGAGCCGTCGCGGTCAGCCTGCGCGGCGCCCGCCGAGAACTGGACGAGCGCACCGCCCCGCTCGCCGGGCTGATGGCCGCCTTCATCTTCGCCGTGCAGATGCTGAACTTCCCGGTCGCCGCCGGCACCAGCGGGCATCTGCTCGGCGGGGCGCTGGCCGCGATACTCGTCGGGCCCTACACCGGGGTCCTCTGCGTCACCGTGGTGCTGCTGATGCAGGGCATCCTCTTCGCGGACGGCGGCCTCACCGCCCTCGGCGTCAACGTCCTGGACATGGGCGTGACCACCACCGTCGTCGCGTACGTGGTCTTCCGGGTGCTGATGCGGGCCCTGCCGCGCCGCCGGAGCACCGTCACCGTCGCGTCCTTCGTCGCCGCGCTGGTCTCCGTACCCGCCGCCGCCGTCGTCTTCACGCTGATCTACTGGATCGGCGGCACCACCGACATCTCCATCGGCAAGGTCTTCACCGCGATGGTCGGTATCCACGTCCTCATCGGCATCGGCGAGGCCGTCATCACCGCCGCCACCGTCGGCGCCGTCATCGCGGTCCGCCCCGACCTGGTGCACGGTGCCAAGGGCTTCGCCAACCCGCTCAAGCTCCGCGTGGACGGGCAGCTGATCGACGCCGCCCCCGCCGCCCCCGCGAAGGCGGCCCCGAAGTCCGCCGTCGCCGTCGCGTCCCGCTCCACCCGGGGCCTGCTGGCCGCCGGGCTGCTCACCGCCCTCGCGCTGGCCGGCTTCGTCTCGTACTACGCCTCATCGAGCCCCGACGGACTGGAGAAGGTCGCCGCCGACAAGGGCATCGACCGGAACGTCGAGGAGCACGCCTCCGCCGACTCCCCGCTCGCCGACTACGGCGTGAAGGACGTGGACGACGCCCGTCTCTCCGGCGGCCTCGCCGGGGTCATCGGTGTCGGTGTCACCGTCGTCGTGGGCGGCACGGTGTTCTGGGCGATCCGCCGCCGCCGCGACGACGGCGGAGACCGCACGGCCGGTCCGGCCGCCGCACCGCTGTCCGAGAAGGTCTGAGGCGCCCGATGGGCTCCGGCCACGCGCACCGGCTCTTCCGCCACGGGCACTCGCCCGTCCACCGGCTGCCTCCGCACTGCAAGCTCGCCGCCGTCTTCTGCTTCGTCCTCGTCGTGGTCTCCACTCCGCGCGAGGCGGTGTGGGCCTTCGCGCTCTACGCGGTGCTGCTCGCCGCCGTCGCGGCGGTGGCCCGGATTCCCGCCGGGTACCTGCTGAAGCGGCTGGTCGTCGAGGTCCCGTTCGTGGCGTTCGCGCTGCTCATGCCGTTCGTCGTACCGGGGGAGCGGACCGAGTTCCTCGGCCTCCACCTCGGGGTGGCCGGTCTCTGGGGCGCCTGGAACGTCCTCGCCAAGGGCACGCTCGGCGTCGCCGCCTCGGTGATCCTCGCCTCCACCACCGAACTCCGCGCCCTGCTGCTGGGCCTCCAGCAGCTCAGGCTGCCGCCGCTCCTCGTCCAGATCGCGTCGTTCATGATCCGCTACGGGGACGTCATCACCGACGAGATGCGCCGGATGTCGGTCGCCCGCCGCTCCCGGGGCTTCGAGGCGCGCGGCGTACGCCAGTGGGGCGTCCTCGCCAAGTCGGCGGGCGCCCTCTTCATCCGCTCCTACGAACGCGGCGAGCGGGTCCACCTGGCGATGGTCAGCCGGGGGTACGCGGGCACCATGCCGGTCATCGACCAGGTGACGGCCTCCCGCGCCCAGTGGGCCTGCGCGGCGGCGCTCCCGCTGCCCGCCCTCGCGGTCTGCCTCCTCGGCTGGGCCCTGTGAGGGGCCTTCGGCCGGCCCTCGCCAGGCGTTGCCCGCCGAACCGGCGGGCTCCCCGCACCTCTCCTTCCTCTTCCGCACATCTGCTGGGATGAACATATGAACAGCCCGATCGCCCCAGGCCCGGCCCCCGTCCCCGTGCCGCCGTCCCTCGAAGTCAGCGGCCTCGCCTACGCCTACCCCGACGGGCACCAGGCGCTCTTCGGCGTGGACCTGGCCGTCGCCCGGGGCGAACGCGTCGCGCTGCTCGGCCCCAACGGCGCCGGGAAGACCACCCTCGTCCTCCACCTCAACGGCATCCTCGACGCGGGCGCCGGAACCGTCCGCGTCGCCGGGCTCCCGGTCGAGAAGCGGAACCTCGCGGAGATCCGCCGCCGCGTCGGCATCGTCTTCCAGGACCCCGACGACCAGTTGTTCATGCCCACCGTCCGCGAGGACGTCGCCTTCGGCCCCGCCGCCTCCGGGCTGCGCGGAGCCGAACTGGAGGCCCGGGTCACCGCCGCCCTCACGCAGGTCGGTATGGCCGAGTACGCCGACCGCCCGCCGCACCACCTCTCCTTCGGCCAGCGCCGCCGCGTCGCCGTCGCCACCGTCCTCGCCATGGAGCCGGAGATCCTCGTCCTCGACGAGCCGTCCTCCAACCTCGACCCGGCCTCCCGCCGCGAACTCGCCGACATCCTCCGCTCCCTGGACGTCACCGTCCTGATGGTCACCCACGACCTCCCGTACGCCCTGGAGCTCTGCCCCCGCGCGGTCATCCTCAGCGACGGCGTCATCGCCGCCGACGACCGTACGCAGGACCTCCTCCTCGACGAGGAACTCATGCGCGCGCACCGGCTGGAGCTGCCCTTCGGCTTCGATCCCGGTTCCGTGACCGTCGGGGCCTGACCCGCCCCCCACTCCACCTGCGCGGCAATGCAGGATGGGGGCATGAGCGGGAGCGCGGAAGCAGGCGTGGACGTACGGGGCACGGTGGCACCCGGATTCGAAGCGGTCCGGGACGCCTTCGTACGGAACTTCGAACAGCGCGGTGAGCGCGGCGCGGCCGTCGCCGTCTACCGCGACGGACGCAAGGTCGTGGACCTGTGGGCCGGTACGAGAGACGTGGACGGCACCGAACCCTGGGCGGTCGACACCGTCCAAATCGTCCGCTCGGCGGGCAAGGGCATCGCCGCCGCCGTCCCCCTGATGCTCCACCAGCGCGGCCAGGTGGACCTGGACGCCCCGGTCGGCACGTACTGGCCCGAGTTCAAGGCGAACGGCAAGGAGCGCGTCCTCGTACGCGACCTCCTCGCCCACCGCGCCGGAGTTCCCGCCCTGGACCGCCCGCTCACCCCCGCCGAGGCAGCCGACGGCCACACCGGACCGGCCGCCGTCGCCGCCCAGCGGCCCCAGTGGGAACCCGGCACCGACCACGGCTACCACGCCCAGAGCTACAGCTGGCTCATCGGCGAACTCGTCCGCCGGGCCACCGGCCGGACCATCGGCCGCTGGATCACCGAGGAGATCGGCCGCCCCCTCGGCCTCGACTTCTGGTTCGGGCTGCCGGCCGACGAAGCCCACCGCATCGGCCGCATCGGCCCCGTCGAAGCGCCCGCGACCGGCGACCCCGGTGCCCTGCGGATGCGGCCCAAGCGGGCCGTCACCGAGGCGTACGCCGACCCGCACTCGCTCACCCGCCGGGCCTTCGGCGCGATCGACCCGTACCCGGACGAGAACGAACCCGCCTACCGCACCGCCGAACTCCCCGCCTCCAACGGCATCGCCACCGCCCGCGCCCTCGCCCGCTGCTACGCCGCGATGATCGGCGAGGTCGACGGGCACCGCCTCTTCGCCCCCGCCACCCTCACGCTGGCCCGCACCGAGGAGTCCTCCGGACCCGACCGGGTCCTGGTCGTCAACACCCGTTTCGGACTGGGGTACATGCTCCACGGCCCCGCCGCTCCGCTGCTCGGCCCCGGCTCCTTCGGCCACCCCGGACGCGGCGGCTCCCTCGGCTTCGCCGACCCCGAGTCCCGTATCGCCCTCGGCTACGTCACCAACGGGCTCCAGAAGGGAGTCACCGCCGACCCGCGCGCCCAGGCCCTGGTCCGGGCGGTGCGCTCGGCGCTCTGAGGCCTTGGCAGCGGGCGGGCCCCTCGGCTCCGCCGCGGGGCAGGCGGGCGACCGCGGCCTTCGGCAGGGCGGCGGTCACGGCACGCGGCTCAGCGTGCGGGTCCGGCAAGCAGGGCCCGGGCCGCAGCGGGTTGCTCCAGGTGCAGCTGACGGCCCGTGGGACCGTTGCCGCCCGAGCCGCGGGAACCCCGGCTCGGATCGCCGGGCGGATGCGCCAATCGCCGCGGTGCCAGCCGCCCATGACGCCTCCGGCCGTGCAGCCTCCGTGTACGCACGGCCGGAGTCTCGTCCCGCTTCGCCTCGGGGGGTGCGGTTCCGTTCAGGTGGGCCCGGTTCCGTGCAGCACCCGTGACCACACCCACCCCACCGCAGTACGGTCGCCCCCATGACACCCCACGCACTCCCACGTTTCGACGGCCACGGCGTCCTCATCACCGGAGCGGGACAGGGGGTCGGCGCCGCCACCGCCCGCCGGCTCGCCGCCGAGGGCGCTTCGGTCCTCGTCACCGACCTGGACCCCGACCGGGCCGCCGCCACCGCCGCGCGGATACGGGACGAGGGAGGGGCCGCCGACTCCCTCGCCTGCGACGTCGGCGACCGGGCGGCCGTGGAGGCGGCGGTGGCGTACGCGGTCGCCGAGTTCGGACGCCTCGACGTCCTGGTGAACAACGCCTACGCGGCGGGCACGGACGCCGAACTCTTCGAGGACGAGAGCGACGAGATCTGGCAGCGCGATCTCGACATCTGCCTCGGCGGGGCCTTCCGCTGCTCCCGCGCCGCCCTCCCGCACCTCGCCGACTCCGGCCGGGGCGCGATCGTCAACATCGGCTCGGTCAACGGCGAACAGGACTTCGGCGGCCACGCCTACAGCGCCGCGAAGGCGGGCCTGGCCGGCCTGACCCGTACCCTCGCGGGTCATGCCGGACCGCGCGGGGTGCGCGTCAACCTCATCGCCCCCGGCACCTTGCGCACCGATGCCTGGGCGGGCCGGGAGGCCGAACTCGACCGGGCCGCCGCCCTCTACCCGCTCGGCCGCGTCGGCGAACCGGACGACATCGCCGCCGCCGTCGCCTTCCTCGCTTCCCGCGACGCGTCCTGGATCACCGGCACCACCCTGAGGGTCGACGGCGGACTGCTCGCCGTCAACACGGGCTTCAAGCGGGCCATGGCGGGGGAGTGAACGGGCGCGCGGGACTCAAGCGGGCCACGGCGGGGCGGGTGGACATGCGCGCGGCTCTCAGCCCGCGTGCAGCATCAGCCCGATGCCGACCACCATCAGCCCGGCCGCCGCGATCCTCGGGGCGCCGAACCGCTCCTTGAACAGCAGGGCGCCCAGCGCCGCGCCCACGAGGATCGAGGACTCGCGCAGCGCCGCCACCGGGGCGAGCGCCGCGCGGGTCTGAGCCCACAGCACCAGCCCGTAGGCGACCACCGAGAGGGCCGCCCCGAACAGACCTCGTACCGCCAACGGGGCCAACTGGCCGCCGAGTTCGCCACGCCGGACGTACAGGGCGTACGCCGGTACGGCCAGGCCCTGCGCGATCATCAGCCAGGCCACGTACCCCAGCGAACTGCCGGAGGCGCGCACCCCGACGCCGTCCACCGTGGTGTATCCGGCGATGGCGAGGCCCGTCCCGAGCGCCGCCCGCAGCGCCGGCCAGTCCGGACGGCGGCCGGAGCCCCGGATGCCCCACAGGGCGAGGCCGACCAGCCCGGCCGAGGCCACCGCCACACCCGCCGTGGCCCAGGCGCCGGGCCGCTCGCCGACGAACACCGCCGCGAGGACCGTCACCACGAGCGGGGCCGTACCCCGGGCGATGGGATACATCTGGCCGAAGTCGCCCAGCGTGAACGACCGCATCAGCAGCAGCATGTACGCGAGGTGCAGCACCGCCGAGACGCCCAGGTACGGCCACGCCCCCGCGTCCGGGAACGGCAGGAAGGGCGCGGCGACCGCGCCGATCAGCAGACCGCCGCCGGAGATCAGCGTGAAGGAGAGCAGCTGATCCTCGAGGGCGTGGGCCAGGGCGTTCCACCCGGCGTGGGTGAACGCCGCCAGCAGCACCGCGCAGACGACCAGAGGGGTCACGCGGCCCGCTCGCGCACGTCCACCACCGTGCCTCCCGCGTGGGCGATCAGGCTTTTCGGGTCGAGCGGGAAGACCGAGTGCGGGGTCCCCGCCGCGGCCCACACGACTCCGTGCTCCAGCAACGCCCGGTCGGCCAGCACCCGCGTCTTCGTCACGTGCCCGAAGGGCGGTACGCCCCCGATCGCGTACCCGGTCGCCTCGCGGACCACGTCGGCGCCCGCGCGCTTCACCTTCGCCGCACCCAGCACCTCGCGCACCCGCTCCACGTCCACCCGGGAGGCGCCGTCCATCAGGACGACCACCGGGACGCCGTCGGCCACGAACACGAGGGACTTGGTGATCTCCGCCAGCTCGCAGCCGACCGCTGCGGCGGCCTCGGCGGCGGTACGGGTGGCCTCGGGGAAGCGGCGTACCTCCACCTGGAGCCCCAACTCGGCCAGCGCGGAGGCGAATCGAGGGTGCGCCTCGGCGTGTGCGGCGTGTGCGGAGGCGGCGGCGGAGGCGGTGGTCGGCTGGGGCTCGGCGTCGGGGCCGGTGGTGGAAGTGCTCATGATCCGCAGGCTACTCGCGCGAACGGACCGTGCGCAGCACCGTATTGCGGCCTGCCCCGGCCCGGACACGGTGGTGGGGGGGGGGGGGGGGGGCGCCCGCCCCCCCCCCCCCCCCCGCGGGGGCCCCCCCCCCCCCCCCCCCCCCCCCCCCGCCCCCCCCCCCCCCCGGCCCCGCCGGGCCCCCCCC
>NZ_JBIBHR010000004.1:99863-494340 GCF_042957125.1 Streptomyces sp. NPDC008125
GTCTGAACACGGGGTCCGCCCAACCGGGTAAAACCACCCGGGGTACAAGGCCGTCTTCACCCCGCCCGGGGGGCCCCCCCCCCCCGCGCCCCGGGGGGGGGGGGGCCCCCCCCCCCCCCCGCCCCCCCCCCCCCACCACTGCCGGAGGGGAAACGCCCCCGCGCTCACCCCGCGCGCAGGACCGCCGCGACGATCGGCCCTGCCGCGGTGCCACCGTGGCCGCCGGACTGGACCACCCCGGCCGCCGCCAGGTCGTCGCTGAATCCGGTGAACCAGCTGTTGGACTTGCCCTGCCCGTCGACCTCCGCCGACCCGGTCTTCGCACCCTTGTCGCCACCGACGGAGGCCATGGCTCCCGTGCCGGTGCCGCTGGGGTCGGTCGCGGTGAAGCGCATCATGTCCCGCAACTGCTGTCCCACGGTGCCGGGGAGCGGCTGGGCGGTGGCGAACGGCCGGTCGTCCAGGTCGCGGGCGACGAGGTAGGGCTGCTTGAAGGAGCCGCTCTTCGCGGTCGCGGTGACCGACGCCATGTTCAGGGGGCTCATGAGGGTCTTGCCCTGGCCGATGTACGAGGCTGCGGTCTCGGCGCCCGCCGACTCGGGGACGCTGCCGTCGAAGGACTCGACGCCGGTCTTCCAGTTGTCCTGGCCCAGACCGAAGTAGTCCCGCGCCTCCTGGCCGAGAGCGGTGCCGGCCACGTTCTTCTCGGTCAGTGCCTTGACCGGCTTGATGAAGGCCGTGTTGCAGGACCGGGCGAAGGCGTTCTTCAACGTGCCGTTCGGGATGGAGAACTCGTCGAGGTTGTGGAAGGTGACGCCCTCCCACGAGACGGTCGACGGGCACTCCACGGGGGAGTCGATGGTTCCCAGCCCGTTCTGGATGATCATCGCCGCCGTGACGATCTTCATCGTGGAGCCGGGGGCGAGCTGGCCGGTCATGGCCGCGTTGAAGCCGTCGGCCCGGTTGTTGGCGATGGCCCGTATCGCGCCCGTCGACGGCTGGACCGCCACCACGGAGGATTCGCCGAACTGCTTCACGGCCTTCTCCGCCGCTGCCTGCACGGTCGCGTCGATGGTCGTCTTCACCGTCCCCGGCTTGCCCTTGGCGAGCGTCAGCAGGGTGATGGCGGGGGTGTTCTCGTTCCCGCTCTCGATCGACGTCTCGATGCCGGCGGTGCCGCCCGACTGCGCCCCGTACCGGTCGCGCAGCGTGGCAATGACCGGCCCGAGCGACGGGTACTCCTCCTTGGTCAGCACCTTGCCGTTGCGGTCCACCGCCTCGATCTCCGGCGCGGACGACTCCCCGGTCACGAGCGTCGCCCCTTCCGTCAACTGCGGGTGGACGACGGACGGTTTCCAGTCGACGAGCGGCTTGCCGGTGGTCACCCCGCGCACCACGGTCAGCTCGGAGGAGTACGAGAGCGGCTTGCTCTGTCCCTCGAACGAGACGGTCCCTTTCACCGTGTACGGGACCTTCGCCCCGACGGCCGGACCCGGCGTGATCACCACGTGGTCGATGTGCGCCTCGGTGGAGTACCCGGTCAGTACGGGCTCCGCCTCCACCGGGTGGTTCGTCAACTGCGAGGCGGCAGAGCCGTTCCCGGAGGACCAGGCCGCCAAGAACGCCTTCGACGTCTCGGCGATCTCCTCCGTGTCCGGCGGCCCGGTCTTCACCTCGGCGGTCTTGGTACCGAGGCCGCCGCCTCCCCCGTCGTCGAACAGCACCGAGTACGCCCCGTAACTCAGCCCCCCGGCCACCAGCACGAACGCCCCGCCGACCATGGCGACTTTGGCTCCGCCTCGCATCAGTGCGGCTCCTCCCCCGAGATCCTTCTTGAACGTGTTCAAGAACTTGTCTGCGGGGATGACTGTACGGGACATGCGTGGCCGCGGCGAAGGTTGTTATCAGACCGGAACGATGGTTTCGGCCGGGGGCGGGGAGCGCTCTCCCGGACAGCCCGCGGACAGCGCGGACCGCATGAAGGCCGAACTGACCGGCGACTGCGGGAACGCCGGGCACGAATGGCGGCCCTTGGGGCAGGCCGTGAAGGTCGGGCCGGGCAGTGATCGTGACCTCCGACGCGCGGCGCCGGGCCGTCCGCGCCGCGTCCACGGACAGCCGTGGGTCACTCGCGACCGGTCACCGAACGACTACGGCGGGCCCGGCACCACCAGGTGCCGGGCCCGCCGTTTTCCCTGCTACACCCAGGAATCCAGCCACATCCGGTTCCGCCAGTCCGGCTCCGGGATCGGCGTCCCCGTGTAGAGGGGCCAGAAGTAGATGAAGTTCCAGACGATCAGCAGCACCAGCAGCCCCGCCGCCACCGCGCCGATCGCGCGGCGGCGTTCGCCGGTGGGGTCGGAGGTGGGGAGGCCCAGCTCCGCGCGGGTGCCGGTGCCGGCCGCCGGGCCGATCATCGCGCCGATCATCATCGTGACGGCGAGACAGAGGAACGGCACGAAGACGACGGCGTAGAAGAAGAAGATCGTGCGTTCCTGGTAGAAGAACCACGGCACCCACCCCGCCGCGACCCCGCAGGCGATGGCGCCCGCCCGCCAGTCGCGGCGGAAGAGCCAGCGCCACACCACGTACACCAGGGCGAAGCAGGCCGCCCACCAGAGCAGGGGGGTGCCGAGCGCCAGGACCTCGCGGGCGCACTTGCCGGTCGGGGAGTCGGGGCAGCCGGGCTCCTCGTAGAAGTAGGAGACGGGGCGGCCGAGGACGATCCAGCTCCAGGGGTTCGACTGGTACGTGTGGCCGGAGGTCAGGCCCACGTGGAAGTCGTAGACCTGGCGCTCGTAGTGCCAGAGGCTGCGCAGCCAGTCGGGGAGCCACGTCCAGCCACCGCTGCTGCCCTCCTCGGTTTCCGCCCAGTGGCGGTCGTACCCCTTGTCCGTGACGAGCCAGCCCGTCCAGGAGACGAGGTACGTGGCCAGCGCGACCGGGACCGTCGAGACGAAGGCGGGCAGCAGGTCGCGGCGGAGGACCGCCGAGTACGGCCGGAACGCGCCGGCGGTGCGGCGGGCGCCCACGTCCCAGAGGACCGACATGACGGCGAACGCGGCCAGGATGTAGAGGCCGTTCCACTTGGTGCCGAAGGCGAGGCCCAGCATCAACCCGGCCGCGAGCCGCCAGGGGCGCCACCCCAGGCGCAGGGTCGCCGCGATCCGGGCGTCCGGGCGCAGCACCCCCTCCTCGTCCACCGGAAGGGCATCGGCGAGCTTCCGGCGGGCCCAGTCGCGGTCGTTCACCAGGCAGCCGAACGCCGCGACCACGAAGAACATCAGCACCAGGTCGAGCAGGGCGGTGCGGCTCATCACGAAGTGCAGCCCGTCCACCGCGAGCAGCAGGCCCGCCAGGCATCCCAGGAACGTCGAGCGGAACATCCGGCGCCCGATCCGGCAGAGCAGCAGCACGGACAGGGTGCCGAGCAGGGCCACCATGAACCGCCAGCCGAACGGCGTGAGGCCGAACATCTGCTCGCCGAGCCCGATGACCCACTTCCCGACCGGCGGGTGCACCACGTATCCGGGGTCGACGGGGACCTTCACCCGGGACGGGTCGCTCAGGATGAGCTTGTCGACGTCCTTGGGCCAGGCGCCTTCGTACCCCTGGTTGATCAGGGCCCAGGCGTCCTTGGCGTAGTACGTCTCGTCGAATATCACCGCGTCGGGCTGCCCCAGCCGCCAGAAGCGCAGCACCCCGGCGAGCAGGGTCACCAGCAGCGGGCCTCCCCACCCGGACCACCGTGTCAGCCGGTCCGCGAGGACCGGTGGCACACCGAGGACTCCCCAGGTGCGGGGGCTCGGCCGGTTGTAGGGAGGGATGAGGCGTTCGCGCAGCCCGATGTCCTTCCGGGGCACGTGGCCGAAGCGGTGCAGCCGCCGCTCCCAGGGAGAAGGCTGCTCGCCGGGGAGCTCGTCCCCGGCGTCGTGGCCCTGCCGGGCGTCGGGCGCAGTACTCGTCACCGCGCCATCGTAGGGAAAGCATCTGTGCGAGGGGGGCCGCCGGGGCTGGGAGGATGGTTCCTGTGACTGAAACGCCTGGAACGCCTGGAAAGCCGACGACCGGAACGCTGGTTCTCGCGGGGACCCCCATCGGCGACGTGGCGGACGCCCCGCCGCGTCTCGCCGCCGAGCTGGAGACGGCCGACGTCGTAGCGGCCGAGGACACCCGCCGGCTGAAGCGCCTGACCCAGGCGCTCGGCATCCACACCACGGGGCGGGTCGTCTCGTACTTCGAGGGGAACGAGTCGGCCCGCACCCCGGAGCTGGTCGAGGCGCTGACCGGCGGCGCGCGGGTGCTGCTCGTCACCGACGCGGGGATGCCGTCCGTCTCCGATCCCGGCTACCGCCTGGTCGCCGCCGCCGTCGAGAAGGACATCAAGGTCACCGCCGTGCCCGGCCCCTCGGCGGTCCTCACCGCGCTGGCGCTCTCCGGGCTGCCGGTGGACCGGTTCTGCTTCGAGGGTTTCCTGCCCCGCAAGGCGGGCGAGCGCCTCGGCCGCCTCCGCGAGGTCGGCGACGAGCGCCGCACCATGGTCTTCTTCGAGGCCCCGCACCGCCTGGACGACACCCTCGCCGCGATGGCCGAGGTCTTCGGCGCGGACCGCCGGGCCGCCGTCTGCCGCGAGCTGACGAAGACGTACGAGGAAGTGAAGCGCGGCCCGCTCGGCGAGCTGGCGGTGTGGGCGGCCGAGGGCGTGCGCGGCGAGATCACCGTCGTCGTGGAGGGCGCGGGCGACAAGGGCGCCGAGGAGCTCGACGCTGCGGAGCTGGTGCGCCGGGTCCAGGTCCGGGAGGAGGCGGGGGAGCGCCGCAAGGAGGCCATCGCCGCCGTCGCCGCGGACGCCGGGCTGCCCAAGCGCGAGGTGTTCGACGCCGTGGTCGCCGCGAAGAACGCCGCCCGCACGCCGGGCACGCCCACCGTCTGAGCCCCGGACGCCCCCCGCCCGGACGCCCCCCGCCCGGCCTCCGGCCGTACGACGCCACGGTGAGGACACGGCCTACTCCGTGAGCACCCCGTGGACCGTCGCCACGAACGGGTCCCCGTGCGACACCCGCCGGGTGCAGACGGCGGCCAGGGCCGTCCCGGTGTCCGGGCAGTAACCGAGGAACGCCTGCTGCCCGGGGGTCGCCCCGGCGTGGAAGTTCACCGGGCCGTGCGGGGACGCGTGCTGGAACCACGTCAGCGTGTGGGTGTGGGTGTGCCGGAGGCCCCGCCGCAGTACCGGGCGCCGCATTTCCGCCAGCGCGGCGGCGAGCGGGGCGTCCGGCGGCGGTACGAACGGGGTGACTCCGGCCGCCTCGGTCCCGGCGTACGCGCCGCTCGCCGCGAGGTGCGCCTCCAGGAAGGTGAGCAGGTCGTGCGGGGTGGACCGGACGGCCCCCGCCCCGGCGAACCCGCCGATGTCGAGCAGCGGCACCGGTGCCCCGCCGCGGCCGTGCCCCGTCGCGTCGGCGCCCGGGCGCCCCGGGCCGAGCGCGGTGGCGTCCAGGTGGAGCGGCGCGAGCACCTCCCGGTGGACGAGGACCTCCCAGGGGGTGCCGGTCGTGGCGGCGAGGGTGTGCGCCAGGACCGCGACGGCGAAGTTCGAGTAGTGCCAGCGGGTCCCCGGCGCGTGGCGCGGGCGGGCCCGCAGGAAGGCGCGGACCACCCGGTCGGTGTCGTAACCGGCGTACGGGGCGGTGGTCCAGCGCGGTACCGCCTGCGGGTAGAAGCCGGCGGGCAGGCCGGGCAGTCCCGAGGTGTGGGTGACCAGATGGCGCAGGGTGATCGCCCGCAGGGACGGGTGCACCGGGTGGCCGGGCGCCAGGAGTTCCGCGGCCGGGGCGTCGTACGAGAGGCGGCCCGCGGCGACGAGCCGGGCGAGCAGCAGCCCGGTGAAGGTCTTGGACGCCGAGCCGAGCTCGTACCGGAGCCGGTCGCGCGGCCGGTCGTCCGGTTCCGGCGCGGTGCCGGTGACGTGCAGGGTGCGGTGTCCGTGGCGGCTGAGCGCGAGCACCAGATCGGGCGCCGGGCCGATCGCCTCGGCGGCCCCGGCGAGGAGGCGCGCGTCGGCCCCGGCGGCCGGGCCGCCGGGACCGTCGGACGCGGTACGGGCGAGGGTGGGGACCGTGCTCACGCGGAGGCCGCCGACGAGAGGTCCGACAGGGAGCGCGAGACCGCCAGCGCCGAGGCGAACGCGGCCACCAGCGTGGGGTGGTAGACGAGGTCGAAGACCCACTCCGGGTCGCCCTCGGGCATTCCCTCCAGCACCGGCATGGCCCCGTCCGGTTCCTGCGCGGCGGCGAAGGCGTCCCAGGCCGCCGGGTCGAGCGTCGGCTCGGGCAGACAGGCGTCGACCACCAGCAGCTCGCCGAGGAGGTCCCAGCGCTTCAGGTCGGTCCAGTCGTCCAGCCAGACGGGCAGCCAGAGCGCGAGGTAGTCGGCGATCTCCGGCGGCAGTCCGTCGGGTGACAGGCCCCAGTCGGTGAGGTGGAAGACGGTGTGGGTGATGTCGTAGGCGATGTGCCCCTCGACGGTCCACGGCTCCGGCCGGGCGGCGAGCCAGGTGCGCCGGAACGCCTCGTCCTGCGGCACGCTCGCGGTCAGCCCGAACCGGCGCTCGACCGTGGCGATGCCGAGGCGCCGCACCGGGTTCACCTCCAGCCGGCCCCAGCTGGTGAGGCGGTGGTTCAGGCGGACGGCCGCTTCGAGGTCCGGGTGGCGGTAGCCCAGCTCCTTGAACGGGACGTACACCTCCATCGGCGCCGGGCAGAGCGGCTCGCGGCGCTGTCCGTCCAGCAGCCGGTGGCCGGAGTCCAGCAGCTCGTGCCAGGCGAAGTCGAGGAGGGAGCGGGCGAGGGAGGACTGCTGGGACCCGGCGACCCCCTCACGGAAGATCACCTTGCTGATGAGCGCCAGCTCACCGAGGGGCTTGAACCGGTCCAGCATCCCGGCCTCGGGGGAGGGGTCGTCCTCCAGCCGGAACCCCTCCCGGTGGGCGTGCAGCCACTGGAGAGCCTTCGCTCCCACCGCGTGGATCTGCTGGATACCGCTCATGCGCAGTGCTTCCTTTCTGAGGGGGCGGACGGGGCGGGGTCTTCCAGCCGGGCCGCGGTGAGCGAGGCGGCGAAGACCGTCACCAGCGTGGAGTGGTAGCAGGCCAGGAACGGGTACGGCTCCTCGTCCGCCGCGTCCCGGGGTGCGACGGGCGGGCCGGTCTCCGGGAGGCAGCCGCTCGGGTGCTGCACCCGGGCGAGCGCGGGCCAGGCCTCGGCGAACAACTCCACCGGCGGTGCCCCCGGCAGGCCCGCCCCGACCGCCAGCAGCTCGGCGGTGAGGTCCCACTGGTGGCTCTCCAGGCAGCCGTCGGCCCAGGCGGGCAGCCAGGTCCGCAGATAGACGTCCAGGTCTTCCGGCATCCGCCCGGGGGCGACGCCCCAGTCGGTGACGTGGTACGCCGCGTGGGTCAGGGAGTAGCCGGAGGAACGCTCCAGCATCCAGGGCTCGGACAGCCCGCCCAGCCAGGTGCGGCGCAGCACCTGCTCGGCGTCCGCGTGCGGGGCGATGCCCACCCGGCGCTCGGAGTTGATCAGCCCCAGCTGCCGGTTGGCGTGCTGTTCGGTGACCGCCCAGCCCCGGGTGGCCGCGACCCGGCGGGCGAGCCGCTCGAAGCCTTCGTGGCGGAGCCCGTGCCCGGCGAAGGCCGCGTAGATCTCGAACGGGTACGCGGCGAAGGGCTCGGACCGCAGGAGTTCCAGCAGCAGATCCCCGGCGCGGGTCTGCTCCCAGGCGAACGCCACCAGCCGGTCGGCGGTGGCGTGGGCCGGATCGGCGGGGGCGGTGACCCGGTGGGCGGTGCCGCACAGCTGGGCCAGTTCGCCGAGCGGCTTGAGGGTGTGGTCGACCTTGGTGTGCGGCTCCAGCACGTCCTCGGGAAGGACGAAGCCGGACAGGTGGTCCTCGGTCCAGGCCAGCGCGCGGTCGCGTACCTCGCGTACGAGGACGGTGAGCGCGGCGACGGCGGCCCGGCGCTCCGCCGGTCCGCCGTCGCCGGGGCGCTCCACCGTCGTCCTGTCGGCAGTCGCCTGGTCCGCCGTCACCTGCCGCGCTCCTCGGTCATCAGCCGGGCGGCGCGGACGTTCAGGGCGACCCGGGGGTCCTGGCCGCCCATCAGCTCGACGAAGTCGAGTCCCCGGTCGAGACCGAGCGTCGGCGGCTCCCCGCCCAGGGCGGCCAGCCAGCGGCCGGTGCCCGAGGCCTGGAGCCAGTCGCGGCGGCGCACCGCGCGGACGAAACCGCGCGCGAGGTCGGTCACCCGGCCGCGGGCGACCTCCGCCACGGAAGACGCCGCCGCCGGGACGGCGAGCGGCGTGAGGAGGGAGAGCTGGTGCGAGAAGGCCTGCCAGGGGGCGTCGCCCAGACCGGCGACACCGGGCTCGTCCAGGAGGGCCGTGCCCGCCGGCCGTCCGGTGGTGACGGAGGGGGCCACCCGGTGCAGGGTGGAGAGCATCGCCCAGTGGCCCCAGGCGGCGGAGGGCGAGGCGTCGGGGCGCGGCGGGAACTCCTCCACCGCGCGGTGGAAGACCGCCACGTCGCCGGGGTGCGGGTTCTGTCCGTACAGCACGCTCGGCAGCAGCAGGTCGGCTCCGATGACCCGTACCGCGGCGATGCCCGTTCTGTCGTCCTCGTGGATTCCGGCCGCGCCGCACACCGTGGCGAGGTGGCCCCCGCTCCTAAGAGCGAGGACCACCTCGTTCGCCAGGTCGTGCACCGCGTCCGAGAGCCGGGACGAAGCGCTTGACTGGTTCATGGGCGAAGGGTCAGCCCTTCTTCGGCCGCGGGGTGGGCGGCGAGAGGAGCAGCGCCGAGCCACCACCGAGGAGCGCGAGGTACGCGCACTCGCGCGAGTCGCGGTAGAAACCCTCGACCTCGCCCGGGTTGAGCGCGGCCTCCAGGTCCTTCTCCAGGTCGGTCGTGGTGGTGGGGGTGATTTCCGTGTGCATGAGCGTTCCCGTTCTGTTCTGTGGAAAAGCCGGGGGTTGCGTGTACTTGCGTACGGTCCGAGTGAAAACCAGATAAGCGAACCCCGCAAACCGGACATGCTGTTTTGGTGAGGCGCGGAATTCAATTGAATGCTCAATTCATTCCGCGCCTTGTGAATGCGCCCCCACTGCGCCCCGGTGAAGCCCTTTGATTGCGGGGATTTTGCGCTCCCCGGCCGCGCGCGGGCCCCCGGCGCACGGAGGTGTGGGCGCCGGGAAACGCGCCCCTCGGGCGGGTGAACGGGCGGTGCACGCCCGCGCGCCGCCAACGGCTGGTTTCGTACGGGGCACCCTCGCACCATGCGCGGACCAAGGGCTCACCAAGGAGTCCAAGAACGCATCAACACTGGTCCTGAGCCGGTGCGATCGGTATGCGGCGGGTGTGCACTGGGAGGTGGAAACACTCGGGAGCGGCTTGTCCTGCGGACAAGAGGAGCAAGTATGAGTGAGATCGCGGCGACCACGGTCCATGAGGCCTATGCCTTCGCGTGCATGCGATGTGGACACGGCTGGGAACAGGCCTACGAGATAGAGCACCACGTCGACCGGGACGGCAATACCTTCGTGGTCTACAAGGCCGAGGGGGAGCGGGTCCCCTCTCCTCTGTCGACCCCGACCTGCACGAACTGCGGCGGCCATGTGGTCCGCATCATGCGTTCGGGACGGGTCTCGCTCGTGCAGCAACTGCTGCAGGGCAACCCGCGACGCGATCCGACCGGCACCACCGCCGCCGGACGGGACGACGACGAGCGGGTGGCCGCCGTGGCCGTACCGGCGGGAGCCGGGGCCGCCCGCCACTGGCACCTGTCGGACTTGTTCCACCCCTTCCAGCGCCGCTGACGGGGGCTGCCGACCAGGAGCGCCCGCCCGTGTCCCCGGACCCCGGGCGGGCGCCCTCCTGTCCGGCCCTCCTCGTACGATCAAGGGCATGAGCCGTACCGAAGCGCCGCCGCTGCCCGAACCCCTGCGGGTTCCGGTCGCCGATTCGCACACCCACCTGGACATGCAGGACGGCACCGTGGAGGAGGCCCTCGCGCGGGCCGCCGCCGTCAACGTCACCACCGTCGTCCAGGTCGGCTGCGACCTCGCCGGGTCGCGCTGGGCCGCCGAGACGGCCGCCGCCCACCCGCAGGTGCACGCCTCGGTCGCCCTCCACCCCAACGAGGCGCCGCGCATCGTCCACGGCGACCCCGAGGGCCGCACCCGCGAAGGGGTCCGCGCCCCGGGCGGCAAGGCGGCGCTGGAGGAGGCGCTCGCGGAGATCGACGCCCTCGCCGCCCTCGCCCACGTACGCGGCGTCGGCGAGACCGGCCTCGACCACTTCCGTACCGAGCCCGAGGGCCGCGCCGCCCAGGAGGAGTCCTTCCGGGCGCACATCGAGATCGCCAAGCGGCACGGCAAGGCGCTCGTCATCCACGACCGCGAGGCCCACGCCGACGTGCTGCGGGTCCTCGCCGAGGTCGGCGCCCCGGACCGCACGGTCTTCCACTGCTACTCCGGCGACGCCGAGATGGCCCGGATCTGCGCGCGGGCCGGCTACTTCATGTCCTTCGCCGGCAACGTCACCTTCAAGAACGCCCAGCCACTGCGCGACGCCCTCGCCGTCGCCCCCGCCGAACTCGTCCTGGTCGAGACCGACGCCCCCTTCCTCACCCCGGCGCCCTACCGCGGCCGCCCCAACGCCCCCTACCTCATCCCCGTCACGCTGCGGGCGATGGCCGAGGTCAAGGGCGTCGACGAGGACACCCTCGCCGCGACGATCGACGCCAATACGGCGCGGGCCTTCGACTACTGAGCGGGGGCGGGGACGCGGTCGCACCTGCGGCGCGATCCGGGCCCGTACGCTTAGTGGGTGAGCAGCACAGAGCCCGACGCCCTCCTGGGCCCCGCAGACATCCGCGAACTGGCGGCGGCGCTGGGCGTACGCCCGACCAAGCAGCGCGGCCAGAACTTCGTCATCGACGCCAACACGGTCCGCAGGATCGTGCGCACCGCCGAAGTGCGGCCCGACGACGTCGTCGTCGAGGTCGGCCCGGGGCTCGGCTCGCTGACCCTGGCGCTGCTGGAGGCGGCCGACCGGGTCGTGGCCGTGGAGATCGACGACGTCCTCGCCGCCGCCCTGCCCGCCACCGTCGCCGCCCGGATGCCCGGCCGCGCCGACCGGTTCGCCCTGGTCCACTCCGACGCGATGCTGGTCACCGAGCTGCCGGGCCCCGCGCCCACGGCGCTCGTCGCCAACCTCCCGTACAACGTCGCCGTGCCCGTGCTGCTCACCATGCTGGAGCGCTTCCCGAGCATCGAGCGGACCCTGGTCATGGTCCAGTCCGAGGTCGCCGACCGGCTCGCCGCCCGCCCCGGCAACAAGGTCTACGGCGTGCCCTCCGTGAAGGCGAACTGGTACGCCGACGTGAAGCGCGCCGGGGCCATCGGCCGCAAGGTGTTCTGGCCCGCCCCCAACGTCGACTCCGGGCTCGTCTCGCTCGTCCGCCGCACCGAGCCGGTCAAGACGTCCGCGAGCCGCACCGAGGTCTTCGCCGTCGTCGACGCCGCCTTCGCCCAGCGCCGCAAGACGCTGCGTGCCGCGCTCTCCGGCTGGGCGGGCTCCGCCCCCGCCGCCGAGGCCGCGCTGGTCGCCGCCGGGATCTCCCCGCAGGCCCGGGGCGAGGCGCTCACGGTCGAGGAGTTCGCCGCCATCGCCGAGAACAAGCCGGAGCTGCCCGCATGACCCACAGCGCCACCGCGACCGGGAGCCCGAGCACGACCGGAAGCGTCACCGTCCGCGTTCCGGCCAAGGTCAACGTGCAGCTCGCGGTGGGCGCGGCCCGCCCCGACGGCTTCCACGACCTCGCCAACGTCTTCCTCGCCGTCGGCCTGTACGACGAGGTCACCGCGACCCCGGCCGACGAGCTGACGATCACCTGCTCCGGCCCGGACGCCGCCCAGGTGCCGCTGGACCGCAGCAACCTCGCCGCCCGAGCCGCCCTCGCGCTGGCCGAGCGGTACGGCATCGAGCCCGCCGTCCACCTCCACATCGCCAAGGACATCCCCGTCGCCGGCGGCATGGCCGGGGGCAGCGCCGACGGCGCCGCCGCCCTCCTCGCCTGCGACGCGCTCTGGTCCACCGGCGCCTCCCGCGAGGAGCTCCTGGAGATCTGCGCGGAGCTCGGCAGCGACGTCCCGTTCAGCCTGATCGGCGGCGCCGCCCTCGGCACCGGCCGCGGCGAGCTGCTCACCCCGGTCGCCACCGGTGGCACCTTCCACTGGGTCTTCGCCGTCGCCGACGGCGGACTCTCCACCCCGGTCGTGTTCGGCGAGTTCGACCGGCTCACCGCCGGTACGGACGTCCCCGAGCCCACCGCGGCCCCGGCCCTGCTCGACGCCCTCGCCTCCGGCGACCCGGTCGCCCTGGCCAAGACCCTGAGCAACGACCTCCAGGCCGCCGCCCTCTCGCTGCGCCCCTCGCTCGCCGCGACCCTGGCCGCCGGCACCGACGCCGGGGCCCTCGCCGCCCTGGTCTCCGGCTCCGGCCCGACCACCGCGTTCCTGGTCCCCGACGAGGCGACCGCCCACCGGGTCGCCGCCGCCCTCACCGCCTCCGGCACCTGCCGCACGGCACGGATCGCGGAGTCCCCGGCGCCGGGGGCGACGGTGGGCTGAGGGGGCTCTTACGGCGCCCTTCGGGACCTCATCTGCCACCGACGACTCACCACATGAGACAACCTCTAACGCGGCCACCGGCGCCCGCCCCATGAGGAGGGCCGTCCGGTGCACGCGGTCCAGGCCGGCCGGAAGCCTTGCGGCGGAGCTACCAGAGGCTTCCGGCCCGCGCTGCGGGCGTGCGTCTGGGGCTGCCCGACCGGCCTGGTCGAAGCCCGGCCGACAGCTCAGCCGGTCCGCAGGCTCGACTTCGCCAGCTCGTACGCGGGGAGCATCTGGTCGTGCTCGTCGGAGTCCATGCCGCCGAGGTGGACGAGGACCGGGCCCTGCGCGGTGGGGACGAGGAAGGCGCTCTCCTTCTTCCGCTCGTCCAGGAGTTCGCTGTTCACGGTGTAGGCGGCCTCGGCTCCGGTGACCGTGCCCGCCCGGACGTCCGTGTAGGTGGCGCCGGTGGCGCCCGCCTCGGCCGCCACGAAGGCCTTCAGCAGCTCACGCGGGGAGGCGGAGGACTTCTCGCCCCGCCAGACCCGCAGGTAGCCGATGTTCCCGGCCGGCTGTGCGTCGATCTCGCAGACGAGGGTCAGCGGGCCCTGCTGCGCCAGGGCGGCGAACTCGGAGTCGGGATCGACGTCCACGGCGTCGGGCTTCCACCGCGCGGCCAGGTCGAAGGTGACCGGGAGCTCGCAGGCGGAGCCGGCGGCGCCGATGCTGCCGCCCCTGGTGGCGGGCTCGGGGGCCGTACCGGACCGGGTGGGAGAAGGGGACGCGGACGCCGTGGCCGACGAGGCGGCGGCGGTGGCCCTGCCGTCGTCCCCGGTGCCGCAGCCGGTCAGGGCGCAGAGCGCCGCAGTCACCGCGGCCGCCGCCGGCAGCTTGCGTCGTACCGATATGCCCGCCATGAAGTTCCCACCCCGGAGACGTTCCTGCCCGGGGGGCCGCCCCGGAAGATCGCCGCACGCTACCGCATCCGCGCGGCGACTACCCTGGGAAGTCGATCCATCCCCTGGGCAGGAGTGAAATGGCCGTCAATCTGGTCAATGTCGAGCAGGTCAGCAAGGTGTACGGCACCCGTGCGCTGCTCGACGGTGTGTCTCTCGGAGTCTCGGAGGGAGACCGGATCGGTGTCGTCGGCCGCAACGGCGACGGCAAGACGACCCTCATCCGGATGCTCGCCAAGCTGGAGGAGGCGGACACCGGCCGCGTCACCCACCTCGGCGGTCTGCGCCTCGGCGTCCTCACCCAGCACGACTCCCTCGACCCGAAGGCGACGATCCGCCACGAGGTCATCGGTGACCTCGCCGACCACGAGTGGGCGGGCAGCGCCAAGATCCGCGACGTGCTGACCGGGCTCTTCGGCGGTCTCGCGCTGCCGGGCTTCGAGCACGGCCTGGACACCGTCATCGCCCCGCTCTCCGGCGGTGAGCGCCGGCGTATCGCGCTCGCCAAGCTGCTCATCGCGGACCAGGACCTGATCGTCCTCGACGAGCCCACCAACCACCTCGACGTCGAGGGCATCTCGTGGCTCGCCGGCCACCTGCGGGCCCGCCGTTCCGCGCTCGTCTGCGTGACCCACGACCGGTGGTTCCTCGACCAGGTCTGCACCCGCATGTGGGACGTCCAGCGCGGCACCGTCCACGAGTACGAGGGCGGCTACAGCGACTACGTCTTCGCCCGCGCCGAGCGTGAGCGGATCGCCGCGACCGAGGAGTCCAAGCGGCAGAACCTCATGCGCAAGGAGCTGGCCTGGCTGCGGCGCGGCGCCCCCGCCCGTACCTCCAAGCCGCGCTACCGCATCGAGGCCGCCAACGAGCTGATCGCCGACGTGCCGCCGCCGCGCGACACCAGCGAGCTGATGAAGTTCGCCAACGCGCGCCTCGGCAAGACCGTGTTCGACCTGGAGGACGTGACCGTCCAGGCCGGTCCCAAGACGCTGCTGGAGCACCTCACCTGGCAGCTCGGCCCCGGCGACCGCATCGGTCTCGTCGGCGTGAACGGCGCGGGCAAGACCTCGCTGCTGCGCTCGCTCGCGGAGGCGTGCCGCAGCCAGGGCGACGTCCAGCCGGCCGGCGGGAAGATCATCGTCGGCAAGACCGTCCGGCTCGCCTACCTCTCCCAGGAGGTGCACGAGCTCAAGCCCACCCTCCGGGTGCTGGAGGCCGTGCAGCAGATCCGCGACCGGGTGGACCTCGGCAAGGGCCGCGAGATGACGGCGGGGCAGCTGTGCGAGCAGTTCGGCTTCACCAAGGAGAAGCAGTGGACGCCGGTCGGCGACCTCTCCGGTGGTGAGCGGCGCCGGCTCCAGATCCTGCGTCTGCTGATGGACGAGCCGAACGTCCTCTTCCTCGACGAGCCCACCAACGACCTCGACATCGAGACCCTCACGCAGCTGGAGGACCTCCTCGACGGCTGGCCCGGCTCCATGATCGTGATCTCCCACGACCGTTTCTTCATCGAGCGCACCACCGACAAGGTGATGGCGCTGCTCGGCGACCGGGCGCTGCGGATGCTGCCGCGCGGTATCGACGAGTACATCGAGCGCCGGCAGCGCATGGAGGAGACGGCCACCCCGTCCGCCGCCCCCGCCGCCGGGACGAAGGAGTCCGCGCCGGCGGCCAACGCGGTCTCGGCGCAGGAATCGCGAGCGGCGAAGAAGGAGTTGCAGAAGGTCGAGCGGCAGCTCGGCAAGCTCTCCGACCGCGAGACCAAGCTGCACGCCCAGATCGCGGAGAACGCCACGGACTTCGGGAAGGTCGCCAAGCTCGACGCCGAGCTGCGCGAACTGGTCACCGAGCGCGACGAGTTGGAGATGCGCTGGCTGGAGCTGGCCGAGGACGCGTAGGCGCCGACCGTACGGACTCCTCGGGCGGACTGCTCGGGCGGACTCCTCGTACGGAACTGAACGGACCCGGACGGGCCCGGCCGCTCACCGGCCGGTCCGTCCGGGTCCGTTCCGTTCTGTGCGGCGGAACCAACCGCGCAAAGCGGGGAATTCCGGTCGCCGTGGTTCGGATATGGAGGAACTCGCCGCGTCGGTAGGAGAGTTGGCCGGGTCGGTGGGGCGGCCCCCCGCAGGCGCGTAACGGCGGCATCACGGACCGGTTCTCCCTTGGGAACAGGGGGCGGACCGAATCGGTGTGCGTGCTGGTGCAGGTGGTACAAAGAAGCCCCGCCAGACTGTCGCGACGCCGCGGTAGCCATGCCCGTTCCGCTCCATTCCGGGGGAGTTCAGGACGTACGTCGCACGACGCCGTCCGTCCCCGAGGGATCGCGGGGGAGGCCGGAACGGGCACCGGAACCGCACGAAGGGGGACGTGCTGATGACCCAGCCGCCCAGTCAGCAACCGCCTCAGGGGGGCTCGGGGACTCCGCAGGAGCCTCCGCACGGGGCTTCCCAGCCCGCCGCCCAGCAGCCCGGGACCCAGCAGCCCGGGACCCAGCCCCCCGGTACGCCGCCCCCGCCCCCGGCGGCCCCGCCGGCGCCCCCCGCGCAGCCCCCGGCCCCCGGCGCCCCGGCCTACGGCTACCCGCAGGCCCCCGGCCCGTACGGCCAGCAGCCCCCGGGCCCCGGCGCACCCGGGTACGGCTACCCGCAGGCCCCCGGCCCGTACGGCGCGCCGCAGCAGCCGGGCCCGGGCTACGGCGAGCAGCCGCAGCCGGGTCCGTACGGTCAGCCGCAGCCCGGCCCGTACGGACAGCAGGCGCCGGGTCCGTACGGCCAGCAGCCCCCCGGTCCGTACGGCGAGCAGCCGCAGCCCGGTCCGTACGGTCAGCAGGCGGGCCCGTACGGCGCGCCGCAGCAGCCGGGGCCGTACGGGCAGCAGGGTTACCCGGGTTACCCGGCCCCGCCCGGCCCGCCGCCCGTCGCTCCCGGACCCTCGTCCGGGCGCGGGTTCTTCCGCGGCCGGACCGGGGCGATCGTCGCCGCGGCCGTCGCGGTGGTGGTCGTGGCCGCGGTCGGCGTGGGCTTCGCCGTGGGCGGGGACGACAACGGCGGGAAGCCGACCGCCCAGAAGAGTTCGGACGGAAAGGGTGGCACCGGGCCCAGCGCCTCGGGCTCGGCGGACGGGAACGACGAGGGCCGCGACACGGACGACGATCTCAACGCCGGGCGCCAGAAGGGCGAGGCGAAGATCCTCTGGATGAAGGACAACGACCTGAAGCTGCCGCACGCCGGCGGCGCACGGGTCCACGGTCCCTGGATCGTCGGTGACACCCTGGTCAAGGCCGCTTACCGGGGCATCTCCGGCTACTCGCTCGACACCGGCGAGGAGAAGTGGTCGGTGACGTTCTCCACCGACATCTGCGCGGCGCCCGTCAACGCCACCGCGGACGGCAAGGTCGTCCTGGGGCTGATGGACGGTACCGGCGACCGGGCCGACTGCGCCGAGATCCAGCAGATCGACCTCGCCGCGGGCAAGGCGGGCTGGAAGAAGACGATCAAACAGAGCGGCATCTGGGACATGCTGACCGAGATCAGCCTGGCGATCAGCGGTGACACCGTCACGGTCGGCCGTTCCGGCGGCACCAACGCGTTCCGGGTCAGCGACGGCAAGGAGCTGTTCGGCAAGCCGTCCGGCAACTGCCAGCCGGTCGCGTACGCGGGCGGCCCGAAGCTCATCGCCGCCCTCAACTGCAGTACGGGCGACCCGGAGAACCCGCAGCAGCAGATCCAGCAGCTCGACCCAACCACCGGCAAGGCGCGTTGGACGTACCAGCCGGATCGCGGCTGGGAGGTCGACCGGGTGTACTCGGTCGACCCGCTCGTCGTGGCGCTGACCAACGAGAAGAAGAAGTCGTGGGGCGTCATCGCCCTCAAGGACAACGGCACGCTCCGCTCCACGCTGTCGGGTGACGCGGCGGACAAGTTCGCCCCGAACTGCGGCGGCACGCTGGAGATCTTCGGCAAGTCCCTGGACACCTGCACGGGCGTCGTGGCGGACGCGAACACCTTCTACATGGCGACCGAGGCCCCCAGCGCCACCGACCGCACCAACGCGGTGGTCGCCTTCGACCTCGACTCCGGCAAGACCAAGTGGAAGGCTGCCGCACCGGAGGGCCGGCTCATGGAGCCGATGCGGATGGACGGCGGCAACCTGATCGTCCATCTGGAGGCGACCTACGAGAACGGCGGCGCCATCGCCTCCGTCGCTCCGGCCGGCGGAACGCCCAAGATCCTGCTCCAGCACCCGGCGTCCACGGCGCTCGTGGAGGAAGGCATCTTCGACGGCAAGTTCCTCTGGCTGGAGGGACGTTCCATCATCGTCGCCGACCAGCTCACCGAGGCCAACAACAGGGGCGACGACCGCGAGACGGCGATGATCGCGTTCGGCAAGTGACTCCGCGGTCCCCGGGCCGCCGGCCCGGTGCCCCCCGCTCCGACCGCCTTGCTCCTCACCTTTCCTCTCACCCTTCCCCCGAGGTACGTACGAGATGACCCAGCCGCCCACGCCCCCGCCCCCGCAGCAGCCCGGCGAACCGCCGCAGGGCGGCTTCGGCGCCCCGCAGGACCCGCCGCCCGGCGGTTTCGGCGCACCGCCGCCCTCCCCGTACGGCAAGCCCCCGCCGCCGCAGGCACCGCAGCCCCAGGCCCCCCCGCCGCCGCAGGCTCCCCAGCAGCCCCAGCCCCAGCCCCAGCCCCAGCCCCAGGCCGCCCAGCCGCCGCAGCCCCAGCCCCAGAACCAGCCGCAGCCGCAGAACCAGCCGCCGCAGGGTCCGGCCGGGCCCGCCTATGGGTACCCGCAGCCGCAGCCCGGGTACGGCTATCCGCAGGGGCCGCCGCCGCAGGCCGGGTACGGCTACCCGCAGACGCCGACCTCCTCGCAGCCCGGCCAGCCCGGCTACTTCGGCCAGCCCGGTCCCGGGCAGCCGGGGTACGGCTACCCGACGCAACCCCAGTACGCGCAGCCGCAGCCGCCCCAGGGCTCCGGCGGGGGGAAGAAGCTCTCCGCCCAGATGAAGATCATCATCGGGGCGGCGCTCGCCGTGGTGCTGATCATCGGAGCCGGGATCGTCTACTCGGCGTCCGGCGACGGCGGGGACCCCGAGGTCTCCACCGCGGGACCCACCGCCGGTGACGGCGGCGGTGACGGCGGCGCCGACGGGGACAAGGGGGACGGCGGCGGTCTCGCCGGAGGCACCGAGAAGGTGCCGGCCTCCACCAAGTCGCACGTCGCCTTCCAGATCCCGAAGCCGAAGGTCTCCGACGTCACCACCGTCTACGGCTCCTGGGTCACCGACAAGGTGTATGTGAAGACCGGGGTGTACGAGGTCGCCGGATACGACCTGGAGAAGGGGACCAAGCTCTGGTCGGTCCCGACGGCCGGGCAGGTCTGCGCCGCCTCCCGGCACATGACCAAGGACTACAAGACCGCCATCCTCTTCGAAGAGGGCAAGCCGACCTCGGCGGACAAGTACCCCTCCTGCAACAAGCTCGGCGCGCTCGACCTGAACACCGGCAAGATGCTCTGGTCGAAGTCGGTCACCGCCGCCTCCAACGGCGACAAGCCGGTTCGGTTCAGCGAGGTGACGGTCAGCGGGACGACGGTCGCCGCGGCGGGCACCCAGGGCGGCGCCGCCTTCGACATCACCACCGGGGCCCAGCTCTGGGCCCCGAAGATCTCCACCGACGACTGCTACGACACCGGCTACGGCGGCGGCGAGGCGCTCGTCACCGTCCGCAAGTGCGGTTCGTACGACGACCCGAAGCTCTCGATCCAGACGCTGGACGCGAAGACGGGCGCCCCGGTCTCCTCGTACGACATGCCGCCGGGCGTCGAGTACGCGGCGGTCGTCTCCACCAAGCCGCTGGTCGTCGCGGCCGACATCGGCGACACGGCCGGTGACGGCTCCAGCATCTCGGACTACTTCTCCATCGACTCCGGGACCGGCAAGCTGATCGTCCGTATCTCCGCCGACGCTGAGCGGTACGCGGGGGAGTGCGGTTCCACCGAGGTGGAGCGGTGCGTCGGCATGACGGTCGGCAACAACCGGCTGTACGTGCCCACCGAGTCCCACGAGGGCACCGCCGAGTACGGCGACACCAACGAGATCGTCGCGTTCGACCTCACCACCGGCAAGCTGCTCGGCGCCCGCGCCGACGCGGGCGAGCGGTACAGCATGATCCCGCTCCGGATGGACGGCACCAACGTCATCGCGTACAAGGTGCCGCCGTACGACAAGGGCGGCCAGGTCGTCTCGCTCGACGGCGCGACCCTGAAGGAGACGGTGCTGATGGAGAACCCCAGCACCGAGAAGACCCGGGACGCGGAGACGTACTTCGGCTACGACCGGGGGGAGTTCCTGTACGAGAAGGGCCGGCTCTTCCTGTCGCCGGACATGCTCAGCGAATCGAGCGGGGCGGACGAGGACGACCGGCTCCTCGCCATGGCGTTCAGCACCGGCTGACCCGGTGCCCGGCCGATGCCGGGACGCCACCCGCCCCGCGCCCGGGGCACCCGCAGGACGGCCCCGCCGGTCGGAAGAAGACCGGCGGGGCCGATCGTTTTCCGTCAACTCCGTGACATCCGCAGCAGAAGAAATCGGCCTTCTGGGGGGCTTCTGCCACGTATGGGCGCCACGGCGTCGAACAAGCGTGTAGCTTGCCGGGTCTAGGCCGGGGGGCCGACGGTCGTGGCAGACCTGCGCGCGGCGGTTCACGGCGGTACTGGGGGTATCTGCGCGATGAGCGTGCGGCTCATGGTGGTCGACGACCACCGCCTGTTGGCCGAGGCGCTCGCCTCGGCACTCAAGCTCCGGGGGCACCGCGTGCTCGCGGCCACGGCGCCGACCGCGGGCGCCGCCGATCTCGTCATAGCCCGGGCGCCGGAGGTCTGTCTCTTCGGGACGGCCTCGCCCGCGGCGCCGGGCGCCTTCGACCCGATCGCGCGGATCGGACGGGAGCGTCCGCAGGTGGCGGTGGTGGTGCTGGGCCCGGTGCCCAGTCCCCGGGGGATCGCGGCGGCCTTCGCGGCCGGGGCGGCCGGATACGTCCGGCACGACGAACGCATCGAAGGCGTGGAGCGGGCCATGATGAAGGCCAGGGCCGGGGAGGCCTCGGTGGCGCCCGCCCTGCTCAGGGGCGCCTTCACCGAGCTGCTGCACCCGGTGGAGAAGCCCGACGACGAGGGCCAGCGGCTGCTGCGGCTGCTGACGCCCCGCGAGGCCGAGGTGCTGGTGCGCGTCGCCGAGGGCGAGGGCACCCGGCTGATCGCCGCCGGGATGCGGATCGCGCCGAGTACCGCCCGTACCCACGTCCAGCGGGTCCTGATGAAGCTCGGCGTCGGTTCCCGGCTGGAGGCCGCCGCGCTCGCGGCCCGTACGGGGCTGCTCGACCGGGCGGTCGTCCACACGGCGATGGGCGCGGCGCGGGAACCCGGGCAGGACATGCCGCAGGGGCCGGACGCACCCTGAGCCGCGGGTGGGTCCGGCCCCTGGGGTGGCCGTGACGAGGTGGGGTGCGGCCGGTCAGTGACCGGCGGGGCCGCCCGGCTCGATCGGTTCGACCGGGGCCTGCGTCGGGCGCAGCCACATCCAGACCAGGAACAGCAGTCCGAGGACGAGCATCGCGAGGCCGGTCCACAGGTTGATGTTGACGCCCTGGGCCTTCTTGAGGTCGGCGTCGGACGGGCTGATGCCCGCGATGGTGACGATGACTCCGTAGACCACGAAGAGACCGCCGATGATCCGCCTGATGTCGAAGAGGCGTGCCGCCGTGGCGGACTTGCTCTCCAGGTCGGAGACTTCCTTGTGCAGCTCGGACATGGTGGTTCCTCCGATCAGAACGAGTAGGGGATGTAGCAGGCGGCGGCGATCACGATGGCGCCCCAGCCCAGCAGGGCCGGCTTGCGGTACCACGCGGAGTCGGACTCCTCGGGCACCTCGGGGGCGTCCGGGGACTCGGTGCCGTAGACCAGGCCGGCCAGTTCGGCTTCCGGCTTGGGGGCCGTGAACAGGGTGACCAGGACCATGACGACCGCACCGGCGACGAAGCCGACGATGGCGGAGACGAAGTTCGCGCCCTGGTCGGTCGGGATGCCGATGATCCCCTGCTTGTAGAGGACGAAGTAGTTGACCATCGCGGCGGTGGTGCCCGCGACCAGGCCCCAGACGCCGGACTTCATCGACGCGCGCTTCCAGAACATGCCGATGATGAAGACGACGAACATCGGGACGTTGAAGAACGAGAAGAGCGTCTGCAGGTAGCTCATGATGTTCGAGAAGCTCGACGCGATGAACGCCGTGCCGATCGAGGCCAGCACGCCGACGGCGGTGACGCCGCGGCCGAAGCGCAGGTAGTGCGCGTCCGGCGCGTCCTTGCGGATGTAGCGCGCGTAGATGTCCGTGGTGAACACCGTGTTGAACGAGGAGACGTTGGCGGCCATGCCGGCCATGAACGCGGCGAGCAGACCGGTCACCGCGATGCCGAGGACACCGTTCGGGAGCAGTTCGCGCATCAGCAGCGGGATGGCGTCGTTGTACGTCAGGTCCGAGCGGTCGGTGCCGATGTTCGGGACGACGACGGCGGCGACCATGCCCGGGATCATCACCAGGAAGACGATGAAGATCTTCGGGAACGCGGCGATGAGCGGGGTGCGCTGCGCGGCCGAGAGGTTCTTCGCGGACAGGGCGCGCTGCACCTCGGCGAAGTTGGTCGTCCAGTAGCCGAAGGAGAGCACGAAGCCGAGGCCGAGGATGATCGTCAGCCAGTTGGCACCGAGTGCGTTGCTGTCACCGATCCCCGTATCGCTCCAGGCGGACATGAACGAGGACCCGTGGGTCTTCGTCAGGGAGTCGCTCAGGCCGTCCCAGCCGCCGACGCGCTTGAGGCCCAGGATGGTGAGCGGTATGAGCGCGGCGAGGATGACGAAGAACTGGAGCACCTCGTTGTAGATCGCCGAGGAGAGTCCGCCGATGGTGATGTACAGCAGGACGAAGATGCCCGCGACGGTGATCGCGACCCACTGCGGCCAGCCCAGCAGCGCCTCCACGACGATCGAGAGCGCGTAGAGGTTGACGCCGGCTATCAGGATGGCGGCGAACGCGAACAGGGCGGAGCTCAGCAGGTGGGCCGACTTGTCGAACCGCTGGAGCAGGAACTCCGGGACGGACCGGACCTTCGAGCGGTAGTAGAACGGCATCATCACCAGGCCGAGGAAGACCATGGCGGGGATGGCGCCGATCCAGTACCAGTGGACGACCGAGACGCCGTACTGCGCGCCGGTGGCCGCCATGCCGAGGATCTCCGTGGCGCCGAGGTTGGCGGCCACGAAGGCCAGACCGGTGACCCAGGCGGGCAGGGAGCGGCCGGAGAGGAAGAAGTCGAGGCTGGTCTTCACACTGGCGCGGGCCGCGAAGCCGATGCCGAGGACCACGACGAAGTAGATGGCCAGGATTGTGTAATCGAGGCCGTTCGTGGGGAGCCGGAGCCCTTCAGCCAGATAGTTCATGGGGGGTACTCGCTTCGTTGCGCGAACTGAACCTGATGAAACTTACGCCCATGCATTCAATAACTGAACAAAGCAGCTGGTGTTCTTTGTTTGATCGTGATGCAGAGGGGCGAATTGACCCGATATAAGAAACCAGGTCTCCACTTAATCGCACACAGAGAAACAGCTTGCCTACAAAGAGTTACGTCATTGACGCCCCTGTTTGGTTGTGGTTAATTATGTTTAGTTATGTTTGGAGGAACCTGGTGAAGAAGACGGCAACGACCCTCGCCGACGGTCGGGAACTGATCTATTACGACTCCGCCGACGACGTCGTACGCGATGCGGTGGATCGCAGGCCGCTCGACTCCGTCGCCACCTCGTCCGAGATCCGGCGCGACCCGGTCCTGGGCGACGCGGTCGCCATCGCCTCCCACCGCCAGGGCCGCACCTACCACCCGCCGGCCGACGAGTGCCCGCTCTGCCCCTCGCGGGGTGAGCGGCTCAGCGAGATCCCCGACGACGATTACGACGTGGTCGTCTTCGAGAACCGCTTCCCCTCGCTCGCCGGGGATTCCGGCCGCTGCGAGGTCGTCTGCTTCGCCTCCGACCACGACTCCTCCTTCGCCGACCTCACCGAGGACCAGGCCGCGCTGGTCCTGGCCGCCTGGACCGACCGCACCGCCGCCCTCTCCGAGCTCGACCAGGTCGCCCAGGTCTTCCCCTTCGAGAACCGCGGCGCAGAGATCGGTGTGACGCTGGGTCACCCTCATGGCCAGATCTACGGTTACCCCTTCGTGACGCCCCGAACCGAACTGATGTTGCGTTCCGCCGTCGCCCACCGCGAGGAGACCGGACGGAACCTCTTCGAGGACGTCGTCGCCCGCGAGATCGCCGAGGGCGACCGGATCGTCCTCGCCGGCGAGCACTGGGTCGCGTTCGTCCCGTACGCCGCGCACTGGCCGTACGAGGTCCACCTCCATCCCCGCACCCGCGTCGCCGACTTCCGCGAGCTGGACGACGCCGCCCGCGCGGAGTTCCCGCAGATCTACCTGGAGCTCCTGCGGCGCTTCGACCGGATCTTCGGCCCCGACGCGCCTCCCACGCCGTACATCGCCGCCTGGCACCAGGCGCCGTTCCGCGCCCCCGGGCGCGAGGAGCTCGCCCTCCACCTGGAGCTCTTCACCATCCGTCGCACCCCCGGCAAGCTGAAGTTCCTCGCCGGTTCGGAGTCCGGCATGGGAGCGTTCATCAACGACGTGCCGCCGGAGACCGCGGCCGAGCGACTGCGAGAGGTAGCGAGCAAGTGAGCAGCACCACCCCGAAGAAGTACCTGGTCACCGGCGGTGCCGGTTACGTGGGCAGCGTGGTCGCCACGCACCTGCTGGAGGCCGGGCACACCGTCACCGTGCTCGACGACCTCTCCACCGGCTTCCGGGAGGGCGTCCCGCAGGGCGCCGAGTTCATCGAGGGCCGCATCCAGGACGCCGCGAAGTGGCTCGACGCCTCCTACGACGCCGTCCTGCACTTCGCCGCGTTCTCCCAGGTCGGCGAGTCCGTCGTGAACCCCGAGAAGTACTGGCTCAACAACGTCGGCGGCACCACCGCGCTGCTCGCCGCGATGCGTGACGCCGGGGTGCGCACCCTCGTCTTCTCCTCCACCGCCGCCACCTACGGCGAGCCGGTCTCCAGCCCCATCACGGAGGCCGACCCGACCGCCCCCACCAACCCGTACGGCGCGACCAAGCTGGCCGTCGACCACATGATCACCGGCGAGGCCGCCGCCCACGGACTGGCCGCCGTCTCGCTGCGCTACTTCAACGTGGCCGGCGCGTACGGGAACACCGGGGAGCGCCACGACCCCGAGTCCCACCTCATCCCGCTGGTCCTCCAGGTCGCCGCGGGCACCCGCGAGTCGATCAACGTCTACGGCGACGACTACCCCACCCCCGACGGCACCTGCGTCCGCGACTACATCCACGTCGCCGACCTCGCCGAGGCCCACCTCCTCGCGCTGGGCGCCGCCACCTCCGGCGAGCACCTCATCTGCAACCTGGGCAACGGCAACGGCTTCTCGGTCCGCCAGGTCATCGAGACCGTCCGCGAGGTCACCGGCCACCCGATCCCGGAGACCGCCGCCCCTCGCCGCGCCGGCGACCCGGCCGTCCTCGTCGCCTCCGCGGCCACCGCCCGCGAGCGCCTGGGCTGGACGCCGAGCCGCCCGGACCTGGCCGGTATCGTCGCGGACGCCTGGGCGTTCGCCCGCCGAGAGGAGACCACCGCATCATGACCGAGACACCCGAGAGCATCGTCGCCGAGGCCGTCGCGACCACCGGACCGCTGGGCCAGGACGAGTTCACCGCCTCCTTCCGCGCGCTGTACGGCACCGAGCCCGAGGGGGTCTGGGCCGCCCCCGGGCGCGTCAACCTCATAGGCGAGTACACCGACTTCAACGACGGCTTCGTCATGCCGCTCGCTCTCCCGCACACCGCCCGTGCCGCCGCCGCCCGGCGCACCGACGGCCAGCTGCGGCTGCACTCCACCGACGTACCCGGCGGCATCGTGCAGCTCGCCGTCGACGGCCTGACGCCCAACGAGGGCCACGGCTGGGCCGCGTACCCGGCGGGTGTCGTCTGGGCGCTGCGGCGGGCCGGGCACGAGATCACCGGCGCGGACATCCAGGTCACCTCGACCGTGCCGACCGGCGCCGGGCTCTCCTCGTCCGCCGCCCTCGAAGTGGTCGTCGCGCTCGCCCTGAACGACCTCTTCGGCCTCGGCCTGACCGCCGCGGAGCTGGCCGTCCTCGGCCAGGCCGCCGAGAACGACTTCGTCGGCGTGCCCTGCGGCGTCATGGACCAGATGGCGTCCGCCTGCTGCACCGACGGCCACGCCCTCCACCTGGACACCCGTGACCTCGCCGTGCGCCAGGTCCCCTTCGACCTCGCCGCGCACGGGCTGCGCCTGCTGGTCGTGGACACCCGCGTCAAGCACGCGCTGGGCGACGGCGCGTACGCCGAGCGCCGGGCCGGCTGCGAGGAGGGCGCCCGCCTGCTCGGGCTGGGCAAGCTGCGCGAGCTGGCGTACGAGGACCTCCCCGACGCCCTCGCCCGGCTGGAGGCGGCCGGCGCGGACGAGTCCGTCGTCCGCTACGTACGCCACGTGGTCAGCGACAACGCCCGGGTGGAGCAGGTCATCGCGCTGCTCGACGCCGGGGACGTTCGCGCGGCGGGCCCGGTGCTCAGCCAGGGCCACATCTCGCTCCGGGACGACCTGCGGGTCTCCTGCGAGGAGCTGGACCTCGCCGTGGCCACCGCGAACGCGGCCGGGGCGCTCGGCGCCCGCATGACCGGCGGCGGCTTCGGCGGCTCGGCGATCGTGCTGGTCGAGGAGTCCGACGCCGAGGCGGTCACCACGTCGGTGCTCGACGCCTTCGCGGCGGCCGGCCACGCCACCCCGGGCATCTTCGCCGCCGTCCCCTCGGAGGGCGCGCGCCGCCTGGTCTGACGACCGCCCGCACCGGACCCCCGCGTGTACGAGCGCCGGGCCCGGCCGTCCCCACGGCCGGTGACCCGGCGCTCCGCCGTGTCCGGTGGTCGCGCACCCGCCGCCCCGGTCCGGTGGTCGCGCACCCGCCCCGGTGCGGTGGCACAGAATGTGGCCTCGTTCGTCCACTTCCGTCCCGGAACGGAACAGGAAGTACCCCTTGAGCGCCGGGGACGGTCACTTCCGCGAATCGGCTTCCCGGGCACCCGTACGCCCGTACGCTGATGGGCAGCACCGGTGGGGGCCGGTGCCGTTCAGGGGCCGAGACGGGCGGTGCGGTGCCCGGGCGCAGACGGTGGCGGCTCGGTGCGCGCGGCGGGGCCGCGCGGACGGTTCTCCCGTCGTGGAGCTCGGACGCCACGACCACCCCGACGTGTTCCCACCCGGGTCCGGCCTCAGGACGGCGGACCGGGACCGTCCCACTGGGGGGTAGACGTGGCCCGTATCCGGGTTCTCGTGGTCGACGACCATCGAATTTTTGCCGAGTCGCTCGCCGCGGCGCTCACCGCCGAGCCGGACGTGGACGTGGCCGCCGCGGGCAGCGGCCCCGCCGCACTGCGCTGCCTCGACCGCGCCGCCACCGAGGGCCGCGCCTACGACGTCATGCTGGTCGACGCCGAACTGGGCGGCACGCCCGCGGCGGGCGGGAGCCCGCAGCAGGGCAGCCCGGTCGACGGGATCTCCCTCGTCGCGGGGGTCCGCGAGGCCCGCCCGGGCGTCCGCACGGTGGTCCTCGCCGAACGGGACGATCCGCGCCGTGCGGCGGCGGCGCTCCAGGCGGGTGCCTCCGGCTGGGTCGCCAAGGACTGCTCCCTGCAACGCCTGTTGGCGGTCATCCGCGGGGTGCTGCGCGGCGAGACCCATCTGCCGCCGGCCCTGCTCACGGGCGTACTGCGGGAGTTGACGGCCGCGCGCAAGCACCGTACCGAGAGCGAGCTGCTGGTGGAGTCGCTCACCCCGCGCGAGCGGGAGGTGCTGCGCTGCATGGTCGCTGGGCTGGGGCGCAAGGCGGTGGCCGAGCGGCTCTACCTCTCGCCGCACACGGTCCGCACGCACATGCAGAACGTTCTGGGAAAGCTCGGGGTGCACTCGACGCTGGCGGCCGTGGCGCTGGCCCGCAGGGCGGGTGTGGGGCCGGTCGACCTGCTGTCCGAAGTGGTGCCGCTACCCGGGGACGTTGTCGAACGGGGCGGTCAACTGGCGTAGAAGATCGGCGAGTTCGCCGCGCTGGCGGGCGGAGAGCTCGCCGAGGATGGCGCGTTCCTGGTCGAGCAGTCCGGCCAGCGACTGGTCGGCCTTGTCGCGTCCCTCGGCGGTCAGCCGGACGAGCACCCCGCGCCGGTCGTTGGGGTCGGGGAGGCGTTCCACCAGGTTCTTCTTGGTCAGCCGGTCGATGCGGTTGGTCATCGTGCCCGAGGTGACCAGGGTCTGCGTCAGCAGCTGGCCGGGGGAGAGCTGGTACGGGGCGCCGGCCCGGCGCAGCGACGTCAGGACGTCGAACTCCCAGGGCTCCAGGTTGTGCTCGGAGAAGGCGATGCGGCGGGCCCGGTCGAGGTGGCGCGCGAGGCGCGACACCCGGCTGAGGACCTCTAGTGGTTCCACGTCGAGGTCGGGGCGCTCGCGGCGCCATGCTGCGACCAGACGGTCGACCTCGTCCTCCATGTCGATCAGTGTAGAGGGTCCCTCGACGTGAAGTCTCTTGGTTTCAAGTGTCTTGACGTCAAGATAGTCCGGGTGGATGCTGACGCCATGAGTGAATCCGTCTGGGACCCCGGCCAGTATCTCCGCCACGCGGAGCACCGCGAGCGCCCCTTCCGTGACCTCCTCGCCCGGGTGGGCGACCTCCCCGGGGGTCCCCGCCCCCGCGTCGCCGACCTCGGCTGCGGCCCGGGGAACGTCACCGTCCTCCTCGCCGAGCGGTGGCCGGAGGCCCGGATCACCGGCTACGACAACTCCCCGCAGATGCTGGAGCAGGCCCGTACCCGCGCCACCCCGACGCTCGACTTCGCCGAGGCCGACGTCCTGGAGTGGACCCCCGCGGAGCCGTACGGCCTGATCGCCTCCAACGCCCTGCTCCAGTGGGTCCCCGGCCACGCCGACCGCTTCCCCGCCTGGCTCGACGGCCTCGCCCCCGGCGGCACCCTCGCCTTCCAGGTACCCAGCAACTTCGACGCCCCCAGCCACGCCCTGATGCGCGGCCTCGCCGAATCCCCCCGCTGGCACGGGCGTCTCGGCGGACTGCTCCGCCACGAGGACGCCGTCCTGGAGCCCGCCGCCTACCACGACCGGCTCACCGCCGCCGGGTGCGCGGTGGTCGACGTCTGGGAGACCACGTACCTCCAGGTCCTGCACGGCGACGACCCGGTGCTCGACTGGGTCAAGGGCACCGGCCTGCGCCCGGTCCTCGCCGCCCTCGCCGACGACCCCGAGGCCCTCGACGCCTTCCTCACCGAGTACCGGGACCTGCTGCGCACCGCCTACCCGCAGGGCCCGCACGGCACGGTCTTCCCGTTCCGCCGGATCTTCGCCGTCGCCCGGCTCGCGGGTGCCGTCGGGCGGGCAGACGTGTGATCGTCGCACTGGACCACGTACAGCTCGCCGCCCCTCCCGGCTCCGAGGGCCTGCTGCGCGCCTTCTACGGGGGCGTCCTCGCCATGACCGAGGAGCCGAAGCCCCCGGTGCTCGCCGCGCGGGGCGGCTGCTGGTTCCGGACCGGCCCGGACGCCGCCCCGGTCCGCGTCCATCTCGGCGTGGAGCGGGACTTCCGCCCCGCCGCCAAGGCCCACCCCGGGCTCCGCGTCACCGGGATCGACGCCCTCGCCGACCGCCTGGCGGCACACGGCGCACCCGTCCGCTGGGACGACACGCTCCCGGGCCACCGCCGCTTCTCCAGCGAGGACCCGGTGGGCAACCGGCTGGAGTTCATGGAGCCCCAGGCCGGGTAGGTCGCGACCGGATCGGCTCGGATCGGTAAAACCCCTCGACGGGACGCACCGCCCCGGGGCAGGCTCCGCACTCGTGACGACGACGCAGACAGCACGGACAGCACGGACGACGCAGCACTCCCCGGCCCGCCTGGTCCGGATCTCCGCCCGCAACAACGCCGAGTGGTGCGCGGTGATGAGCCGCAGCCACGGGGTGCCGGGCGACTTCGGGGCGCGGGCGTGGACGGCCCCGACCCGCACGCCGCTCTACTACCCCGACGCGGTGACCCTGGCCCCCGGCACGGATCCGGCCGACGTCGTCCGGCGCGTCGACCTCACCGCCCCGGGCGCCACCGTCAAGGACAGCTTCGCCGACCTCGACCTGACGGCGGCCGGCTTCCGGGTGCTCTTCGAAGCCGCGTGGATCCACCGCCCGGCCGGCCCGCCCGCCGCCTTCACCGGCACCCCCTGGCAGGTCGCCGGGGACCCCGACGCGGTACGCGCCTGGGCGGAGGCATGGGACGACGGCGACGGCAACGCGGGCCTCTTCCGGCCCGCCCTTCTCGACGACCCGGACACCTTCCTGCTCGCCGCCCACGCCCCGGACGGCCGGATCACCGCCGGGGCGGTGGCGAGCCGCAGCGGGGGCGTCGCCGGTGACGGCGTTGCCGGGGACGACGCTCTCGGCGGCGGAGTGCCCGGTGAGGGAAGCGTCCTCTTGCCCGGTGAGGGAAGCGTCCTCGGCCTCTCCAACGTCTTCGCCCGGGACGGCGGCGCCGACACGGCCTGGCCCGGGGCCCTCGAAGCGGCGCACCGGCTCTTCCCCGGGCTGCCCGTGGTCGGCTACGAACACGGCGAGGACCTCGACACCGCTCTGCGCCACGGCTTCACCGCGACGGGCCCGCTGCGCGTCTGGCTGCACCACGGCTGACGAGGGGCTTCGGCGTACGGCCGGCGTACGGACTTCCCCACCCTGAGCCGGGAGCCGGGAGCCGGGGCCAGGCGGCGCCCGGTGACGGCCGGGGAACACCGGCCCCCCGGTCCGCCTGCCCGCACGGCCGGACGACGAAGGGTCCCGCCACCCGAGTGGCGGGACCCTTCGTCATACGTGCGCACACCGTGGCGACCGTCAGCTCTTGCGGTGTCCTATCAGCCGGGGCTTCGGCTCCAGGTTCTCCAGGCCGTGCCAGGCCAGGTTCACCAGGTGCGCCGCCACCTCCGCCTTGCGGGGCTTGCGGACGTCGAGCCACCACTGGCCGGTGAGGGCCACCATGCCGACCAGCGCCTGTGCGTAGAGCGGCGCCAGCTTCTGGTCGAAGCCCCGGGCCTTGAACTCCATGCCCAGGATGTCCTCCACCTGCGTGGCGATGTCGCTGATCAGCGAGGCGAACGTGCCCGTGGACTGGGCGACCGGGGAGTCCCGGACCAGGATGCGGAAGCCGTCCGTGTACGTCTCGATGTAGTCGAGCAGCGCGAACGCCGCCTGTTCCAGCAGCTCCCGCGGGTGCCCCGCGGTGAGAGCGCCCGTCACCATGTCCAGCAGCTGGCGCATCTCCCGGTCGACCACGACGGCGTACAGGCCCTCCTTGCCGCCGAAGTGTTCGTACACCACCGGCTTGGAGACCCCGGCGCGTGCCGCGATCTCCTCCACCGAGGTCCCTTCGAACCCCTTGTCGGCGAAGAGGGTGCGACCGATGTCCAGCAGCTGCTCGCGCCGCTCCTTCCCGGTCATCCGGACCCGCCGGGTCCGGCGCGCGGGGGGAGGGCTGCTCTTCTCGCTGCTCGTGCTGCCGTCGGTCGCCACGGTGCCCATCATGCCGCGTCGGCGGGCACGGCCTTGCGCCGGGACTCCTTGCGTCGCGACTCGATGCGGTCGGCGTCCGGCCAGCGGACGTCGTACGCCCAGCCGAGCTGTTCGAACCAGCGGATCAGCCGGGCGCTGGAGTCGATCTGGCCGCGCATGACCCCGTGCCGGGCGCTCGTCGGGTCGGCGTGGTGCAGGTTGTGCCAGGACTCGCCGCAGGACAGCACGGCCAGCCACCACACGTTCCCCGACTTGTCGCGGGACTTGAAGGGGCGCTTGCCGACCGCGTGGCAGATCGAGTTGATCGCCCAGGTGACGTGGTGCAGCAGCGCCACCCGGACCAGCGAGCCCCAGAAGAACGCCGTCGCCGCACCCCACCACGACATGGTGACCAGCCCGCCGACCAGCGGCGGGATGCCCAGCGAGATGATCGTGAAGGTCAGGAAGTGGCGCGAGACCGCCCTCATGGCCGGGTCCTTGACCAGGTCGGGGGCGTACTTCTGCTGCGGGGTCTGCTCCTCGTTGAACATCCACCCGATGTGCGCCCACCACAGCCCCTTCATCAGGGCCGGCAGCGTCTCGCCGAAGCGCCACGGCGAGTGGGGGTCGCCCTCCGCGTCGGAGAACCGGTGGTGCTTGCGGTGGTCGGCGACCCACCGCACCAGCGGGCCCTCCACCGCCAGGGAGCCGGCGACGGCGAGTGCGATGCGCAGCGGGCGCTTCGCCTTGAAGGAGCCGTGCGTGAAGTAGCGGTGGAAGCCGATCGTGACGCCGTGGCAGCCGATGTAGTACATCGCCACCATGAGCCCCAGATCGAGCCAGCTGACGCCGTGGCCCCAGGTCAGCGGCACCGCCGCCACCAGGGCCGCGAACGGCACCACGATGAAGAGGAGCAGGGCGATCTGCTCGATCGACCGCTTGCTGTCGCCGCCCAGCGTGGCGGAGGGGACAGGAGCGGGAACCGTCCCCGCCGGTGGGTCCGGCTGGTCGGTCAGGTCGGGGCTGATGGTCATGTGATCCCCCGGGGGGTGAGGAGAACAGAACAAATCGGAATCGGCCTTGGCTACGGGACCGTAACCTACGGGATCGTAAGTACCGTAGTGACGCGGCCCACACCACCAGACCACGTTCCGGACGCCGTTCGTGGTATCTCGTGCCCCCGTACGGGTAAAGCCTGTACGGCTCCCGCCGTCGAATGCCCCGCCCCGTCCCACCCTGTGAGGCCACCGGACGCGCCGACGTCGGTGCCACATATCCTGGAAGGGTCGGACAGCGCGGTCCGCACCCCGCTCGTCCCGGGGGCGGCAACAGCACGCTGCGGCCGTTGGCCCCGGATTCGTGCTCTACCACTGCAAGGAGCCGCACACTGTGAGCAGTGCCGACCAGACCCCTGCCGCCAGCAGCCCCGAACTGCGGGCCGACATCCGCCGCCTCGGCGACCTGCTGGGCGAGACCCTGGTACGCCAGGAGGGCCCGGAACTCCTCGAACTCGTCGAACGCGTTCGCGCCCTCACCCGTACGGACGGCGAAGCGGCGGCCGAACTCCTCGGCGACACGGACCTGGAGACCGCGGCGCAGCTCGTGCGCGCCTTCTCCACCTACTTCCACCTGGCCAACGTCACCGAGCAGGTGCACCGCGCCCACGAGATGCGCGACCGGCGCGCCGCGGAGGGCGGGCTCCTCGCCCGTACCGCCGACCGCCTCAAGGACGCCGACCCCGAGCACCTGCGCGAGACGGTCAAGAACCTCAACGTGCGGCCCGTCTTCACGGCCCACCCCACCGAGGCCGCCCGCCGCTCGGTGCTGAACAAGCTCCGCCGCATCGCGGCCCTGCTGGAGACCCCGGTCATCGAGGCGGACCGCCGCCGTGTCGACCTGCGGCTCGCGGAGAACATCGACCTCATCTGGCAGACCGACGAGCTGCGCGTCGTCCGCCCGGAGCCGGCCGACGAGGCCCGCAACGCCATCTACTACCTGGACGAGCTGCACGCCGGCGCGGTCGGCGACGTCCTGGAGGACCTCTCCGCCGAACTGGAGCGCGTCGGCGTGCCGCTGCCCGAGGGCACCCGTCCGCTGACCTTCGGTACCTGGATCGGCGGCGACCGCGACGGCAACCCCAACGTGACGCCCGCCGTCACCTGGGAGGTGCTGATCCTCCAGCACGAGCACGGCATCACCGACGCCCTCGAACTCATCGACCACCTGCGCGGACTGCTCTCCAACTCCATCCGCTACACGGGCGCCACCGAAGAGCTGCTCGAATCCCTCCAGGCCGACCTGGAGCGCCTGCCGGAGATCAGCCCGCGCTACAAGCGGCTGAACGCCGAGGAGCCGTACCGGCTCAAGGCCACCTGCATCCGCCAGAAGCTCGTCAACACCCGCGACCGCCTCGCCAAGGGCACCCCGCACCGCCCCGGCTGCGACTACCTCGGCACCTCCGAGCTCCTCGCCGACCTCACCCTCGTCCAGACCTCGCTGCGCGAGCACCGCGGCGGCCTCTTCGCCGACGGCCGGATGGACCGCACCATCCGTACGCTGGGCGCCTTCGGCCTCCAGCTCGCCACCATGGACGTACGCGAGCACGCCGACGCCCACCACCACGCCCTCGGTCAGCTCTTCGACCGGCTCGGCGAGGAGTCCTGGCGCTACACCGACATGCCGCGCGACTACCGGCAGAAGCTCCTCGCCAAGGAGCTCCGCTCCCGCCGCCCGCTCGCCCCGACCCCGGCTCCGCTGGACGCGGCGGGCGAGAAGACCCTCGGCGTCTTCCACACCATCCAGGAAGCGTTCGAGCGGTTCGGCCCCGAGGTCATCGAGTCGTACATCATCTCGATGTGCCAGGGCGCCGACGACGTGTTCGCGGCGGCCGTCCTCGCCCGCGAGGCGGGTCTCCTCGACCTGCACGCCGGGTGGGCGAAGATCGGCATCGTGCCGCTGCTGGAGACCACCGACGAGCTGCGCGCCGCCGACGTCATCCTCGACGAGATGCTGGCCGACCCGTCCTACCGGCGTCTGGTCTCGCTGCGCGGTGACGTCCAGGAGGTCATGCTCGGCTACTCCGACTCCTCGAAGTTCGGTGGGATCACCACCTCCCAGTGGGAGATCCACCGCGCCCAGCGCCGGCTGCGTGACGTCGCGCACCGCTACGGGGTGCGGCTGCGGCTCTTCCACGGCCGTGGCGGCACCGTCGGCCGTGGCGGCGGCCCCTCGCACGACGCGATCCTCGCCCAGCCCTGGGGAACCCTGGAGGGCGAGATCAAGGTGACCGAGCAGGGCGAGGTCATCTCCGACAAGTACCTGATCCCGGCGCTCGCCCGCGAGAACCTGGAACTGACCGTCGCGGCCACCCTCCAGGCCTCCGCCCTGCACACCGCGCCGCGCCAGTCCGACGAGGCGCTGGCCCGCTGGGACGCCGCGATGGACACCGTCTCCGACGCCGCCCACGCCGCGTACCGCAAGCTGGTCGAGGACCCGGACCTGCCCGCGTACTTCCTCTCCTCCACCCCGGTCGACCAGCTCGCCGAGCTGCACCTCGGTTCGCGCCCCTCGCGCCGTCCGGACTCGGGCCTCGGCCTGGACGGCCTGCGCGCGATCCCCTGGGTGTTCGGCTGGACCCAGTCCCGCCAGATCGTCCCCGGCTGGTTCGGTGTCGGCTCCGGCCTGAAGGCGCTGCGCGAGGCGGGTCTGGACACGGTCCTGGACGAGATGCACGGCCAGTGGCACTTCTTCCAGAACTTCCTGTCCAACGTCGAGATGACGCTGGCCAAGACGGACCTGCGCATCGCCCGCCACTACGTCGACACGCTCGTGCCGGACGAGCTCAGGCATGTCTTCGACGTCATCGAGGCCGAGCACGCGCTCACCGTCCAGGAAGTCCTGCGGATCACCGGCAACACCGAACTCCTCGGCACCAGCCCGGTCCTCCAGCAGACCTTCGCCATCCGCGACGCCTACCTGGACCCGATCTCCTACCTCCAGGTCGCCCTGCTCAAGCGCCAGCGTGACGCCGCGGCGGCCGGCGAGGAAGCCGACCCGCTCCTCGCCCGCGCCCTCCTCCTCACCGTCAACGGTGTGGCCGCGGGCCTGCGCAACACCGGCTGATCCAGCGGTACGTACAGCGTCGGGCGCCCCCGTCCGGACCTCGGGTCCGGACGGGGGCGCCGTCGCGCCGGGGGATCGGCTTGACTCAGCAGAAGAGGCTGCCCCCCCTGTGGGAGAGCAGGCGAAGTCCATCGCTAGATCAGAGACGGCAGGATCTTTGACGTCCAGCGGCCCGGCCAGAAGGCGGCGGCCGAAGGCCGGTCTTCTCCTTCGGTGGAGCCGTCGTGCAGGAGATACTCGGTGGGCGCCATGTATCCCTCTCCGGGTGCGAGGCGAATGCGGTACACGCTGACCGGATGTCCGGCTGCCACATGCTCTCGGTAATCGTCGGTGGAGGGGTGGCGGAGTGCGAAGTCGTCGGGATGGACGGCCCTGCCAACAGCCTGTGCGTCAAGAGCACCGACGATGAGGTACCGGGCCCCCGGTCCCAGGTTCAGCGCGAGTCGACGGCGGCCATGGGGCTTCTGCCCGTGGGACAACTTGTCCCAGTTGTCCACATGCAGGCCGATCAGCTTGCCGTCCTGGTAGTTCTGCGTCGTTGTCATCATGTTCGGCCTTGCCAGGGACTGCCCGAGGTACTGCGTGTTCTCGTCACCCAGTGGTGTTGCCAGGTGCTCAAGGGCCCCCGTTCGCGGGGCGGGCGGGCGGACGATCTCCACCAGCGTCGCGGCCGGTGTGCAGGCCGGGGCGGCCAGGGAGAGGCCGTCGGCCTCCGTGATCGGCATCCATGGGCCTGACGGGACCACGGACCCTTTCTCGTATTCCGGTTCCTCCCTCGTCGCGCGCACGGTTGTCACCTCGCACCGTTGGAGCAGGTAGGTCAGATCGTCGAACGCGATGTGCAGGGGCACGTAGATCTCCTGGTCAGTCGTCTCCGACAGTGATGCCGAGCTCGTCCACGAGGGCCTGCGCGAGATCTGTCTGCTGGCCGGCACCGATGCGGATTCTGGCCAGGTTGGTGACGCCCCGGAGCTGAGAGACGTCGTTACCGCAGAGGTCGGTGTCCCGGTACCGTCCGCCACCGAACTCGGTCAACCGGAGTCCGCAGTCGGAGAACACGACATCGGACAGGTCGCAGTCGGCGAATGTGGCCTCGGTGAAGGCGCAGCCGATGAACACGACCGGGCCGATGGCGCGGACTCTTTCGAAGGTGGCGTAGTCGAGACGGCAGTTCTCGAACAGCACGTCGTCCAAGACCACGTCGCGCAGAGCGGCTCCCATCAACTTGCAATCGCGGAAGTGGACGCGACTGAGCTTGCTCTCGCGCCATCGGGCAGAGCCCAGATCGCTGCCGACGAACTCCACGCCGTGCACATTCAGTGCCTCGAACTCCACTTGGTCCGCGCGGACGCCGAAGACCTTGCCAGTGATCAGCCGGACCTCGGTGGCAGCGAGCAGGCGCAGGTCCACATTCCCGTACGTGAAGCCCTGCAGGGCGCCGTGGGGGCTGTCCAGTGTCTCGACATCGGACAGCCGCAAACCGGGTTCATCGAGGTCGGGGGTGGTCACGGTGATACGGCCGAAGACTCGGCTGGCCATGGTGCTCCTTCGACGTGGGAGGGGCGGACCGGTGTTGACGTCGGGCCGCCTCGTTGGGCTACTTCTTCTTCCAGTTGTCCCAGGTGGGACGGTTGTCGAACACCTGCGTGGGGTTGTCCCAAGTCGGCCGGTTGTCGAACGTGGCCGCGGCGGCGAGAGCGGGAGCGGTCCGAGCGGCAAGGGGGCTGCTCTGTTCGGCATCGGACGTGGCGCGCTCCCCGAAGGGAATGGCTGTAGCGCCTGCAGCCTCCAGAAGCGAGGCGAATCCCGGAGCCGAGTTCATCACGACTGCGGTGGCATCAGGGACGGTGTTCACGGACATGGCGTGCAACTCCTTCAAGCAGGGCGATCTTGGCCGTTGTGCAGTACCGGGTCCTGGTGCCGTCGAACCGACCTCCGTGCTCGAAATACCGGTTGGAAGCGTGGGCGCCTCCGCAGAACGAGAACGTCGGGCAGGTGCTGCGGCAGGCATCCACGCCGTTCCAGAACTCGGCGATCCAGGGAGTGCGGTCCTCCGCCTCGGCCACGAGCACGTCCAGGCCGGTTCGGCAGACATTGCCAGTGGTGAAGTCGCCGAACCTGGTGTCGGAGAACCCGGACAATTCCGGGGACAGCATGATCACGCCGCCGTCGTGGGTGACGGTGGGCAGCGGGTCCCAGGGGGCAGAGGTCGGCGTGGGCGCGGTGACATGGCTGCCGAGGACAGCGGAGGCGAAATTGAGTACGCGTTGCACTTCGCGCAGCCGGATGACGGGATTCGCCCGCCAGGCGTCCGCGAGCGCAGCCCAGAACGCCGCTGCCCGCACGGGGTCGCCCTCCACTGAGGTTGGCACCCTCTTGCTCTTCGACGTTGACGCCGAGAGCGGTGACGCCCAGGTCGGCGAAGAACTCGTAGAGGCGGACAGCGGTATCCGGGGCCGGATCGGAGACGACGGCGATGGCGGAGAAGGGAATTTTGTGGCGGCGTAAGCGCTCGATACCCCGCATGATGACGTGGAAGCCGGGGTGGCCGGCGAGGGTCACCCGGTGGGCGTTCATGTCCTCGGGGCCGTCGATGCTGACGCCCACGTGAACCTGATGCTCCACCAAGAACTCGCACCAGGCGTCATCAATCAGGGCGGCGTTCGTCTGCACGGAGTGCCTCACTCCCTTGAACGGTGCCATGAGCGCGGACAGGTGTTTCCGCCCGGCGGCTAGAGGCTCCCCGCCATGCCAAACGACTTCGAACCACGGATTTTTCTCCGCCCACTCGTTGACAGCGGCGGCAACTGCCCGGGAGACCTCCACCGGCATGAGGTGCTTCGTCCTACCGCAGGGACCGTGCGTGGTACGGGGCCTGCCTGGCCCATGCATACGCAGGCGCAGGGGAGGCCGAGGCCGCCCTGACAACGTCCTTGGGCGTGATGACCGACGCATCCGAGATCGGCCGCCCCCACGCTTGGGAGGAACTGCACAGGACGGCGGGGATGCTGATGCGCCGCGGAGCCGCTGGTGGGCGGGTATTGTTCGACGCTCTTGCCGCGCTCGACTGATCCCGGAAGTTGCCACTGATCGCACACCCTGGAAACGGGAGCGGGTGGGATCAGACGTCGGGAGACCGGCTCGACCTTGCCGCAGTGACAGGCCTTCTCCTGGCGTCATGCGCATCGGAGAGCTCGCCGCAGTCGTCGGCATTCCCGCCGGGCCGTCCTTTCCGCCCCGGGTTCCTGAGGGCCGCGGGCGTACGTGCGCCCCGGGCCCGGTGGCCGCCCCTCAGAGCGCCAGGAACGTCGCCACCAGCAGTCCCGCCCCCGTGACTCCCGCCGCCCATGCCGTACGGGTCAGGCGCAGGCCGCCGCCCAGGACCAGGGAGGCCAGGATCAGTGAGCCGCCCAACGGGAGCCAGGCATGCAGGAATCCGGGGACGCCGGTCCGTACGGCCTCGGCGCTGCCCGGCTTCAGGACCACCGGAAACGCGTCGCCGCGCTGTGCCGCGACCGAGCGCGTGACGATCACACCCGAGCGCGGCGGGGACTGGGCGTCGGGGGTGTAGGTGCCGGTACAGGTTTCCTCGCCGCAGCCGGTCACCGTCAGCATGCCGTGCTCACGGCCCTTGGCCAGGATGATGTGGTGCGCGGTCTCCCACGAGGCCCACGCACCCGCGACGAGCAGCAGCAGGGTGACCAGGGCCATCGCGCCATTACGGCCGATCAGGGCCGCGTTCTGGGAGGGGGTCCGCTTCATGGGGGCAGATCTTTGGGCAGGACGATGCTCTCGGTCAACTTGCGGCCGAAAACGGACGAGGGAGCGGTCGGGAAGCGGTGGGAATGTCGGGAGTTGGGCGTTCCGGGCCACCGTCCGGAGGAGCGGCGTCCTCAGCCCACCGCGACCGCCGCCCGGTCCGGCACTCCGCTCCGTGTGCATGCCCAGAGGGCGAACGCGAGAACGCTGACGGCGGCGCCCAGCGCGCACACCGCTCCCCAGCCGGCCGCCGCGTAGAGGGAGGTCGCGGCGGTGGCGCCGGTGGCGCTGCCGACGGAGTAGAACACCATGTAGCCGCCGATCAGCCTGCTGCCCGCCTCCGGGTGCAGCGCGTGGATCAAGGTCTGGTTGGTGACGTGGACGGCCTGTACGGCGAGGTCGAGGAGGATCACGCCGACGAGCAGGGTCCAGAGGGAGCTGCGGGTGAAGGCCAGCGGCACCCACGAGACGGCGAGCAGGGCCAGGGCGATGCCGGTGGTCCGCCCGGAGAGCCCGCGGTCGTTCAGGCGTCCCGCCGCCGTCGCGGCCAGCGCGCCCGCGGCTCCCACCAGCCCCCAGGCCCCGATCGCGGTGTGGGAGAAGGAGTACGGCGGTTCGCTGAGCGGCAACGCGAGGCTGCTCCACAGGGTGCTGAAGGCCGTGAAGATCAGGAGGCCGAGCAGGGCCCGGAGCCGCAACAATCGCTCCCGGGCGAACAGGGTGACGGTGGAGCTCAGCAGTTGTCCGTAACTCAGCCGGTCAGGCCGGTCGTCGGTGTGGTGGGGCAGTACGCGGTACAGGACCAGGGCGAGCAGTGCGGTGAGTGCTGCCGAGGCGAGATAGACGGAGCGCCAGCCCGCGACGTCGGCCATGAGGCCGGAGACGGTACGGGCGAGCAGGATGCCGAGGACGACGCCGCTGGTCACCGAGCCGACGACGCGTCCGCGCCGGGCGGGCGGCGCGAGTGACGCCGCGTAGGCCACCAGCGTCTGCGTCACGACGGCGAGGAGTCCCACCCCGGCCATGCCCGCGAGGAGTGCCGCCGCCGTGCCGGCGGTGGTGACCGCTGCCAACGCCAGTACCATGAGCAGGAGTTGGGCCACGACGAGGCGGCGGCGGTCGGTGATGTCGCCCAGCGGTACGAGGAAGAACAGGCCCAGTCCGTAACCGGCTTGGGTGAGGGTGACGACGGTGCCGAGCAGTGCCGGGCTCATGGAGAGATCGTGGCCCATGGTCACCAGGAGCGGCTGGGCGAAGTAGACGTTGGCGACCGCGGCTCCGCAGGCGACGGCGAACAGGGCGACGAGGCCCCGGGGCAGGACGGGTGTGGCGTCTTCGTCGCTCCGGCGGGCCGCGCTGCGGGGACGTGCCCCGGCGGTTTGCGGTGCCGGTGTCGCGGCCCTGCTGTGGTCGAGCACTCGGCACCCCTCCGTGCATCTGGTTGCAACATGCCACCAGAGCTGACCGTAGCGTCCTTTGGTAGCATTATGCAACCGGTTGGGGAGTGGAGGACGGCATGGTGACCAGAACGCGCTTCGACGACAGCGACTGTCCCGTCGCCCGGTCCGTGGACGCGATCGGCGACTGGTGGTCGCTCCTGATCGTGCGCGATGCCTTCGACGGGAGTCGCCGCTTCGGGGAGTTCCAGCGCAGCCTCGGGGTGGCGAAGAACATCCTCACCGCGCGCCTGCGCGCCCTGGTCGCGGGCGGGGTCCTGGAGACCGTCCCCGCCTCGGACGGCAGCGCCTACCGCGAGTACGTACTGACCGCCAAGGGCGAGGCGCTCTTCCCCGTCGTCGTGGCGCTGCGGCAGTGGGGCGAACAGAACTTCTTCGCCCCCGGCGAACCCCACTCGCGGATGGTCGACCGTGAGCAGGGGCAGCAGCTCCGGGCGCTGGAGGTCAGGGCGGCGGACGGGCGGCGACTGGGCCCGGACGACATGGTCGTGCGCAAGGTCGTCCGCGCGGTCACCGACGAGTGAGGAGCGGCTCCGTCTCCCCGGGGGCGCTCCGGCGCGGGGCGCCCCGCTCGGAGTGCCCGCCCGGCTCCCCTCGGCCCCGCCGGACCTCGGGGGCCGGGCAGCAGGAGGAGCGCGGGGAGGTGGAGCGCGGGGAGGTGGGGCGCGGGGAGGTGGGGCGCGGGGAGGGCATGCTCACGGGAAGTACAGGGACGCCTTCTCCAGCACGTGGCCGGTGAACATGCCGCCCCAGACGGTCCCGCCCCGGTACAGCGTGGTCCGGGTGGCGCCAGGAGTGGTTTCGACCGTCAGGGGGCGGCTGATCAGCGAGGTGTCGAGAATCCGGGCGTCCTGGGCCGCCCACCGGGCCGCCTCGGGCCGGACGCGGGTGCTCACCAGTGCGGGGAGCACCTGTGCCACGTTGCGGGCGCCGGGGATGCCGCCGCGCACGCTCTTCGCGTAGTGCATGGCCCAGTCGGTGAACTCGCCCAGGGTGACCACGTCGATCTCGGGGACGACGGCCGCGAAGACGAACAGCTCGGCCTTCGTCCCGAACCAACGGGCTTTGCGATCGGCACGGAAGCCGGTCACCGACCGGTGGCCCTTCCAGTCCGACGACGTCACCGTGCAACCGTCGGCCTTCAGCCGGTCGTGGAGCGCCGTGAGGTACGTGTCCGCCGCGTCGGCGGTCGGATCGATCGCAGGCCGGTTCATGCGCGGATTCTCCAACGCCCGTGCTGTGTAAGGGAAGAGGGAGGGTGCGAGGCGCGCGGAACCGTGCCCGCACCGGACGGCTCCGGTGGGATGAACGCACGCCTGCCGGATGCCCGGGGTCCGGCGCACTCGTTCCGCTCCCCGTTGTGGACGACCTGCTGACGGCGGGTGCGCGGCACCGGTCCCGACGCGCCGGACCGGCGCCGGGCCGGCGCCGCCCGGCCGCGCGAATGCGGCTGCCGGGCGACGCGGTCCCCGCATAGGATCACCCGGCGGAACGGGGCTCGTAGCGCAGCGGTTGTCGCGCCTTCACGGCATGTAGGAGGACGCCGGTTCGAATCCGGCCGGCCCCGTCCCGCACTCAGGAGTGAACGGGAGAGGAAAGACATGACCGGCCGGCCGGTGACCACGACGCTCTGGCGCCCCACCGGGCCCGAGGAGCTCGCCCTGGTGGAGGCGTCGGGCCGGCGGGCCTGGCCGCCCCGGCTGCCGGAGCAGCCGATCTTCTACCCGGTCCTCGACGAGGAGTACGCGATCAAGATCGCCAGGGACTGGAACGTCCGGTTCGACGGGGCGGGTTACGTGACGCGGTTCGAGGTCGAGAGCGAGTTCCTCCGCCGCTACCCCGTCCAGCAGGCCGGGGGCCGGACCATCCTGGAGCTGTGGGTCCCGGCGGAGGAGCTCGACCTCTTCAACGCGCACCTCGTCGGCCCCATCGAGCTGGTCCACACGTTCCACCCGGGGCCGGCGGCCTGAGCGCACGCGAGGGGGCGGCCGTGTCCGGTCGCCCCCTCGCGTGCGTCCCGCTACGTCGCGGCCGTCTCCCGGAGCGCCGTGAGGATCGCCAGCGGGGTCGCCGCCGCCCACGCCTGCGGGGAGCAGGAGTGCGGATACGGGACGGGGCGCGGGTGGTCGGTGCGGCCGTAGCCGGCCATCACCTCGGGCAGCCGGTCGCCGTGGTGGCCGGCCGCGTCCAGCAGGCCGCGCGCGACGTCACGGACCTCGTCGGCCAGACCCGCGCGGGCGAGGCCGAGCACGATGACCGCGTTGTCGTGCGGCCAGGCGGTGCCGCGGTGGTAGGAGAGGGGGTGGTAGCCCGGCTGTCCGGCCGCGAGGGTGCGGATCGCCCAGCCCGAGAAGAAGTCGGGCTCCAGCAGGCGCCGGCCGACCCGGCGGGCGTGCTCCTCGTCGAGGATGCCCGACCAGAGGAGGTGGCCCGCGTCGGAGGCGAGCGAGTCGACCTGCCGGCCCTTCCCGTCCAGCGCGAGCGCCGGGAAACCGGGGCCGGTCATCCAGAAGTCCCGCAGAAAACGCTCCCGCAACTCCCATGCGGATGAGTCCAGTTCGTCGGCCCAGGCGTGGTCGCCCCATACCGTGCGGGCGAGCCGGGCCGTACGGACCAGGGCGTCGTACGCGTATCCCTGCGCTTCCGCGACCGCGATCGGGCCTTCGGCCTGGGTACCGTCGAGGAAGCAGATCGCGCCCTCGGAGTCCTTCCAGTTCTGGTTGACGAGGCCGCCCGGGTCCGGGGTGTAGACGAGGTAGCCGCTCTCGGAGAGGCCGCCGTCCCGGAACATCCACGCCACCGCCGCCCGCGCCTGCGGTTCGAGGCGCGCGGCGAGCGCGGTGTCGCCGGTGGTGAGGGCGTGGGCGTCCAGCAGGGTCAGGAAGAGCGGGGTCGCGTCCACCGAACCGTAGTAACGGCCGTACGGCACCTGGCGGAACGCGGCCAGTTCGCCGTGCCGGATCTCGTGCACGATCCGTCCCGGCTGTTCGCCCCGGAACGCGTCGTACTCCGTGCCCTGGGTCGCCGCGAGCGCGGCGAGGGTGGCCGCCGCCAGCTCCGGGCGGTAGGGGAGCGCGAAGTGCGAGGTGAGCAGGGCGTCCCGGCCGAAGAGCGTCAGGAACCACGGCACCCCCGCCCCCGGGACCCGCAGCTCCTCGCCGTCCGGCCCGAGCGCCGGGACCCGCAGCGCCGCCAGGTCGCGGAGCCCGCGCGCGCAGGCCGCCGCGAGCCCGTCCGGAGCGCCGGCGGGCAGCGGGAGTGAAGCCTGCGGACGCGCGAGGCCGGTGAACTCGGCTGCGTCCAGAGTCTGTTCGGATGCGGCGGTCTCCGGGGTCGCCCACGGCCCATTCGCCGGGGCCCCGTGCGGCTGCGCCGCCACGGTCAGCAGCAGTTCGGCTGCTCCCTGTGCGGGCACCTCCAGGTGCCACCGGAGCAGCCGGGCGGTCGACTCGCCCTCCAGAGGGGCGACTTCGGCCGGGGCGGGGTCGGCGGCCACGGTCGTCCGCGACAGCCAGTCCGCGCCGCGCTCGTACCCGAAGACGACTCCGTCCGGGGTGGGGGTCGCGGTGCGCCGCCCGTCGGCCTTGTCGTACCGGCGGTTGTCCGAGCGCAGTTCGAACTGGTCGGCGAAGTCGGCGTCCACGGTGAGGTCGAGGACGGCGGATACCGGTGTGTCCCGGTTGCTGATCAGTCGGATGCGCTCGGTCAAGTAGCCTTCACCGAGCGCCTGTTCGCGGAAGACCGTGTAGGCGGGCGGCTCGTCGCGGGTGCCGGGCGGGGTCAGTACGCACTCCGCGCCCGCCTCCCCGGCGACCGGTACGAGCACACCGGGAGCCGTGCCGTCCACGGTCAGCGTCCAGCGGCTCAGGTGGCGGGCGTCCCGGCGGAAGAGGCCGTCCGGGGAGGTGCCCCGGCGGCCGGTGATCCCGCCGTCCGCGCCGAGCACGGCGAACGTGCCGGCGCGGACCAGGGTGAGTTCGCTGCTCGTGCTCACGCGTCCGCCCCCACCGTCGTGTCCAGCCGCTGTCCGGAGACGTCCGCGCCCGGATCCGCCGCCAGCAGGTCCAGGGTGAGTGCGGCGGTCCAGCCGAAGTCGCGGGTGCCGCGGGCGTGCGCGGTGAAGGGGTCCACGTACTCCGCGAAGCCGCTCTCCCCGGCCGCCGCCAGCATCGCGGCGCGCAGCCGGTCGGCCGCACGCGCCCGCCCGTACTGCCGCAGCCCGCGCTCCACCAGCCAGCTGGTGTTGAACCAGGCGGGTCCGCGCCAGTAGCGGGACGGGTCGAAGGCGGTGCCGGTGAGGTCGTACGACGGGACCATCGGGACCTCGCCGAGCCGGAAGGCGGAGCTCTCGGCCGTCCCGACCAGCGCGTCGACGATCTCCGGCGGGAGGCCGGGGACGATCAGCGGGATCAGTCCGGCGACGCTCCTCTCGGGGATGAGCTCGTCGCCCACCAGGTCGCGGTTCAGGAACATGCCGGCCTGCGGCGACCAGAGCCGCTCGACCAGGGCCTCGGTGAGGCGGGCCGCGCGCCGTTCGTGCGGGGCCGGGTCGGCGCCCGTCTCGGCGGCGATGCGGGCGAGCGCGTGCTCCGAGACGATCAGCAGCGCGTTGACGCAAGGGTCCTCGACGGCGAACGCGTGCTCGGCGCCCGCGTCGGCGTAACCGCTGTCGCGGTAGTCGGTGGCCAGGCGCACGTACCGCCCGTAGTCCAGGTCCGTGGGCCGCTCGGAGGGCTGGCCGTGGTCGAGGTCGGCGCGCCGGTACGAGCCCCGGGCGGCCGGTTCCACGCGTCCCAGCGGGGCGTCCCAGCAGGGGCTGTTGTCCATGCCCGGCTCCCACGGGTGGACCATCGCGGCGAGCCCGCCGCCGCCCAGGTCCCGGGGACCCGTGAGGTAGTCGTGCCAGGCGGCGAGGCGCCCGTACACCCGGGGCAGGAAGCCGCGCCGGCGGGAGTCCGCCGGGTCGGCGAGGTGCACCAGCCAGGCGGCCAGCGCGTGCACCGGGGGCTGCACGATCCCGGAGGTCTCCGTACCCGCGGGGGCGCCGGCCGCCGCTCCCGCGCTCGACGAGCGCCAGAAGTCGGGGCTCGGGAAGTACGCGTCGTGCGGGACCGCCGGGTTGAACACGATGTGCGGGACCCGGCCGTCCGCCCACTGCGCGTGCAGCAGGGTCTCCAGCTCGCGCTGGGCCCGGCGTACCGAGAGGTGGCGCAGACCGATCGCGATGAACGCGGAGTCCCAGCTCCACTGGTGCGGGTAGAGGCCCCGGGACGGCACCGTCGAGGCGCCCATCCAGTTGGTGAGGAGGACGCGGGCCGCGCCGCGCCCGAGGGCCTCGGCGGGGTCGTCGGCGGCGGTCGCCGGGGTGCCGACGAGAAGGGAGGTCATGCGCCCGACCTCCGCAGGAACGCCGGGATGGAGCGGACGGCCTCGACCGGGTCGCCGGTCAGACGGCACTCGGCGGCGAGGTAGCCGTCGAAGCCGATGGTGTGCAGCGCGCCGATCCAGGCCGGCCAGTCCAGGTGGCCGGCGCCCGGCTGGAACCGGTTGGAGTCACTGACCTGGGCGTGGCCGATGTACGGGGCCGCGGCGAGGATGGCGGCCGACGGGTCGGTCTCCTCGATGTTCATGTGGTAGCTGTCGATGCCGATCTTCACCGAGTCCAGGCCCACCGTGCTCAGCAGGTCCACGGCCTGGTCCAGCCGGTTGACCATGTGGTCCTCGTACCGGTTGAGCGGCTCCAGGAAGAGGGTGACGCCCTCCTTGCGGGCGTGCTCGCCGAGCTCGGTCAGACCCGCCAGGAGCACCTCGCGGTCCTCCTCCTCGGAGCGCGGCGGCTCGAAGGGGGGCAGCCGGCGCGAGAACATCCCGTACGACGCCGGGGTCTGCACGCCCAGCGCGCCGATCTCGGCCGCGACGCTGAGCTGCGACTTCATCTGCGCCAAGGCGTCCTTGCGCAGACCTTCGTCGAAGGCGGCGAAGAAGTGCAGCATCTCGACGCAGACCGTCGGCATGACGACGCCGTCGGCCAGCGCCTGCTTCAGCTCGGGCAGCCGGTCGCGGAAGTGGAAGTCGCCCCGCGAGCGCAGCTCGACGGCGTCGAACCCGGCGTCCTGGGCGAACGCCCATTTCTCCTGGAGCGTGTCACCGGGGAGCAGCTGCTCCTGGCAGGCGGTCTTCAGCGCGGTCTTCAGCATGGAGGGGCCTTTCGGCGCTGCCGGGCAGCGCGCGGAGGAGTGGCGAGGCGGTGGTGCGGGGCCCGGTACGGGGACGGGCTGAGCCGTCCCCGTACCGGGCGTGGGCCGTGGACGGGACGGGCTGAGGCCGTGAGTCGAAACCCGGCCTGACCGTCCCCCGTGCCGGGCGTGGGCCGGGGAGCGGCTCAGAACTCCAGGACGACCTGGAGGGCGTCGGCCGGACGCTCGTCCAGCAGGACGTAGGCGTCGGCGGCGTCGGCCACCGGGACGACATGGCTGACCAGGGACTTCACGTCGACCAGGCCCTCGGCGACCAGCGAGAGGAAGGTCTGCTGGAGCCGCTCGACGGTCCACCGGCCGGCCAGCTGCGGGGGTACCCCGCCGATCTGCGAGCAGATGAGCTGGACGCGGTTGTGGTGGAACTCGTCGCCGAGCCGCAGCCCGGCGCCGTCGCCCTGGTAGAAGCCGGAGGCCACCACACGGCCGCCCACGGTCACCGAGCGCAGGGCTTCGTGGAGCGCCGGGTAGACGCCGCTGATCTCGATGGCGACGTCCGCGCCCTGGCCGCCGGTGGCCTCGCGGACGCGCTCGGCGACGCTGTCGGTGCGGGCGTTCAGGGTGCGGCGGGCGCCGTAGGTACGGGCGGTGTCGAGGCGGCCGTCGAGGGCGTCGACGGCGGTGACGCGAGCACCGTTGAGCTGGGCGAGGCGGGTGGTGAGCAGGCCGATGACGCCCTGCCCGAAGACGGCGACCTCTTCGCCGAGGTGGATGTCGGCGGCGAGCACCGCGTTGTAGGCGATGGCGCCGACGCGGGCGAAGGCGCCCGCCAGCGGCTCCAGACCGACCGGGAGGGTGTGGCCGACCATCCGCTCGGCGGGCACGATGCCCTCGCTGCGGTGGCCCCAGATGCCCCAGACCAGCTCGCCCACGGCGGGCATGCCCGGGACCTCGACCAGCTCGGGCGAGACCTCGGTGACCTCGCCGACCTCGGAGTACCCCCAGCCGGCGACCGGGTACTCGATGCCCGCCGCGCCGTCGCGGAAGATGCGGGCCTCCGCGTCCCAGGTCCGCGTCAGGTACGGGTTGGTGCCCCGGTAGGCGGTGAGCTCGGTGCCCGCGGAGATGCCGGAGTAGCGCGTACGGACCCGGAGATGGCCCGCCGGCAGGGCGGCGCTCTCGTGCTCGGCGACTTCTACCTGGCGGGGGCCGGTGAACTGGACGACGCGTTCCACGGGGGTCTCCGAGGGTGCTGGGAAGGGAACTGCTGCTGACTTAGGTCGAAGATATCTCAGAGTTATGTCTTGTCAATAAGCAAAAGTGATGCTGAGATGCGTTATGAAAGTGCGTAAGTGGCGTGAGGACACAGCATGGTGATGAAGACCCGACGGTCGAAGGCGACCCTGTTCGGACTCGCCGCGACCCTGGGCGCCGGCCTGCTCGCGGGCTGCTCCGGCAGCACCGGTGCCGAGAAGCCGGACAACCGGATCACGGTGTGGTCGCAGGAGAACCTGGCGCCGCGCATGGCGGCGACCAAGAAGGTGGTCGGCCGCTTCGAGAAGGAGACGGGGATCAAGGTCGACCTGGTCGGCGTGGACGAGGCCCAGCTCCCGCAGCTGATCATGTCCGCCGCGGCCGCGGGGAACCTCCCCGACGTCATCGGCGCCGTCCCCATGGGCCAGGTCTGGCAGATGTACGGCAGTGGCCTGCTCAACACGGAGGTCGCCGGGAAGGTCGTCCACGACCTGGACGCCGGGACCTTCAACGCCAACGCCCTCTCCCTCACGAAGGACGCCGGAACCACCCTCGCCGTCCCCTCCGACGCCTGGCTCCAGCTCCTCGTCTACCGCAAGGACCTCTTCGCCGAGGCCGGGCTCGACGCACCGGACACCTACGCGAGCGCGATCAAGGCGGCCAAGACGCTCGACAAGGGCTCCACCGACGGCATCTCGCTGGCCACCGACCCCTCGGACGCCTTCACCCAGCAGAGCTTCGAGGACCTCGCCCTCGCCAACGGCTGCCAGCTCGTCGACGACGACGGCACCCCCGCGCTCGACTCCGCCGCCTGCCGCAACGCCTTCGCCGCCTACGACGAACTGGGCGGGAAGCACGGCGCCCCCGGCACCCAGACCGTGGACTCCACCCGCGCCACCTACTTCTCCGGCAAGTCCTCCATGATGGTCTGGTCCTCGTTCCTCCTGGACGAGCTGGCCGGCCTGCGCTCCGACGCGCTGCCCAGCTGCGCCGCGTGCAAGGACGACCCCGGGTTCCTCGCCCGCAACACCGGCATCGTCACCTCGCTCCAGGGCCCCGACGGCAAGGAACCCGCCCAGTTCGGCGAGATCACCTCCTGGGCCGTCACCAAGACCGCCGAGACCGGCGCGTCCGCCAAGTTCATCGAGTACATGATGGGCAAGGGCTACGAGGACTGGTTCGGCATGGCCCCCGAGGGCAAGATCCCGGTCCGCACCGGCACCGCCACCGACCCCGGCGCCTTCCAGAAGGCCTGGCGCGCCAGCGTCATGGGGGTCGACAAGCGCGAGTCCATGCAGAAGGCCTACCCCTCCGAACTCCTCGACCGCCTCGTCTCCGGAGTCGGCGACATGAAGCGGTGGGGCCTCGCCCAGGGCCAGGGCGCCCTCGTCGGCGCCACCAACGGCGAACTGCCCGTCGCCAAGGCCATCGGAGCGATGACCAGCGGCCAGACCTCACCCGACGAGGCGGCCCAGGAAGCCAACGACGAAGTGGCAGCCCTCCAGAAGTCCCTCCAGTAGCCGCACGGCCGCTCTCCCCCCGAGGTAACCGACCCATGAGTACGAAAACCAGCGGCGCGACGGTGCGCCGCGGCAGCCCACGGACCACCAGCAGCCGGGAGAACCGCGCGGGCCTCGCCTTCGTCACCCCGACCTTCCTGGTCGTCCTGGTCGTGGTGATCCTGCCGATCCTGTGGACCGTGCTGCTCGCCTTCCAGAACGCCAAGCTCGTCGACATCCAGGAGAACGGCCTCTTCGGCCACTGGACCCTGGACAACTTCCAGCAGGTCTTCGGGTCGCCCGGCTTCTGGAGCAGCCTCGGCACCACGCTGCTCTACACGGTCGGCGCCACCGCCGGCTCCATCGTGCTCGGACTGGTCGCCGCACTCGCCCTGCGCAAGCCGTTCCGGGGCCGCGGCATCCTGCGCGCCTCCATGCTGCTGCCGTACGTCGCACCGGTCGTCGCCGTCTCCTTCGTCTGGGAGGTGGCCCTCAGCCCGCAGTACGGCATCGTCAACGAGTGGGGAAGCAAGCTTCTGGGATGGGACGACCCCATCGCCTTCCTCTCCACCCGTTCCTACGAAGTCAGCCTGCTCGGGGCCCACTTCGACATCCCGCTGGCGCTGCTCACGGTCATCGCCTTCGAGTCCTGGCGCTACTTCCCGTTCGCCTTCCTCTTCATGCTCGCCCGTCTCCAGGCGGTCCCGGACAGCCTGGAGGAGGCCGCCACGGTCGACGGCGCCACCATCTCGCAGCGCTTCCGCCACATCCTGCTGCCGCAGATGATGCCCGTCATCGCCCTGCTGTCCGTCCTGCGCTTCATCATGACGTTCAACAAGTTCGACGACATCTACCTGCTCACCGGCGGCGGTTCGGGCACGGACGTCGTCGCGGTCCGCGTGTACGACTTCCTCACCTCCCGCTTCGACGTCGGCGCGGCCTCCGCCCAGGCGTTGATCCTCGCCCTCGTCCTCATGGTCCTGCTGGGCCTCTACTTCATGTTCTTCGGCAAGAAGGTCCAGGAGGAGTCGGCATGAGCCACGCCCCGTCCGTGACACGGCCGCAGCCCACCCGGCCCGCCCCCACCGCCGGACCCGCCCCGCGCCGGAGGCGCATGAGCCGCGCCCAGTTCGAGGACCGGTTCTTCGGGATCGCCCGCTGGGTCGTGATCGCCTTCCTCGCCGTGATCACGATCGCGCCCTTCTACTACATGCTGCTGCTGTCGGTGAAGCCCATCGACTCGCTGCTCGTGGACCCCGGAAACCTCTGGGTCTCCTCGAAGGACTTCACCCTCGACACCTACCGCAGCGTCCTGAGGTCCACCGAGGACGGCGGCCAGGGCTTCCTCGGGATGCTAGGCAACTCCGCCCTGGTGGCCCTCGCCACCGTCGCACTGACCCTGGCCGCCGCCGTCCCCGGCGCGTACGCCGTCAGCCGCCTCAAGTTCTTCGGCAGCCGGCACGTCAGCGCCCTGTTCCTGGCCGTCTACCTCTTCCCGGCCACCCTGCTCGCCGTCCCGCTCTTCGTGATGTTCGCGAAGATGGGGCTCTCCGGCAGCCTCGTCGGACTCGCCATCGTCTACATCGCGCAGACGGTCCCGGTCTCGATCTACATGATGAAGAACTACTTCGTCACCATCCCGTTCTCCGTCGAGGAAGCCGCCGCCATCGACGGCGCCTCCCGCCTCCAGACCGTGCGCAAGGTGATCCTTCCGCTCGCGCTGCCCACCCTGATGGCGACCGGGCTCTACGTCTTCATGATCGCCTGGAACGAGTTCCTCTTCGCGCTCCTCTTCCTCGCCGCCGACCCGGGCAAGTGGACGGTCTCCCTCGGCCTCCAGCAGCTCGCCAACGGCATCGAGGTCTCCAAGACGGTCCTGATGGCCGGTTCGGTCATCCTCACCATTCCCGTGGTAATCCTTTTCTTCGCCTCCGAGCGGCTCCTCACCGAGGGGTTGACCAGCGGCGCGGACAAGGGCTGACAACCTGACACCGGGCGCATCCGGCTGACGCCGGGTCACCGGGTGCCGCGCCCGGGGGAGGCGCGGCCGTACGGCCGGCCCGCGGGGGCACGAGAGACGGGACGAGGACGGCGACGATGGCAGGAAACCAGGCGAGCGCGGGACACCTGCTGCGGCTCATCCGCAGCGGCGAGGCCACCACGCGCGGGGAGCTCCAACAGGCCACCGGTCTCTCCCGCTCCACCGTCGGACACCGCCTCGACCAGCTCTTCAAAGCCGGCTGGCTGCGCGGCGCGACCGGCACCTCCACCGGCGGACGCCCCTCCGCCCGGCTGGAGTTCGACCCCACGCACGCCGTGGTGCTCGTCGCCGACCTGGAGACCCGGCACGGCCGTGCCGCCGTGGTCGACCTGTCCGGGAAGGTCCTCGCCGAACGGACCGGGAGCCTGGTCATCGCGGACGGCCCCGACGCGGTGCTCGACCGGCTCGCCCGCTGGTTCGGCCCGCTCCTGGAGGAGGCGGAGACCGCTCCGGACCGGGTCTGCGGCGTCGGCCTCTCCGTGCCGGGACCCGTCGACTGGGAGAGCGCCCAGGTCGTCCAGCCGCCGATCATGCCCGGCTGGGACCGCTTCCCGGTGCGCGAGCGGATGCGCGCCGCGCTCGCCGCCCACCTCGGCCCGACCGCCTTCGGCCCGACCGCTCCGGGCCCGGGGATGGGAGCGGACGCGGGGGCGTATCAGCTCCCCGTCTACGTCGACAACGACGCCAACCTCATGGCCCTGGCCGAACAGCGCGAGAACTACGCCGACTGCGGCGCGTTCGTCCTGGTGAAGGCGTCCACCGGCATCGGCGCGGGCATGGTCGTCGGCGGCGAGATGTACCGGGGCATCGACGGCGGCGCCGGCGACATCGGCCACATCCGCCTGCACGACCGGCCCGACGCGCTCTGCATGTGCGGCTCCTACGGCTGCCTCGCCGCCGTGGCCAGCGGCCGGGCCATCGCCGAACAGCTCACGGCGGCCGGCGTCCCCACCGCCTCGGGATCCGACGTGCGCCGCCACCTCGCCGCCGGACAGCCCGACGCCCTCCGGCTCGCCCGCGCCGCCGGACAGCGCGTCGGCGAAGTGCTCGTCACCGTGGTCACCCTCCTCAACCCGGGCGTCCTGATGCTCGGCGGCGACCTGGCCAGCACCCCGTTCCTCACCGGGGTGCGTGAACTCCTCTACCAGCGGGCGATGCCCCGCACCACCGCCCACCTCCAGGTGGTCACCACCTCGCTCGGCGACCGCGCCGCCCTCGCCGGGGCCGCCGTCATGGTCGTCGAGCGCCTCTACGATCCCGACCGGGCCGACGCCCGACTCGCCGCGCTCGCCTGAGCCCGCACGCCTGAGCCCGCACGCCTCTCGCCCCGCATCCCCGATGGAGAACGCCATGTCCCAGCCCCCCGCCACCAGCACCCCGCCCGGCGTCTGGCCGTACCCGCCGGTCCGCGTCGGGCTGGTCGGCGCGGGGCCGTGGGCCCGCACCATGCACGCCCGGATCCTGGCGGCCGGACCCGAGACCACCCTCACCGGCGTCTGGGCCCGCCGCCCGGAGGCCGCCGCCGAGGTCGCCGACGCCTACGGCACCCGCGCCGCCACATCCTTCGAGGAGCTGCTCGACGGCTGCGACGCGGTCGCCTTCGCCGTACCGCCGGCCGTGCAGGCCGAGCTCGCCCCCCGCGCCGCGAAGGCCGGCAAGGCCCTGCTGCTGGAGAAGCCGCTCGGCGCCGACCTCGCCGCCGCCCGCACGGTCGCCGACGCGGTCGCCGAGCACGGCGTCGTCTCGCAGCTCGTCCTCACCAAGCGCTACCACCCGGCGACCCGCGCCTTCCTCGCCGAGGCGGCCGGCCGCGAGGTCTCCGGCGCCCGCTCCTGCTACCTCCACGGGGCCTTCCTCGGCGGCGAGTTCGCCACCTCGTGGCGCCTGGAGCACGGTGCGCTGCTCGACCTCGGCCCGCACCTGCTGGACCTGCTCGACAGCGCCGTCGCCCCGATCGTCTCCGTGCGCGGGACCGGCGACCCCCGCCGCTGGATCGAGCTGACCTGCGAGCACGAGAACGGCGCGGTCAGCCAGGCGTCCCTCTCCGGCAGCGTCCGGCTGCCCCGCGCCCGTACCCGTATCGAACTCTTCGGACCCGGCGAAGAGTTGGTCTACGACACCGCCGGCATCGACCACGAGGAGTGCTGGCCGGTGCTCCGCCGCGAGTTCGCCGACGCCGTACGCACCGGCACCGGCACCGGCATCGACGCCGCCCGAGGGCTGCGCATCCAGCAACTCCTCGACCAGGCCCGGCCGGACACCGCCTGACGGCCGCGCGAAGGCGGCTCTCCCGCACGTCGGTCGACCGGAGGCGCGGCGAGAAGCGGAGGAGGGGTTACCGGGGGCGTGCAGTGAGGGGCCTGGCATTCCTGCCGAGGGACGCCGCGCACTCGGGGTGATCGACTTCCTATGGTCGTGACGACTTGGGGAGAACCACGATCACGCTGTCTCATGCGACGTTCCGCTTCTGGCCGTGACACAGGCGTCGGCTCAGGCGGAGGACCGCGACGGGGCGACCGATCGGCCGCCACGTCCCGCCGTCCGCTCAGGAGTTGTACGTCTCCTGGGCCCGCTCCAGCCCGTCCGCGAGCAGCGACTCCACCGCGTCCGCCGCCCGGTCCACCAGGTAGGCGAGCTCCTTGCGCTCGGTGGAGGAGAAGTCCTTCAGCACGAAGTCCGCGACCTGCATCCGGCCCGGCGGGCGGCCGATGCCGAAGCGCACCCGGTGGTACTCCGGGCCCATCGACTTGGTCATCGACTTCAGCCCGTTGTGCCCGTTGTCGCCGCCGCCCAGCTTGAGCCGCAGCGCGCCGTAGTCGACGTCCAGCTCGTCGTGGATCGCGACGACGTGATCGGTCGGCACCTTGTAGAAGTCGCGCAGCGCCGTCACCGGGCCGCCCGACAGGTTCATGTACGACTGCGGCTTCGCCAGGATCACGCGCCGGTTCGCCGGTCCGGGCGGGCCGATGCGCCCCTCCAGCACCTGCGCCTGCGCCTTCTGCGCCCGCTTGAACTTCCCGCCGATCCGGTCCGCCAGCAGGTCGGCGACCATGAAGCCCACGTTGTGCCGGTTCGCGGTGTACTCCGGGCCGGGGTTGCCGAGGCCCACGATGAGCCAGGGGTCGGTGACGTCGGACATCTGCGCGCTGTCTCCTCGGATGCGGCCCCGGCCGCCAAGGGGCCGGAGGGGGGGCGTGGGCGGGGCGTACGGGCCGCGGGTGCCCCCGTACAGCCCGACGGGGCGGCGGCCTCCGGTAAGGGAGTCCGCCGCCCCGTCAGTGAAGCAGGTCGAACGAGGTCGAGGCTCAGGCCTCGGTGCCCTCGGCCGCCTCGGCGTCGGCAGCCGGCTCCTCGGCCTGCGCGGAGACGACCTGGAGCACGATGGCGTCCTCGTCACCGGCGAGCACGGAGCCCTTCGGCAGCGAGATGTCCTTGGCGAGGATCGAGTCACCCGCGGTCAGGCCGGCGACGGAGACCGTCACGGACTCGGGGATGTGGGTGGCCTCGGCCTCGACGGTGAGGGTGTTCTGGACGAACTCCAGCAGGAAGGCGCCCGGGGCCAGGTCACCCTCGGTCTCGACGGCGATCTCGACGTTGACCTTCTCGCCGCGCTTGACGGTCAGCAGGTCGACGTGCTCGATGTTGCCCTTGAGGGCGTTGCGCTGCACGGCCTTCGGGATGACCAGCGCGCTCTTGCCGTCGATCTCCAGGCCGATCAGGACGTTCGGCGTGCGGAGCGCGAGCTGGAGCTCGTGGGCCGGCAGGTTGATGTGCACGGACTCGGCGCCGTGGCCGTAGACGACCGCGGGGACCAGGTTGGCACGACGGGCGCGGCGGGCGGCGCCCTTGCCGAACTCGGAACGGGCTTCGACGGCGAGGTTGATCTGGTCGGCCATGGCTGCACTCCTCGTGAGGTGACGAAAATGAACGGGTCACCCGGCCACGACTTGATGGCCTGCTACGAAGAGCGCGTCGATAACGGACCGCCGTACATGAGTACGGCCTCCCTCGCCGAGCAACTCCGTGAGTCTACCCGGCGGGGAGGCCGTCCCCCAAGTGGATCAGTTCCGCCCGCACCAGCACCCCTTCGACCTGCGGGTTACTCGTGCAACTCGGCGGAACGGTGTGCGGCGGTCGGACCGCCTGCACGGGCGGCGACGATCAGTGCTCGTCGCTCTCGAAGAGGCTGGTGACCGAACCGTCCTCGAAGACCTCGCGCACCGCGCGGGCGATCGTCGGGGCGATGGAGAGCACCGTGATCTTGTCGAGCTCCAGCTCGCCCGGGGTCGGCAGGGTGTCCGTGAAGACGAACTCGCTGACCTTGGAGTTCTTCAGCCGGTCGGCGGCCGGGCCGGAGAGGACACCGTGGGTGGCGGTCACTATGACGTCCTCGGCGCCGTGCGCGAACAGGGCGTCGGCGGCGGCGCAGATCGTGCCACCGGTGTCGATCATGTCGTCGACCAGGACGCAGACCCGGCCCTCGACGTTGCCGACGACCTCGTGGACGCTGACCTGGTTCGGAACGTCCTTGTCGCGGCGCTTGTGCACGATCGCCAGCGGGGCGTCCAGACGGTCGCACCAGCGGTCGGCGACCCGGACGCGGCCGGCGTCCGGGGAGACGATCGTCAGCTTCGAGCGGTCGACCTTGGCACCGACGTAGTCGGCGAGGATCGGCAGCGCGAAGAGGTGGTCGACCGGGCCGTCGAAGAAGCCCTGGATCTGGTCGGTGTGCAGGTCGACGGTGAGGATGCGGTCGGCACCCGCCGTCTTCATCAGGTCCGCGACCAGACGCGCCGAGATCGGCTCGCGACCGCGGTGCTTCTTGTCCTGGCGGGCGTAGCCGTAGAACGGCACGATCACCGTCACCGAACGGGCCGAGGCGCGCTTCAGCGCGTCCAGCATGATCAGCTGCTCCATGATCCACTTGTTGATCGGAGCCGTGTGGCTCTGGATCAGGAAGCAGTCGGCGCCGCGGGCGGACTCCTGGAAGCGGACGTAGATCTCACCGTTGGCGAAATCGAAGGCCTTCGTCGGCACGAGACCGACACCCAACTGGTGTGCGACCTCCTCGGCCAGCTCGGGGTGGGCGCGGCCGGAGAAGAACATCAGTTTCTTCTCGCCGGTCGTCTTGATCCCGGTCACAGCACAGTCTCCTCAGACGTGTTTCTGACCGTTGCACGCATGTGTCCCGATGTGCAACGTGCCAGCCGAAATGGGTGAGCATCTATCACGGTACGCCGACTCCGGCGCACGTGTTTCCGGTCAGCTTTCGCCGTCGGAATCCTGTGTGGCGGCCAAGGCGGCCTGAGCGGCGGCACTTCCGGGCCGCTTGCGCGCGACCCAACCCTCGATATTCCGCTGCTGGCCCCGGGCCACGGCCAGCGAGCCTGCCGGTACATCCTTGGTGATGACCGAGCCCGCGGCGGTGTAAACCCCGTCCCCGACCGTGACCGGTGCCACAAACATATTGTCCGAGCCGGTGCGGCAGTGTGAACCGATGGTGGTGTGGTGCTTGTTCACCCCGTCGTAGTTCACGAACACGCTGGCGGCACCGATGTTGCTGTGGTCGCCGATGGTCGCGTCGCCCACGTACGACAGGTGGGGAACCTTGGTCCCCTCGCCGATCGTGGCGTTCTTCATCTCGACGTACGTACCGGCCTTGGCCTTCGCGCCGAGCTTCGTGCCCGGCCGCAGGTAGGCGTACGGGCCCACGGTGGCGCCGGGGCCGACCTCGGCGCCGTCGGAGACCGTGTTGTCGACCCGGGCGCCCTCGTGGACCACGGTGTCCTTCAGCCGGGAGTTCGGGCCGACCTCGGCGTCCTCCGCGACGTGGGTGGCGCCGAGCAGCTGCGTACCGGGGTGCACCACGGCGTCCTGCCCGAAGGTGACCGTCACGTCGACCAGCGTCGACGCCGGGTCCACGATCGTCACGCCGTCCAGCATGGCCTGCTCCAGCAGCCGCTGGTTCAGCAGGCGGCGGGCCTCGGCGAGCTGCACCCGGTTGTTGATGCCGAGGATCTCCCGGTGGTCCTTGGCGACCGAGGCGCCGACCCGGTGGCCCGCCTCGCGCACGAGGGAGAGCACGTCGGTGAGGTACTCCTCGCCCTGGCTGTTGTCCGAGCGCAGCGTGCCGAGCGCGTCCGCGAGGAGCCGGCCGTCGAAGGCGAAGACGCCGGAGTTGATCTCCCGGATCGCGTGCTGGGCCGGGCTCGCGTCCTTGTGCTCGACGATCGCGGTGACCGAGCCGCTGACCGGGTCCCGCACGATCCGGCCGTATCCGGTGGAGTCCGGTACCTCGGCGGTGAGCACGGTGACGGCGTTGCCGTCCGCGGCGTGGGTGGCGGCGAGCGCGCCGAGCGTCCCGCCGGAGAGCAGCGGGGTGTCGCCGCAGAGGACGATCACGGTGCCCTCGACGCCGCCGAGCTCCTGGAGCCCGATGCGGGTGGCGTGCCCGGTGCCGTTCTGCTCGGCCTGGAAGGCGGTGCGCACACCCGCGGCGGTCGCTTCGAGGTGGGCGACGACCTGCTCGCCGGCGTGTCCGACGACCACGACCAGCTGCTCGGGGTCGAGTTCGCGGGCGGCGGCGACGACGTGCCCGACGAGCGAGCGCCCGGCGACCTCGTGGAGGACCTTGGGCGTCTTCGACTTCATGCGGGTGCCTCCACCCGCTGCGAGGACGACGACTGCTGCGGGGCTGCTGGCGCTCACGGATGTGCCCTTCGGCTTTCGGGTGCGGTCACCCGCAGGATACCGGGGGTGCATGTTCCGGAAACGGGCGCGGGCCCCGACCGGTGAGGTCGGGGCCCGCGTCGAAGAGCTCCCGGGGAAGGAATCGAACCCTCATTCAATGGACCAAAACCATTTGTCCTGCCATTAGACGACCCGGGATGGATTGCCTTCTATGTCCGATTCGGTGGAACCGAGTGATCGGCAGCCCCTACTATGCCGTACCTCCGCCCCTCGGTGCGACGGTGCGGATGGGCACTTTTCGGGATGTGCGCCGCAAGCCGTCTCCGGTGTTCGATGCCGGAATTCCCTTCCCGGCGCCGCCGTCCGCCCGGCGGTGGCATCCGTCACGTGGCGGTGATCGACCGGAACGCCTCGTGCCGCGCCGGTTCCTGGGGTCCTCCCCGGCTCCCCCTTGTTCGAACACGTGTCGTGCTCTCGCGGTCACCCGAAAATGGGATGCGCCCGCCCGTAGGGTGGATGGCATGACCGCAACGGGGGCAGACCGGGAGGCGGCGGGGATGACCACCCGCGGCTACTGGTGGTGGGAAAGGCGGCGCGGTGTCGCCCTGGACGTGGGACTGGCGCTGGTCTCGGCGCTGGAGTGCGGGCTGGAGGGGGTCCAGTTCGCCCAGGAGGCCCGGCTGCCGGTGCCGGTCGGCGTGCTCTTCGGGCTGCTGGCCGGGTCGGTCCTGGTGCTGCGGCGCCGGTGGCCGATCGCCGTGGTGCTGGTGTCGATCGCGACCACACCCGCCGAGGTCGGCTTCCTCATGGGACTCGTCGGCCTCTACTCGCTCGCCGCCTCCGACGTACCGCGCAGGATCACCGTCGTCCTGACCGGGATGTCGCTGGTCGGCAGCTTCGTCGTCACGTTCCTGCGGCTGAGCCGGAACCTCGTCGACCAGGCGTCCTCCGCCGCCGTGCCCGGGGACTGGTACGCCCCCGTCGTCTCCCTCTTCATGGCGCTGGGGCTGACCGCGCCCCCGCTCCTCTTCGGCCTCTACATCGGCGCGCGCCGACGGCTGATGGAGAGCCTGCGCGAACGGGCCGACTCGCTGGAGCGGGAGCTGTCGCTGCTCGCGGACCGGGCCGAGGAGCGCGCGGAGTGGGCGCGTACGGAGGAGCGGACCCGGATCGCCCGGGAGATGCACGACGTGGTGGCGCACCGGGTGTCCCTCATGGTGGTGCACGCGGCGGCGCTCCAGGCCATCGCGCCCAAGGATCCGGCGAAGGCGGTCCGCAACGCCGCGCTCGTCGGGGACATGGGACGACAGGCACTGACCGAGCTGCGCGAGATGCTGGGCGTGCTGCGCAGCGGGGACGCCCTGGTCGCGCCGCGTACGGGTTCCGGTGCGGGACCGGGCACGGGTGACGGGCGGCAGCCGCTGGCCTCCGTGGGCCGGGCCGCCGCTGCCGCTGCCGCCGCCGAGGCGGCGCCGGAGGACGGGCCGCGCCTCGGCGAGCTGGAGGCGCTGGTCGCCCAGTCGCGCCAGGCGGGCATGACCGTGGAGCTGTCGGTGGACGGCGACCCGCGCCCGTACGCCCCGCAGGTCGAGCAGACCGCGTACCGGGTGGTGCAGGAGGCGCTGACCAACGTGCACAAGCACGCGGCCGGCGCGAAGACATGGGTACGGCTCGCGCACCGCGAGGCGGAGGTCGCGATGCAGGTGGAGAACGGCCCGTCCGACGCGGCTGCCGCCGACGCCCAGCTGCCGAGCGGCGGCAACGGGCTCGTCGGGATGCGGGAGCGGGTGACCGGGCTCGGCGGCGTCTTCGTCTCGGGCCCGACCGACGCGGGCGGCTTCCGGGTGTCGGCGGTGCTCCCCGACGCGCCGGTGGCGGACGCGGCGGAGACCGCAGGGACCGCGGAGACCGTGGAGCCCGTGGAGACCGCAGGGACCGTGGAGCCCGCGGAGACCGCGGAGACCGCAGGGACCGCAGGGACCGCGAAGACCGTGGAGCCCGTGGAGCCCGCGAAGACCGCAGGGACCGTGGACACGGCCGATGCGGAGGCGGTGGCCCCCGTGGTCGTGGCGCCGGAGGTGGAGTCGGTGCCGATGGAGGTGGCGCTGCCGGGACAGGGGCTCGGTGTCCGTGGCGTGGGGGAGAGCGAGGGGCTGCCCGGCGCGTGACGCGGTTCCTGGGCGAACCCCTCAGCCCGACGTCAGCCGGGTCGGCTGGATGCCCGTGAGGAGGGTGTTCAGGGCCCGGTCGATGTCCGCGCCGAGGAACCAGTCGCCGGTGTGGTCGACGCTGTAGACGCGCCCCTCGGCGTCCATGGCGAGGACCCCCTGCCCCTCGCTCTCCTGGCCCAGGGGGCTGATCTCGGTCTCCAGGGCCCGGCCGAGGTCGCCCAGGGTGCGGGCGAGATGGAGGCCGCCGAGCGGGTCGATCGTCACGGAGGCGGGGGCGATCTGCCGGCCGGGTCCGGGGACGGGGATGTGCAGGTTGCCGAACTCCGCCCATGCCTCGACCACCGCCGGGAACACCGCGTGCTCGTGCCCCGCCGGTGAGGTGTGGGCACGCAGCGCGTCGGCCCACTCCTCGGCCTGCCGGATGATCCAGCGGCCGGGCTCCCAGCCCGCCGCGCGCAGGGCCTTCTCGACGACGGGGGTGAAGCGGGTGCTGTGGTCCCGGACCGGGTCGTGCCGGCTCAGGTCGTGCTGTCCCGGAATGCGCCTTCCCGGTCCGTGCTGGCTCAGGTTCTGCATGGGGGCCCCGTCAGCCCTTCTCGGCCGAGGTGGCCGCGCCGTCGGCGGTGAGGTCGACGGGGCGGACGCCGAAGTGGGCGAGCATCACCGAGCAGGAGCGGCAGGGCGCCGCGTAGCTTCCGTGCCTGGGGTCGCCGTCCTCGCGGATGTGGCGGGCGGTGAGGCGGCCGTGCTTGAGTACGCGCCGGGCTTCGCCGCTGGTGAGGGGTTTGCGCTGGGCGCGCTTGGAGCGGGTCACCTCGGCTGCGGCGAGCTGCCGGGAGAGAAGTATCGCCTCGGGGCAGCGGCCGGTGAAACGTTCGCGCTGGCTGGTGGGGAGGGTGTCCAGGAAGTCCTGGACGAGGTGGTGCAGGACAGGTGGCTGGTCCCCCTTGCCCGCGGTGCAGGTGAGCGTCTCCCCGCGTACGGACAGCGCGGCGGCCACGGCCGGCAGGATGCCGTCGCGGCGGTGGAGCAGCCGGGGGGTGCGGTTGGAGTCGGTGGTGCTCCAGCTGAGGCGCGGGTCCCCGGAAATGACTGTATGTACATCGTGCATGGCGTCGAATTCCTCCCGTGCAATCCCCCGAGTTGCGGGGGACAGCCTGCCAAATGTGTCGGACGGTGGGGAAGCTGGGGCGGTATTGGGAACAGCGTGTCGCCCAAAGCCGCCCAACCGTCGCTCTTCCGTCACCTCCGCGTGACGGTCGGTGACGGCCGGGAAAGGGGCGGTCCGGCCTGTTGCGCCACCGCATAGGCTGTGCGGAACACCGGACGCAGCAGGGGGCAACCGCCATGACGACAGGTCGGCTCGGGCAGCAAGCCGCGCCACCGAACGCGGCCTACGCCGGGCAGGTCGTGCACTTCCCGGACCCGGTCCGGGCGTCGCGCCACCCGAGGGGGGTGCGGATCGACGCGAACGGTCATCCGGACTTCTCCCCGTACGCGCGCGCGGCGGCGGAGATCGCCGACCCGCCGGAGGGTTTCGGCATCGACGAACTCCGGCTCACGGACTACGTGTCGGCGAACGCGGCGCTGGCGGCGGCCGGTCACGAGCTGTGGGACACGATCCCGTCCGTCGCGACGCCGCACGGCTGGACCTGGCACCACGTGTCGGGCAGCCGCCGGATGGAGCTCGTACCGGTCGACGTGAAGCCGCTGCTGCGCCACCACGCCGGTCTGTCGACGACCCCGGTGGACCACGAGCGGCGCGGCACGCGGCCGTTGCAGGGCACCCGGCCCGCGCACTTCCGGCTGCCGAAGGGCGCCGTCGCGGTGTCCGAGCAGCAGATCCAGGGCGTCGAGGAGGACTTGGGGTACCGGCTGCCGGGCGCGTACCGCTCGTTCCTGAAGGCGGCGGGCGGCTCGGCCCCGGTCGGCACCGCGCTCGACCCCGAACTGGGGCTCCTGGTGGACCAGCCGTTCTTCACGGTGCGCGAGGAGGCGGCGGTCAACGACCTCGTCTACGTCAACAAGTGCCTGCGGGACCACTTCACCAAGGACTTCCTGGGGGTCGCGTTCGTCCAGGGCGGTCTGCTGGCGGTGAAGGTGAGGGGGAGCGGCATCGGTTCGGTCTGGTTCTGCGCGTACGACGACGCGCGCGACCGGAACGACCTGTCGGTGCAGGAGCGTTCCGAGCGGCTGCTGCTGCCGTGCGGTGCGGACTTCGACGCGTTCCTCCAGCGCCTGGCGGGCAGCCCGCAGGAGCTGGAGACGGTGGCGAACCTGATGGTGGACGGCGGCTTCGCGCGGGCCGTCCCGGTGGAGGGCTGAGCGCGATGGTGACGTTCGCACAGGCGCAGGAGCGGGCCGACGAGTGGGTCAACGGTGACGTGCCCGCCTACCAGCACCGGGAGGTACGGGTCCGCGAGTTCGACCTGGGCTTCGTGGTGTGGGCGGAGGACCGCCCGGAGGGCCCCGTCTCGGACGGCGGCCGGCAGCGGCTGGTCATCGCCCGCGACAGCGGCGAGGCCACTCTGTGGCCGGGACTGCCGGTGGGCGAGGTGGTACGGCGTTACGAGGAGGAGTACGGCTCCACGCAGGACGCGGCGCCCGCCCCCCAGCCGCCCGCGCGCATCGACCTGAACCAGACGTCCTTCCTGCTGACGCCGCCGGAGTGGCTCCAGGAAGCGGCCGACAAGCTGGGCATTCCGGACAGTAGGCGCGAGCAGCGGTCCGACGCGACTGCCGGTGGGGCGGGCGGGCCCGACGCGACTGTCGGTGGGGCGATTGGGTCCGCCGGGGCTGCCGGTGGGATGGGCGGGTCCGCCGGGGCTGCCGCCGTGAGCGACGCCGCGCCGTCCGCGCCCTCCGCCCGGCCCGCGCCGCAGGAGCCCGAGGACCACGAGCCGACCGCGTCGGACGGGGTGCCCGCGACGGGTTCCCCGGCTGCCGCGCCCGTGCCGGACGGTGCCACGCCGTGGGCCGGTACGGACACCAACCGCAATTCGGACGACGCGGCTGTCCCGCTGCCCGCCACCGTGTTCGCCCCGCCGCTCTCGGGCACCGACGACGAGGGCGTGCCCGCGCCGAGCGTTCCGGCCGACGCGCCGACCACGCTGATGTCGGGCGGGAAGCCGCCGCTCAAGCGGGGGCCGGGCGTCCCGCCCGACGCCGAGGACATCGCGGGCGCGGCGACCAGCAAGGCCGTGGTCCCGCCGCGCGCCCCGCGCCCCAGTACGGTGCCCCCACCGCCGAGCGCCCCGGGCATCCCGGGCGTACGTCCCGTGGCGCCGCCGCCGGTCTCGGGCCCGGGTGCGCCCGGGGTGCCCGCCGCCGGTTACGTACCGACGCAGCTGGCTCCCGCGGTCGGCGGTCCGGGCATGCCGCAGCCGCCGGCACCGCCCGGTCCGCCCGCGCCTCCTGGTCCGCCCGCGCCTCCCGGCCCATCCGTGACGCCCGGCCCTCCCGGCCCGCCCGCTCCGCCCGCGCCGGGTCCGCGCGGTGACGTGCACCATGCCGAGACGGTGTTCGCCGCGCCGCCGGTCGGTCCGCCGGTCGGCGTCCCGGTGGGGCCTCCCGGCCCGCCGCCGCCCGTGGCCGGTGTGCCGGGGCCCTCCGCGGTGCCCCCGCCGCCCCCCGCGTACGGCTATCCGCAGCAGCCCGCCCAGCCGCCGACCGTGGGTCCCGGCTACCAGGCGGTGCTGCGGTACCGCGCGCCCGACGGCAGTGAGCAGCAGCTCATCCGGCGGTCGGCGCCGGGCACTCCGCACCCGGAGTGGCAGATGCTCTACGAGCTGCGGGGCATGAACGTGCCGCCGCAGCAGGTCATCGAGCTCCACACCGAGCTGGAGTCCTGCGAGCTGCCCGGCGGCTACTGCGCGCGGATGATCCGCGAGATGTGGCCGCAGGTACGGATCACCAGCGTCGCCCCGTACGGCACCGACCACGCGAGCCGTCAGCAGGGCATGCGGCACCTCCTCACCCACCAGGGCGAGCTGCACCAGGTGGCGGACGGCCCGGCGCGGCCCGCCCCGGTGCGGGCGCCGCTGCCGCCGGTGCAGGCCGCGCCTCCGGTCGGGCCGGAAGGGGTGGCGGAGGAGCTGCTGCAGGCGTTCGGTCCGCAGGGCGTGCTCCGCTTCGACGAGCGGGCCGTGTCCCGGCAGGGTGTACCCGAGACGGTGGGCCGGACGCTGGTCTGGGCGGGGCTGCCCGCCGATTTCGGGCCGTTCTTCTGGGCCCAGCCCGGCCAGCCGGTCGTGCCGACCCTCGCTGAGCTGGCCGCGCAGCGCCAGGTGCGGCCCGCGCCGGACGCGGGGGCGTACCTCGTGATGGGTACGGACTTCGGCCGGGCGATCTGCGTCCAGTACGGCACGGCGAACATCGTCGCCGTGCCCGTGGAGGCCGGTCCGGGCGGGCAGGCGGTGCTGCCGCAGTTCGTGAACACGGGGCTGCCGGAGTTCGTGCGGTGCATGGCCCTGCTCGGGCGGATGTGGCGGCTGCGGTACGGGCTGAACCCGGAGCAGGCCGGCCGCTGGACCGTCGACTTCCAGGCGGCCCTGGCGGCTCTCGACCCGGCGGCGCTCGCGTCGCCGGAGAGCTGGTGGTCGGTGCTGCTGGAACAGATGTGGGACGGCCTGATCTGATCACTCGATCCGGTCGTGGCCCGATCCGGTCGTGGCCCGATCCGGTGCCTTGCGGGCCCGGGGCGCCCGCCCCTTCGAACGGAAGACCTCTCCGTTCGAAGGGGCGGGCGTTTACGCGTGTCCGGCCCGGTTCGGCCGGGTATCCCTTGGGGTGTTTGCGGTGGGCGCTCGCGGACGCCGCCGGGCTGTGACGCCGGTCGCTTCCGTCCGGAAAGAGGGTGATCGATTCCGACTTCCGGCCCAATTGCCGCATCCTTGACCTCAGGATCGATGGCGGCGTGCGGAAGAGAGGGCTTCAGGGATGAGTGCTGCACCGGTGTCCGGACATGGCTTCGTGGGGGGACGAGGACGTGGCTACCGCCCGGAGCAGGTGGATCGTTTCCTCGCCGCGCGCACGGCGGAGCGGGACGCGGCCCTGGACGAGCTCTCCCGGCTGACCGCCCTCGCGGAGGAGCTGGCGGCCGAGTCGGCCCGGCTCGGCGAACAGGTCGCGGGCCTCGCCCCGCAGACGTACCAGGAGCTGAGCGAGCGCGCCCGGTCCATCCTCGCCCTCGCCGAGGAGGAGGCGGCCGAGTCGGGCGCCGCCGCGCAGGAGGCCGCGCAGGCGGTACGGGACGCGGCCGAGGCCGCCGGGCGCGAGGCGCGGGACGCCGCCCGCGCGTACGCCGAGAAGGTCCGGACCCAGGCCGGCGAGGACGCCGAACACGTCCTCGCCGAGGCCCGCCGGACGGCGGCCGACCTCCTCGCGCAGGCCGGCGAGGACGCGGCGCGGATCCGGGCGGAGGGCGAGGAGCTGATGGCCCAGACCCGTGCCCGTACGACCAGCGTCCTCACCCACCAGGAGCAGGAGCACGCCGAACGCCACAAGGTTTCGGAGGCCGAACTCCTCGCGCACGAGACGCGGCTGACGGAGCGTCACGACGAGCTGATGGGGCGCGCGGACGCCGTCCTCGCGGCGGCGAGGCGCGGGCTCACGGAGGCGGAGGAGGCCGCGCGGCACGGCCAGGAGGACGCGGAGGCCCGCGCCGCCGAACTCCTCGCCGAGGCCCGGGTGCGCGAGGAGCGGGTGGTCCGCGAGACCGAACGCGTCATCCGCGAACACGAGGTGGGCCGCGAGGAGTTGCAGGCCCACATGACGCACGTACGCAATTCGCTCGCGGCGCTCACCGGACGGGTGACGGCTCCGCCGCCGGAGAGGTGAGCGAAGGCGGTCCGCCGCCGGAGAGGTGAGCGGAGGGCGGGTCCGCCGCCGGAGAGGTGAGCGGAGGGCGGGTCCGGCGGGCGGCCTCGGTGGGCAGGGCGCCCGGAGGGCCGGGTCATAGGATGGTCGTCGTGACCGACGAGACTCAGCGCCCCACCGGGCCGAACAGCACCCCTGACCTGCCGACCCAGTACGCGCCGGCCGAGGTGGAGGGGCCGCTGTACGAGCGCTGGGTGGAACGCGGGTACTTCGAGGCGGACGCGAAGAGCGAGAAGCCGCCGTACACGATCGTCATCCCGCCGCCGAACGTCACCGGAGTCCTCCACCTCGGCCACGCCTTCGAGCACACGCTGATCGACGCCCTCACCCGCCGCAAGCGGATGCAGGGGTACGAGTCGCTGTGGCAGCCCGGCATGGACCACGCCGGCATCGCCACCCAGAACGTCGTCGAGCGGGAGCTCGCCAAGGAGGGCAAGTCCCGCCACGACCTGGGGCGGGAAGCCTTCGTCGAGCGTGTCTGGGAGTGGAAGGCCGAGTCCGGAGGCCGGATCGCCGGACAGATGCGGCGCCTCGGTGCGGGCGTGGCGTGGAGCCGGGACCGCTTCACCATGGACGAGGGCCTGTCCCGGGCCGTCCAGACCGTCTTCAAGAGGATGTTCGACGACGGCCTGATCTACCGCGCCGAGCGCATCATCAACTGGTGCCCGCGCTGTCTGACGGCCATCTCCGACATCGAGGTCGACTACCAGGACGATGACGGTGAGCTCGTCTCCATGAAGTACGGCGAGGGCGACGACACCGTCGTCGTCGCCACGACCCGTGCCGAGACGATGCTCGGCGACACCGCCGTCGCCGTCCACCCCGACGACGAGCGCTACACCCACCTGATCGGCAAGCGGATCGGGCTGCCGCTGACCGACCGCACGATCCCGGTGGTCGCCGACACCCACGTCGACCCGGAGTTCGGCACCGGAGCCGTCAAGGTCACGCCCGCCCACGACCCGAACGACTTCGCCATCGGCCAGCGCCACGACCTGGAGTCGATCGAGGTCCTGGACGAGCGCGGCGTCATCACGGTCCACGGTCCGTTCGAGGGGCTCGACCGCTTCGAGGCCCGCTCGGCCATCGTCGCCGCGCTGCGGGCCGAGGGCCGGATCGTCGCGGAGAAGCGCCCGTACGTCCACTCGGTCGGCCACTGCTCGCGCTGCAGGACGACGCTGGAGCCCCGGCTGTCCCTGCAGTGGTGGGTGAAGGTCGAGACGCTCGCCCTGGCCGCCGGTGACGCGGTCCGCGACGGCCGGGTGGACATCCACCCCGCCGAACTCTCGCAGCGGTACTTCGACTGGGTCGACAACCTCAACGACTGGTGCATCTCACGGCAGTTGTGGTGGGGTCACCGGATTCCCGTCTGGCACGGCCCGAACGGCGAGACCGTCTGCGTCGGCCCCGACGAGCAGCCGCCGACGGGTGAGGGCTGGACGCAGGACACCGACGTCCTCGACACGTGGTTCTCGTCCGGCCTGTGGCCGTTCTCGACGATGGGCTGGCCGGAGCGGACGCCCGACCTTGAGAGGTTCTACCCGAACTCCGTTCTGGTCACCGGCTACGACCTGATGTTCTTCTGGGTCGCCCGGATGATGATGTTCGGCCTGTACGCGATGGACGGCGAGGTTCCCTTCCGTACCATCGCGTTCCACGGCATGGTCCGTGACGAGTTCGGCAAGAAGATGTCGAAGTCCTTCGGGAACACGGTCGATCCGCTGGACTGGATGGACAAGTACGGCTCCGACGCGCTGCGCTTCACGCTGGCACGGGGCGCCAACCCCGGTACGGACGTGCCGATCGGCGAGGACTGGGTCCAGGCTTCCCGCAACTTCGCCAACAAGATCTGGAACGCGACCCGCTTCGCGTTGATGAACGGCGCGACGGTCGAGGGCGAACTCCCCCCGGCGGAGCAGCTGTCGGCCACCGACCGCTGGATCCTGTCCCGCCTGAACACGGTCGTGGCCGAGGTGGACGCGTACTACGAGGACTACCAGTTCGCGAAACTCGCCGACTCCCTCTACCACTTCGCGTGGGACGAGGTCTTCGACTGGTACGTCGAGCTCTCCAAGACGACGTTCTTCGCGGGCGGCGACGCGGCCAAGGTCTCGGCACGCGTCCTGGGCGAGGTCCTCGACGTGACGCTCCGACTGCTGCACCCCGTCGTCCCGTTCGTGACGGACACCCTGTGGACGACGCTGACCGGCCGCGAGTCCGTCGTGATCGCCGACTGGCCGGTGGACAGCGGATTCCGCGACGCCGGAGCCGAGGCGGAGATCGAGAGCCTGCAGCGGGTCATCACCGAGGTCCGCCGCTTCCGCTCCGACCAGGGCCTCCAGCCCGGCCAGAAGGTCCCGGCCCGCCTGGACCTGTCGGGTACGCGGCTCGCCGCCCACGAGGCCGCCATCCGCCAGCTCCTGCGCCTCCAGCCGGAGGGCGACGGCTTCAGCGCCACCGCGACGCTCCCGGTCGCCGGTGCCACGGTCACGCTCGACCTGTCCGGCACGATCGACGTCGCGGCCGAGCACAAGCGGTTGACCAAGGACCTCGGCGCGGCCGAGAAGGAGAAGGCCCAGGCGGAGGGCAAGCTCGGCAACGAGGCGTTCCTCGCGAAGGCCCCCGACAACGTGGTCGAGAAGATCCGTGCGCGCCTGGCGAAGGCCGAGGACGACATCGTCCGGTTGAAGAACCAGATCAGCGGCCTGCCGCCGGTGCGGTAGCCGGAGCCGTCACCGCGACACATCGCCGGTGCCATGGCCCACCACGGCGTCACACGGTTGCTGGTCGTCAGCTCCAGCATCGCCGATCCCCGATAGCGGCCGAGCGGCGCGTACTTCTGGAACGAGGCGGTGAAGAAGTGGGAGGGGCGCAGCGCGCGGCGTGGCCGCTCCTCGCGCAGCCGTGCCCCCGGACGCCCGCCGGGGCGACGGGCAGCGGTTCCGCACCGGGCCGTTCAGGCGAGTGCGGGGGCTCCCGCCCATGGTTGCTTGCGGACCGGGATCCTGCGGCGCTTGGTGGGCGCGGCGGCCCTCGCTTCTTTGCTCTCGCGGAGAGCGTCGCGCATGGACGCGATCGAACCGGTGGCGGCGTCGGCGGTGTGGTCCGGTGCGGCGACGTCGCCTTCGGCACACTCCCGGCAGGAGCCCGGCTCGGGCGCCCGGAATGCGCGCTCGCATCCGCCGTCGCAGGTCTGCCAGGGCTGAAGTTGCGGCGCCGCACGCGGTAGTGGCGCCCCGATCGACGTACCGGGTAGTCCCGTTGCGACGGTTGGGGCGGGGCGTGACGACCCGGGGAGGGGCATGGGCTCGTCGCGGAGCCGGTAGCCGACGACGCGGGCCGGACGTGTGAGGAAGACTGCCGGGAGCCCGATCGTGAGGGTCTGGGTGATCGTCTCGGCGTCGATCCCATGGGCCAGCCAGGCGGCCACGCCGGGTGCCATCTCCTCGACTTCGCGGCGGGTGAAGACCAGCCTGGGGTCGACGATGCGCAGCGAGGCGAGGATCACGACGGCCATCGGGTCGACATCGGCGATGCCGAGTGGTGCGGGCTCCTTCACGCCGGTGTCCGTCTCGTCCGACTGGGGCGGAACGGCATCGGCCTTGGCGTCGGCCTTGGCGTCGGCATGGGCATGGGCATGGGCGTCGGCATCGGCGTTGCTGTCGGTGTCGGCCTGCCGTTCGTCCGCCGCGTTGGGAGGTGCGTCCGGGGCCGGTGCGGTCGGCATGTCGGCGGGCGGACGCGGGGCGGGCAGTACGGGGGCGGGCAGTGCCGGAGCGGACAGTGCCGGAGCGGGCAGTACCGGGGCGGGCAGTACCGGGGCAGGGATGGCGGATCCCTGCCGGCCCGTCGCGTCCGGCCCCGTCCCGTCCGAGCGCGGCTGGTCCAGCTCCGGCAGCTCCGAGCCCGTACGGTTTGGCGCCTCCCGCTCCGGAAGGTGCAGGCCCGGGACCGTACGGAAGTAGGTGCGGGTCCGGATGACGCCCCCGGCCCAACGCTCCTTGCGGCGCACCAGGTAACCCGCGTGCTCCAGCTCCCGCAGGGCCCGGGAGAGGGTGATCCGGCCCTCGTCGAAGTGGGCGCAGAGGGCGTCGACGGTCACGGGGGCACCGTCCGGCAGCGAGAGGATGTAGGCGCCGACGCCTACTGCGGCGGCGCTGCCCCGGCGTTGGGCCAGCGAGTTGTGCAGGATCGTGAAGTCGGAGGTCAGCCGGGTGCGGACATGGGTGACCCCGGATGTCGGGTGTGCGGGCCCGGAGTGGGCGCGCGGGGGCGCGATAAAGTCGGCTACAGCCATGGGGAAGTGTTGCCTTCCTGAGTGGTCAGACCCCCGGTCGGGATTGCAGTCCCGGACGGGGGTCGCTCTGTGTGTGAAGTCGATGCGCTGAACGTAACCGCCCGAACTGCCTCCGAGCAACCAAGTCACTCGCACGGGTGATGACAGGGAGGGGAGGGAGGGGGGTCAGTTCTTTCACCCAGTTCTTTCAGGAGTCCGCCGCCCCACCGGGGTACGGCGTACCGGCGTCCGGTGGAGCGACCGACGGCAGGCCGATGGCCGGTGAAGCTGGGCGAGTTGGGCGCACTGGTGCCGGGCGCGGCGTCGGTACGGGTGACGTACGGCGTCGGTACGGGCGGCGTCGGTACCGGCGACGTACGGCGTCGGTACGGGCGGCGGTGCGCGGTGGGCTCAGCGCCCCAGGCTTTCCGCGAACCCGGTGGCCCGCTCCAACTGGTGTGCGGTCAGCCGCCGTACGTCCCAGACCATGCCGCTCACTCCGTAAGGCGTGGGACAGGGGGATGGGGGCTCGGCGGGCATGAGGCCGGTCAGCGCTGCCAGGTCGGCGGCGGGAACATCGAGAACGGTACAGAAATCCGCGAGGAGTTCACCCGTCAGAGGGACGGTCCCGCGCCCGATCCCTCCATAGGTGGCGGGCGACCAGTAGCGTCCCGTCGCCACGAGGAACGTCCTGGCGGCAGCGGTCCACCCGACCGGACCCGGGGCGCTGCTCATGCGGCTGCTGAGGAACCGCAACCTCGGGTCCCCCGCCCTCACCTTCGCCGTCAAGTCCCGCCGACCGGCTCAACGCGGCGGCATCCATCCGCCTGCGTTCCATCAACCGGTCCAACAGGACCGCGAATTGCTCGCCTTCCGCCATCCGGGCAGCCCACGACCCGCCCCCGGCGGTCGGCCTGAGCATGCCGACACGTATGCGCGTGAAGGCCTGGCCGCCTACGGTTCGGTCATCCCGCCACCTCGGTGGCAACACCCTGCTGCGGCCGGGTCCGGACGCCCCGGCGGGCGAGCGGGGGCCCGGCAGCGCCCACCGCCGCGAAGAACAACGCCAGCAGCAGCCACCCCGTCGTGCCGAGGCCGAGCACCACCGTGGTGAGGATCGCGGGGGCGAGCGCCTGACCGGCGCTGAAGCCGAGGCCGAGGAGACCCTGGTACTGGCCCTGGGCGTGGTCGGGAGCGAGACCGAAGCCCAGGGCGAAGGCGGCCGAGGACTCCCAGACCTCCCCCAGGCTGTGGACGAAGATCGCGGCCAGCACCAGCCCCGCCGCCGCCCAGACCGGAGTGAACGCGGCCAGCGCCATCATCGGGCAGCTGACGAGGAAGAGAAGCCCCGCCGTGCGGAACGCCCTGCCACCGTCGTACGGGGTTTCGATACGCGAGCCGATGCGGGTCTGCATCAGCACGCAGAAGGCGGCGTTGACGGCGAAGAGCGCCGCCACCGTCCAACTCGGCGCCTCGGTGTGTCCGGAGATCCAGATCGGCAGGAGCAGCGAGACCACCGGATACTGCAGCCCCATGGCGCCGTAGAGGACGGTGAACGTCAGGAACGGGCGGTCCGCGAAAGCGAGCCGGCGACGCTGCAGGGGCGGTGCCGCCAGCACCGGATAGTGAGGCAGGAGGAGCAGCAGCACCGCGCACAGGGCGAAGCTCGCCGCGTTGCCGAGGATCAGCGTGACGTAGCCGCCACGGGTGTCGGCGGCCAACGCGAGGCCCGCGCCGACCGTTCCGAGAATGACGCCCAGGTTGACGAAGGTGCGCAGTTTCGCCCGGAACAGGGCCGGGCGCTCACCCCCGACCCGGGCCACGAGTGCGCCCCAGGCCGCCCCGCCCACCGCTGCGGCGATCTGGTCGACCGTCGCGATGACCGTGAGCGCGGCCCAGCTCTCGACGAGGACGAGCGCCGCCATCGACACCGCCTGGGCCGCGAGGGCCAGCATCATGATCGTGCGCGCCCCGCGCCGGTCGGCGAGATGCCCGCCGGGTATCCCCGCGCACAGGCCGACCACTCCGGCGATGGTGAGCGCGGCGCCCACCTGCGCTGCCGGCAGCCCCACGACCCGGGTGAAGTAGAGCGCCGACGCCGCGTTGAACAGGCCGTTGCCGACCCGGTTGGTGAAGCTGGCGGCGATCAGCACGCGCTCGGGCCTGCTGGCCCCCGCCATGCGGCGTATGCGGCCCATGCCTCCTGCCGAATGACCCTTGATCATGGGCGGCAGGCTAACAGCGGGTACGGAAACTGGGACTCCGCAGATCGGTCCGGAAGAGAGCTTGCGCTTTACCCCCGGGGCTTACTCTGACGGAGAGAGGTGGTGTCGCATGTCCGATGAACTCGCAGACAACCTGCGGAAATACCGCCGCGCTGCAGGGCTCAGCCAGGAGCAGCTCGCACACAGGTCGGGGATCTCGGTCGGGCCGGTCCGCAGGATCGAGCAGGGCGGTGACGGCGTCCGGATGGAGACGCTTCACGCCCTCGCTCGAACCCTCAAGGTGAAGACCTCCGACCTCATGGCCGCGGGCCCCCCGCGTCCGGTCCCGCACGATGATCCGAACAACCAGAACCTGCGTGAGCTACGCATCGCGCTGACACCCGCGCTCAGCCTCGCACCCTCTGGCGCGCCCGTCGGCGATGAGCCGGACCTGCGGCGCCTGACCCGCATGACGTACGACAACTCCGTTCTCTACTACGGGGACACCTACCAGAGCATCGCCGCCGATCTGCCCACGCTCATCAGGGCGGCGAACGACGCGGTGTCCTACTACGACTCCGGCGAGGAGCGCGCGAAAGCGCTGGTGTCGCGCTCGCAGGCGCTGAGCCTGGTCGCGCGGTACCTCACCCAGATCCGCCAATTCGATCTCGCCCACGTGGCTGCGCGGGGTGCCATCGAGGACGCGAAGGCGGCGGGGGACGACCTGGTGGCAGCTTCCGGGGTCGGCGCGATGTGCTGGCTGCTCATGCGGACCGAGCGGTTCGATGAGGCCGAGGACATCGCCGTGGCCACGATGGACATCGTCGAGCCGAAGATCATGGGGGCGACTCCCGACGAGTACGCGACGTGGGGTGGCCTGGCGATGGAGGCTGCCGCCGCGGCGGCGCGCAACAACCGCCCCAAAGAGGCTCGGGCGCTTCGCCGGGCCGCCGGCACCGCCGCAAAGGCGGTGGGGAAGACCCATCGCAACTTGTTGCGGCACTGGTCGATGTTCGGGCCGGTCACGGCCACGATGAAGGAGCTTGAGGACTACATGATCGCGGGCGACGCGCGCTCCGTGATCCGTCGCGCCCGCGAAGAGGCGAACCTCCAAGAGGAGCAGTGGAACCAGCTCGGGCGGCCCAGTACCAATGACGGCAACCGCTACCGGTTGGACCTGGCGCGCGCTCATGTCCGGACGGGCGACCCCACCGCCGCGATGGAGGAGCTGATCCACTTGGACGACATCGCGCCCGAGTGGTTCCGTCACCAGTCGTCCGCCTCGATCACCTTCGAGGAGATCACCAAAAAGCGCCGCACCCTCACCACGGAGATGCGTGAGGTCGGCTCCCATCTGGGCGTATTCGCCTGACTGCACCGTGTTGATGCACTTCTGACGACATGTCGAGCCAAGTGCATCGCTGCGCTACTGGCTGAGCCCAGTTGCAGATCGTAGCGTCGCGTTCATGGTGAGTAACCGGCAAGCTGAGTCGCGTATCGAGATCGGCTCGGTCATGAGGGACACGCGGACAGGGCGGGTCGGCATCATTGCCCGCTCCCCGGAGGGTCTGTTGCGCCTGCGCGCGCTGAACGGCGACAGTCATTGGGAAGTTGATCCCCTTCATCTGAGATCCGTGACTTCTGCGGAAGCGATGAGTGCCCGCGTCGCTGTCCGCAACTTCTGGTCAAGGAACCGGCGATGACGAGCCCGCGCGCCCAGGGGCGGGGCGAAGGCGCTATGAGCGAGAGGCCCGACGAGGAGACCGGCGAGACCCGCGCCGGGGTACAGGGACTTTCCCGCTCAGACGCATGCTCCGTTTGCCGTGACTTCGACTGGGCCGAGGAGGACGCCGAGCGGATGGGCGATCTGTCCACCGCGACCGACTGGCGGGTTCTGCGCAGACGGCATCAGAAGGCCGAGCATGCGTGAGCCGGTGTTCCCCGTGCGTGTGGGGAGCACGGCAGATGGCCCGTGCCGGTCTCGGTGATCCAGGGACCATCCCCGCACGCGCGGGGAGCACCAGGGCTCACGGCCGCTGTCGAGCAGTGCGGGGGGACCATCCCCGCACGCGCGGGGAGCACGCCGACACCCCCGCCGCCCTGCTCGAGGCCGCGGGACCATCCCCGCACGCGCGGGGAGCACCCGGCGTACTGGAACACCGACAGGTCCCACGAGGGACCATCCCCGCACGCGCGGGGAGCACGACGGGATGCGGAGCGCCCCTGCGCTGTGGTGGGGACCATCCCCGCACGCGCGGGGAGCACGCGGACAGCCGCTTGATCGCGTTCCGGACCACGGGACCATCCCCGCACGCGCGGGGAGCACTCCCGCTGGTACTTCTGCTCCACCCCGGCCTGGGGACCATCCCCGCACGCGCGGGGAGCACTAGCCGAGCATTTTCGGGTATCCACTCGAACCGGGACCATCCCCGCACGCGCGGGGAGCACGCGCGCTCCATGACGACCGCCCACCCGCCGGCGGGACCATCCCCGCACGCGCGGGGAGCACTCACTCCAAGAGCAAGGACGGGCACAGCAGGAGGGACCATCCCCGCACGCGCGGGGAGCACAAGGAGGCGTTGGACCTGATCGAGGCACTCGCGGGACCATCCCCGCACGCGCGGGGAGCACTCTTCCTGACCTGCGGCTTTACCCGAGAGAAGTGCGGTCCTGGGCCAACTTCACCGACTCGGACCTTACGGACATTGCCGCCATCCGAGCCCGCGCCCCGTTACCGGAACCCCAGTTCATCATGTCCCGCCCCACCGCGTCAGCCCACCTCGGCAGGAACGCCCACGCGCCGGACAGCGCCGAGCCCCCGACCCGACGCTGCCCGACACCCCCGGCGCACCGCTCCCCGGCGCGCCACTCCCCGGCCCACCCCCCGACACCACGGGCGGCACCGCCCCGGCGCTCCAGCACCCCCTCCCGCGCCCGGCTGTCCTGGGTGGCCGATCTGGTCGCCGACGTGCGTTGGGTGCCGCTGGACCAGGTGGAACTTGTCGCGGCCGGTCTTCTGACGCGGCGTATCCATCAGGCTGTGGCCGCGTCCGAGCATGGGCAGCATCCTCCGTTGCTGAATGGGCTGCCGGCCGCCTGGCGCGCGTGATGCGCCGTCCCGCAGCGACGGGGCGGGCCCTGCCGGCCTCGTAGTTCGGGTCGGCGGGGCCCGCCCGGCGCTCCGAGCCCCGCCCGGTCCCACCTGCGCCACCGGTCCGGCTGGTGCCGCTGATCCGACCGCACGGAAGCGGGACGCCGCACGACCAAGGACGGGCGCCCCGACACTGGACCCGGGCGGTAGCATCCCCCGGATGGTGGACGGCCCTGATGTCTCGGTGGCGCTGCGCGGCGGGGTACGTACGCGCGCGGACGCCTGGGACTTCGCGCGCTGGTTCGCCGATTCGTGGATGGGGCGCCCTCTGGAGTCGGTGGACGGAGTCAGCCAGGGCGAGTTGGCCTCCGTCGATGCCGAGTTGGGCTTCGATCTCCCGGCCGCCCTGCGTGAGGGGTACGCGCTGTTCGGGCGCCGCTCCGACCTGACCCGGCAGCAGGATCCCCTGCTTCCGGCACCAGGGCTCCACGTGGACGATGCCATGGGCGGAGTCCTGGTCTTCCGCGAGGAGAACCAGGGCTGCGCCCTCTGGGCCATTCCCCTGGCCGAGATCGACCAGGACGACCCGCCGGTCGTCGTGGAGTCGAGCGACGGCTGGATCCCGTTCCTCGACCGCATGTCCCTCGCGTGGGTCGAACTCGTCCTGAGCGAGTCGCTGTTCGGGGCGGACGACCTCCGTCTCTACGACGCGTGCGAGCTGCCGGACGCATCGCTGCCGTGCCTTCACGAGCGCTACGCCCGCGTGGACCTGCCCGACCATCCGATGTGGGCCTGCGAGGACGACTCGCCCGTGCGCTGGTACGCCGCGCCCGGTCGGCTCGTACGGAGGGACGGGGTGCGGGACCAGTCCTGGATCCACGCGCGTGGACGTACGGCAGCCGACCTCGAAGGGCTGCGGGAGGACCTCCCCGGCCCCTGGGTCCGCTGACGTCGGTCCGGCCGTACCCCCGGCGCCCGGCCGGCTCCCCGGACCCGACTCGATCGGGCACAGGATGTCGGGTCCGGTGCGAGGGGCTCCGCCTAGCGTCGTGAGCGTCAAGAGGAAGGGCACCGGACATGCTGGAGCGGCTGAACCAGGCCATGGAGCACATCGAGCTCCGTCTCGACCAGGCGATCGACGTGGCGGAGCTGGCCCGTACCGCGGCCACCTCGGAGTACCACCTGCGCCGGATGTTCTCCGCCCTGGCGGGGATGCCGCTGTCGGAGTACGTCCGCCGCCGCCGGCTCACCCTCGCGGGCGCGGAGGTGCTCGCGGGGCGGGAGACGCTGCTGGAGATCGCGGTGCGGTACGGCTACGGCTCGGGCGAGGCGTTCGCGCGGGCATTCCGGGCCATGCACGGCATCGGCCCGAGCGAGGCCCGGCGTACCGGCGCGGCGCTCGACTCCCAGTCCCGGATGTCCTTCCGCCTCACCGTCGAAGGAAGCAGCAGCATGCGCTACCGCGTCGTGGCCAAACCGGCCTTCACCGTCGTCGGGTTCAAGGCCCGGGTGCCCCTGGTCCACCTGGGACCGAACCAGGCGATCATCGACTTCGTGCGCGGGATCGACCCGCAGGCACTGGAGCACCTGGCGAAGCTCTCGGACCAGGAGCCGCACGGCGTCGTCGCGGTCTGCGACGACCTCGACCCCAGCCGCGCCGAGGGAACCGAACTCGACTACTACCAGGGCGTGGTCACCTCCGCGGACACCCCCGAGGGTGCGAGCGCCCTCGCCGTCCCGCCCGGCACCTGGGCGGTCTTCACCGCCTCCGGCCCGGCACCGCAGGCCATCCAGGAGCTCTGGCGGGACGTGTACACCGAGTGGTTCCCGTCGAACCCGTACCGCAGCCGCCCCGGCCCCGAGATTCTCCGCACCCGGATGTCGCCGGACCATACCGAGGCCGATGCCGAACTCTGGCTCCCGGTGGAAGCCGAGCGGGGCTGAACGCCGCTGACCGGAGGGGGCACCGACCGGAGGGGCGGGGCCGACCGGAGGGGGCGTCCCGGTGTATCGCGGGCGTATCGAAAACCGCATACACCCCGGCAACGGACGATCGTCTTCCCTGGGAGCATGACCCACCCTGCGTCCGCCGCATCCGTTTCCGCCTCGCCCGCCGAGCCGCCCGCCGAGCCGCCCGCCGAACTGCCCGCAGCCCCGCCCGCCGAACCGCCCGCAGCCCCGCCCCGGCGCGCTCGTCCCGGTACCGGCGGGATCGTTCTCCTCTGCGGGGCGGCCGTCATCCTGGCCGGTGGCGCGTTCGCGCTGCGGAGGATGCTGCTGATGTCCGCGTCGAGGTGCGTGGCCGGGAAGTGGCACGGCTGCTTCGACACCTTCAACGGTGTGGTGCTGATGACGCCGGTCCTGCTGCCGGTCGCCGTGCTGGTGGCGTGGGCCCTGGCGTGGCGCCGGAAGGCCGCCGGGGTCGCGGGGGCGTGGCGGAGGTCGCTGGCCGAGGTGGGCATGGTCCACGGGACGGTGCCGTTCCTGTGGCTGACGATGATGCCGGGCGCCGGGGCGGGAGTGGTCCCGGGCCGGATGAGCCTGGTGCCGCTGCGGGACCTCGCCACCATGGGCGTGCTCGGGATCACCGGAAACCTGCTGGTCTTCGCGTCGCTGGGGTTCTTCGCCCCGGTGCGGTTCACGGCGATGGCGTCCGTACCGCGCGTACTGGCGCTCGGGGCGGGCTGCTCGGTGTTGGTCGAGACCGCGCAGTACGTCCTGCGACTGGACCGGGTCTCCTCCGTGGACGACGTACTGGTCAACACCGTCGGAGCCGTACTCGCCGGGCTGGCGTCGCGCCGCTGGTGGCGTACCGGTCCTGCCCGTCGCACCGTACGCACCGGCACCTCCTGACCGGGGCAGGAACTCAGCGGGCCGGCAGCCCCGTGCGGTCGTTGCGGAGCGGCGCGGAGGCCAGGCCCGCGAGGCCCGCGCCGATCAGCAGGACGGCACCGGTGACCAGTACGGCCCCGGCACCCGCGAGGTCCACCCCGGTGCCGAACACGTTGTTCATGAGGAGCAGGGCCAGGCTCTGTACGAGTACGAGAACCGCCTGCACGCGGGAGAGATGGCTCTCCGGAGCCGACGCCAGGACCAGCGGCCCGATGTGGGCGGAGAACAGGCCGTTACCGGCCCCGATGACCAGGCCGGCCACCACCGCCACCGGTGCGCCGGGCGCGAGGGCCAGCGCCAGCACCCCCGCACCGGCCAGCACGAGCGCGCCCGCCGACACCAGACCCGGCCGTCCCAGCGGACCGCGTCTCACCACCGCCAGGGTGATCACCACCATGCCCACGCCCTGCGCACCGATCACCAGCCCCGCGCCCGACGCGCCCCACCCCCGCTCACGCGCGAGCAGGGGCAGCAGCAGCGACAGCACGGGCAGCAGGAACCCCGCCGCGAACCCGGTGAGGCAGAGAGCCGGGCGCAGCACGGGATGGGCGAAGGCGACCCGTATACCGTCCACGGCCTCCTTGAGGATGTGGGCGGAGGGCCCCGGGGCGCGCGCCGGCCCCCGGTGACGCGGGCGGACGGCCAGCAGGACGACCAGGGTGAGGGCGAACGTACCGGCGTCGACCAGAGCCGCACCGGCGAGCCCGGCGAGCCCGACGAGCGCGCCGCCCAGCGGCCCGCCGCCCATGGCGACCACCTGGCCGCCGACCTGGCGCAGCGACAACGCCCTCGGCAGCTCCTCCTCGTCCACCAGCCGACGCGGCATGGACCCCGAGGCCGGCAGGTAGAAGGCGTCGACGACACCGATCGCGACGCCGGTCGCCACCAGCAGCCACGGCGGAGTACCCAGACGGAAGGCGAGGGCCGCCAGAACGAGGGTGAAGGCCAGCATGGCCGCGTCGCCCGTGATCAGCACCCGGCGCGCGCTGACCCGGTCGCCCACCGCGCCCCCGACCAGGAGGAGCAGGACACGGGGAAGGGTGATCGCGCTCAGGGCGAGGCCCGCGACCCCGCCGCCGTGCGCCCCGGCGGCCCAGCCGAGCGCGAAGTAGAGGACCGAGTTGCCCACGAGCGAGGTCAGGATGCCGACGAGCCACCACAGGTACGCGCGCGGGAGCGGCGGACGGTGCCGCGCGCCCTCCTCGCTGTCCCGCAGGCGCGGAACTTCGCCCTCCCGGGCACGCTGATCGCCGTCCCGTGCGGGCGCGGCGTCGCCGGCGGGCGCGGGGGACTCAACCTCGGCCGACATCCGGGCCCCCGATCATCCGTTGGACGGCGATGCTGATCACGCGAGCGACCCTCCCACACGGCACTGACAACCGGCCCCGGCAGCGGTCCTACCAGCAGTTCTGCGACCGGCCCCGTAACTCCGGTCCGACCGGCCCCGTAACTCCGGTCCGACCTGCGCCGCCGACGTCCGCCGACGTCCGCCGACGTCCGCCGACGTCCGCCGAGGGGCGGCTCGTAGGCTTCGGGGCATGCGTGTGCTGATCGTGGAGGACGAGCCCTACCTGGCCGAAGCCGTCCGGGACGGCCTCCGGCTGGAGGCGATCGCGGCCGACATCGCCGGGGACGGCGACTCGGCCCTCGAACTGCTGAGCGTCAACTCCTACGACCTAGGGCGTGTATCGAAAGTCCCGCCTGTCCGACGGCGCCCGGCACGCACGCTCGCCGCGTTGTCGGGATCACCCCGATACATCCAGTATCGGGGCGACCCTCCGCCTTGCGATCGCACGCACCGGACGTCGCCGGACCCGCCCTCCGGGCGAACGGCGCCACTTTCGACACACGCCCTAGCCGTCCTGGACCGCGACATCCCCGGCCCGTCCGGCGACGAGGTCGCCCGGCGCATCGTCGCCTCCGGCAGCGGCATGCCGATCCTCATGCTCACCGCGGCGGACCGGATCGACGACAAGGCCTCCGGGTTCGGGCTCGGCGCCGACGACTACCTCACCAAACCGTTCGAGCTGCGGGAGCTGGTCCTGCGGCTGCGGGCGCTCGACCGGCGTCGCGCGTACACCCGGCCGCCGGTCAGCGAGATCGCGGGACTCCGGCTCGACCCCTTCCGCCGGGAGGTCTTCCGGGACGGGCGCCACGTGGCCCTCACCCGGAAGCAGTTCGCCGTGCTCGAAGTCCTGGTCGCCGCCGGGGGTGGTGTCATCAGCGCCGAGGAGCTGCTGGGGCGGGCCTGGGACGAGAACGCCGACCCCTTCACCAACGCCGTCCGCATCACCGTGTCCGCGCTGCGCAAGCGTCTCGGCGAACCCTGGCTCATCGCCACCGTGCCCGGCGTCGGCTACCGGATCGCGCCCCGTGCACAGGCCCCGGGCCCCGACACTCCCGCTTCCGGCGGGACCCGTGCGTAGACGGCAGGGGCTCAGCGCCCGGCTGAAACTCACCCTCAGCTACGCCGGATTCATCCTCCTCGCGGGTGCCCTCCTGCTGGCCGTGGTGTGGGGGTACGTGCTGCGCTACCTCCCCGACAACGACCGGGGCCTGCTCGGGATCAACCCGAACCGCTCGGTCGTCCTGCACGTCTTCGTCCCCGCCGCCGCCTCGGCTCTCGCCCTCCTCCTCGTCTTCGGCCTGGCAGGGGGATGGTTCCTGGCCGGGCGGATGCTCGCACCCCTCACCCGGATCACGGCAGCCGCCCGGACCGCCGCGCGGGGGTCGCTCTCCCACCGGATCGCGATGGAGGGGAGGCAGGACGAGTTCCGCGAACTCGCCGAAGCCTTCGACACCATGCTCGAACGGCTGGAGAACCACGTCGCCGAGGAGCAGCGGTTCGCCGCGAACGCCTCGCACGAGCTGCGTACCCCGCTGGCCATCTCCAAGGCGCTGCTCGACGTCGCGCGCACCGACCCGATGGGGGACCGGCGCGAACTCGTCGAGCGCCTCCACACCGTCAACACCCGGGCCATCGACCTCACCGAGGCCCTCCTGCTGCTCAGCCGGGGCGACCGCAAGGACTTCGCCCGCGAGTCCGTCGACCTCTCCCTCCTCGCCGAGGAGGCCGCCGAGACACTGCTCCCCCTCGCCGAACAGCGCGGGATCACGCTCGACGCCACCGGCAGGCCCGCCCAGGTCTCCGGCTCCGCGACGCTGCTGCTGCGGGTGGTGACCAACCTCGTCCAGAACGCCGTCGTCCACAACCTCCCCTCCGGCGGCACCGTCACCGTCCACACCGGGACGCGGAACGGTACGAGCGTGCTGCGGGTGGAGAACACGGGCGATCCGCTCCCCCCGGAGCTGGTCCCGACTCTCACCGAACCCTTCCGGCGCGGGACGGAGCGCGTACGCACCGACGAACACGCGGGCGTCGGCCTCGGGCTCGCCCTCGTGGCGAGCGTGGTCCGCGCCCACGACGGGACCCTCGGTCTCGCCCCGCGCCCGTCCGGCGGGCTCGTCGTCACGGTCCGGCTGCCCGGGACGCCGTGAGCGGCCGTGGGCGTCCCCACGAAAAGGCCTGGCAACGCGCCGAGTTGACAGTGATCCGACCACGACAGGGCTCCGATAGCGTGACGCCCATGGAACAGCGCATCAGTATCGTCACCTTGGGCGTCACCGATCTCGCGCGTGCGCGGACCTTCTACGAGGCCCTGGGCTGGGAGGGACAGACGGTCCAGGACACGGTCTTCTACCAGGCGGGCGGCCTCGCGGTCGTGCTGTGGTCCCGTGCGAAGCTCGCGGCCGACTGCGGCGTCGAAGACCGTGGTCCGGGCGGCTTCGGCGGGATCGCCCTCGCCCAGAACCTCCGGTCGCCCGAGGAGGTCGACGCGCTCCTGGCCACGGCGGAGCGCGCCGGTGCCACCGTCACCCGCCCCGCCGCGACGACGTTCTACGGCGGCTACGCGGGCGTTTTCACCGACCCCGAGGGCCACGCCTGGGAAGTCGCGCACAACCCGGGGTTCACGCTCGCCGAGGACGGCTCACTCGTCCTCCCCGACTTCGACAACGTCTGACCCCGACCCCGACCCCGACCCCGACCCCGACGCTGAACCCGTCCCCGTCCCCGTCCCCGACCCCGACCCCGACGCTGACGCCGAACCCGTCCCCGACGCGGACGCCCGCCCCCGGCTCCGGGCCCGCCCCCCGCCCCCGGCCCGGCAGCCCCCGGCGCGCGGTTCACCGCCGCGTCGCCGGAGGCGCCCCGGCCAGGATCCACGGCTCGACCTGCTCGTAGCGACGGCGCTCCTCGGCTGCGGGACGGCGGCCGAGGACCGTACCCAGCCAGCCCGCGAGGAAGCCGATCGGGATGGAGACCAGACCGGTCGTCGTGTACGGGAACCAGTTCGCGTCCACGTCCGGGAAGACCGCCCCCGGGGTCCCGGAGACCAGGTTGGTGCCGGACATCAGGACCACCACCCCGGTGGTGCCCACGATCAGGGTGCAGAGCAGCCCGGTACGGGTGAACCGCCGCCAGAACAGGCTGTAGAGGAGCGCCGGAGCCAGCGCCGAGGCACCGACGCAGAACGAGAAGATCGCCAGCGCCTGCACGTTCCAGTGGCGGGCGACGACCGCGAGCACCGTGGCGAGGACGCCGACGCCGATCGCCGCGCCCTGGGCGGTCATGATCTCGGTACGCGGGGCGGGAGCCGGCCGGTCCCTGCCGGGCAGACCGTGCGCGAAGAGGTCGTGGGCGAGGGAGTTGGCGCAGGCCAGGGTCATCCCGGCGACCGAGGCGAGCAGGGTCAGGAAGATCGCCGTGGTCATCGTCGTGGCGATCAGCGCCCCGGTGCGGCCTCCGCCCGCGACGACGCTGCTCACCTGGAGGATCGCGCTGCTGCCCTGGTTGCCGCCCGCCGCGATCGCGCCGTGGCCGACGAGTGCGGCGGCACCGAACCCGATCACGGTCAGGAACACGCAGACGAGGACCACCGCCGACACCGCCCAGGAGAGCGAACGGCGCACCGCCCGCGCGCTGTTGACGCTCGCCATCCGCATGATGATGTGCGGCAGGCAGGCTGCGCCGAGCACCACGGTCAGCTCCGAGCTGATCATGTCGAGGTCGTCGCCCCCGAACTGGAGCCCCGCCCGCAGATACGCGTCCCCGGCCCCACTGCGCCGCTGGGCGGCGGCGAGCAGGGCACCGGTGTCCCAGTGGAAGCGGTCCAGGATCAGTACGGAGATGAGCAGCCCCGCCCCGAGGAGCGTCACGGTCTTCATGATCTGGATCAGGGCGGTGGAGCGCATCCCGCCGATCGCCGCGTAGCTGATCATCACGGTGCCGACGGCGGCGATCGCCCCGGTGCGGAACCCGGAGCTGTCGAACCCGAGGATGAACGCCAGGAGGTCGCCGCTGCCCGCCAGTTGGACCGCCATGAACGGTACGAGGGCGACGAGTGTGACCGTGCAGGCGGTGATGCGTACGGCGCGGCCGGGGGAGCGGCGGGCGAGTACGTCGCCCAGGGTGAACCGGCCCGCGTTGCGCAGGGGTTCGGCCAGCAGGAACATCAGCAGCACGAGCGAGAGGACCGTGCTCAGCACCAGGACCAGCCCGTCGTGCCCGGTGAGCGCGATGATGCCGGTGGTGCTGAGGACGGTGGCGGCGGAGAGGTAATCCCCGGCGATGGCAAGACCGTGGCGGAGCGGCGCGAGATTGCCGTACCCGGTGTAGAACTCCTCCAGGTTGTCCCGGCCGGGACCGGCCAGCACGCAGAGCAGCAGCACGATCGTGGCGACGGCGATGAACACCACGAGGGACATCGCCTGCGCGGAGTCGTCGAAGCCGGTCATCGGCCTTCTCCCCAACTGCTCGGCCGGACAGGGGAGTCGGTGTGCCGGGCGCGCTGGCGCAGTTCGGCGGCGAGCGGGTCGACGGTGCGGCGGGCGGTGCGCTCGTACAGCACCAGGGAGAGCAGCGCGATGGGAAGTTGGACCAGCGCGAACAGCAGCCCGAGGGTGAGCCCGCCGAAGCCGGCGTGCCGGCCCATCAGCCCGGGGGCGTACGCGGAGAGCAGCAGGAACACCGTGAAGTAGCCGAGCGCGGTGACCGTGGAGACCTGGCGCAGCACCCGGTACGAGGTGCGCAGCCGCCGCAGGTCGCGGTGGCGCCCCGGCGCCTGCGAGCGGGAGCCGGCCGTCACGGGGATACGTGCCACCGGGGACGCCGGAGGCGGTGAGCTCTGCCACGGGAGCAGGTAGTCCCGCTGGAACGGCGGCGGTGGCGGGGGTAGTTCGTGGGGCTCGCGGGGCTCGTGGTGCGCGTGGGACATGGGTGATGCTGCTCCTTGCATGAGCCGGTACGAGGGGGACTGCAAGGCACGCGAACGGGACTGGTGGTGGCATCGTGGCGACGTTGATCGCAGGGAGACAGCGATTGGCAAAAATTGGCCGAACTGTGGTTGCAAGTAGGCCAGTTGGCGCCCTTGTGCGGATCATCGGGTAGGAGCCGAAGCCGAAGCCGGAGCCGAAGCCGAAGCCGGGGAACGGTCGGGTCAGCGCCCGCCCGTCGTCCCCGTCGTCCCCGCCTTCCCCGCTGCCCCTGCCGTCCCCGCCGGCTCCTCGGCGACCGGGAAGCGCTTCGGGGCCACCACGAGGAGGACGAGCAGCGCCAGGGCCGCAGCCGCCGCCGCACCCAGGTACACGTGGTCGACCGCCGCGTCCACCGCGCGGCGCAGGGTGTCGGCGGCGCGGACGGTCAGTGCGCCCGGGTCCTCCAGCGCGTGCGAGACGGAGTCCAGGTCCCCGGGGAGACCCGCCGCGGAGGCGGCGTCGAGCCGGGACGCCAGGGTCGCGTTGGCGACGGCGCCGAAGAGGGCGGCGCCCAGCGACTGGCCGAGCTGGCGGCAGAAGAGGACCGAGGCCGTCGTCGTACCGCGCTCGGACCAGCCCACCGTCGACTGCACGCCCACGATCAGCGGGAGCTGGAAGAGCCCGAGCGAGGCGCCGAGCACCAGCATGATCAGCACCGGCTGCCACACCGCCCCCGGATAGGGGAGCGCGGGGAACGCGAGCAGCGCCAGCAGTGCGCCGCCCATGCCGATCATCGCGGTGAAGCGGAAACCGATGCGCCCGTACACCCGGTTCGACAGCGCTGCCGTCGTCGGCCAGCTCAGCGTCATCACCGAGAGCACGAATCCGGCGGGTATCGCCCCGAGTCCCAGCACGGACTGGGCGTACGTGGGGAGGAACACGGTCGGTGCCACCATCAGCAGCCCCATCGCGCCCAGCGCCAGATTGACCGCCGCGATCGGGCGCCGCCGCCACACCCACCCCGGCACGATCGGGTCGGCGGCCCGCCGCTCCGCCGCGACCGTCAGGGCGGCGAGCACCACGCTCGCACCGAACAGGGCCAGCGAGGGGACCGAGAGCCAGTCCCAGGCGACCCCGCCCTGAACGAGGGCGGTCAGCAGCAGCGCGGTGGAGGCGAAGATGCCGACTGCGCCCGCCCAGTCGATCCGGGGCGGTACGGCGGGACGCGGGCGGGACGGCTCGTGGAAGTGGCGCACCACCAGCCAGAGCGCCAGCGCTCCGACCGGCAGGTTCACCAGGAAGATCCAGCGCCAGTCCGCGTAGGTGGCGAGCAGCCCGCCGATCGCGGGTCCCGCCACCGACGAAGTCGCCCAGACCGTGGAGATCCTGGCCTGGATCTTCGGGCGCTCCTTGAGCGGGAAGAGGTCGGCCGCGATGGTCTGCACGGTGCCCTGGAGCGCCCCGCCGCCCAGCCCCTGGACGACCCGGAACGCGATCAGCGCCGTCATGTTCCACGCCGAGGCGCAGAGCAGCGACCCCACCGCGAACAGCACGATTCCGGCCACCAGGACCGGCTTGCGGCCGAAGGTGTCGGAGAGCTTCCCGTACACCGGCAGGGTGACGGTCACCGCCAGCAGGTAGCCGGAGAACAGCCACGAGAACACCGCGAACCCGCCGAGGTCGCCGACGATCTGCGGCACCGCCGTCGAGACGATCGTGCCGTCGACGGCGGCCAGCGCCATCGCCACCATCAGTGCCGCGACAACGGCCCTGGGTACGGGGGGATTCGGCGGTGCGGCGGACCCCGGGACCGGGCCGCGGCCCGCGTCCGTACCGCCGTCCGCGCTGCTGGTGGCATCCACAGATATTCCTTCCCCCTGCACGTATCTGCCCGGGACCACTGTCTCATTCCGTGCGGTACGCAGGCAGGGCGCGCACGGGCGCACGGGCCGGGACGGCCGACGGCCCGGCGGCGACCCGCACGGTGACGACACGCCCTGGTGCTGTCCCCACCCCGGGGTGGGGCCACCCCCACCGCCTCCAGGACGAGGCCCGGAGCGCCCGACCCCTAGGGGGATCTCCCCCCAGCGCCCAAGGGGGGCGGTCCTCCCCGTGGACGACGTGATCGGGGCACGTCATTCCCTAGCGTATTCATCAGGTCGCGGAGTGCGGCCGGTGGCGGTGAACGGGGGGTTCACCGCGTTCGCGGGCGGACTGCGCCCATCCTCGGAGGAGAAGAATCGTGACGACGGCTGTGACCAATTCCACGCACGGGGGAGCCGGAGAACGGACCGCCGTGGCAGCACGGGCGCGCCAGGTGGTGAAGGCGTACGGCACGGGCGAAACCCGGGTCGTCGCCCTCGACCACGTCGATGTCGACATCGCACGCGGCGAGTTCACCGCCATCATGGGCCCCTCGGGCTCCGGCAAGTCGACGCTGATGCACTGCCTGGCCGGGCTCGACACGGTGACCTCCGGGGAGATCTTCCTCCACGAGACGATGATCACCGGCCTCAAGGACAAGAAGCTCACCCAACTCCGCCGCGACCGCATCGGGTTCATCTTCCAGGCGTTCAACCTGCTGCCGACGCTGAACGCGCTGGAGAACATCACGCTGCCGATGGACATCGCGGGCCGCAAGCCCGACGCCGCCTGGCTCCGGCAGGTCGTGGAGACCGTGGGTCTCGGCGACCGGCTGAAGCACCGGCCGACCCAGCTCTCCGGCGGCCAGCAGCAGCGTGTCGCGGTCGCCCGCGCCCTCGCCGCCCGCCCCGAGATCATCTTCGGCGACGAGCCGACCGGGAACCTCGACTCGCGGGCCGGCGCGGAGGTGCTGTCCTTCCTCCGCACGTCGGTGGACCAGCTCGGCCAGACCATCGTCATGGTCACCCACGACCCGGTCGCCGCCTCCTACGCGGACCGGGTCCTCTACCTCGCGGACGGCACGATCGTCGACGAGATGCGCCATCCCACGGCCGACCAGGTCCTCGACCGCATGAAGAACTTCGACACCCGCGGGCGGACGTCATGACCGTGTGGAAGACCTCGCTGCGCAACTTCCTCGCGCACAAGGGGCGGATGGCCCTCTCGGCCGTCGCCGTCCTGCTGTCGGTGGCTTTCATCTGCGGCACCCTCGTTTTCACCGACACCATGGGCACCACGTTCGACAAGCTGTTCACCGTCTCCGCGCCGGACGTGTCGATCGGCCTCAAGTCGGCCGAGGAATCCGACGCCGTACCGGACTCCGGCAAGCCGGAGACGATGCCGGCCTCCCTCCTCGCGCAGGTCGAGAAGGCCGAGGGCGTCAAGGACGTCGAGGGCCAGGTGACGACGATGCAGGTGACGATCGTCGACAGCCACGACAAGAACCTCAGCCCGGAGACCGGCGCCCCGACCATCGCGGGCAACTGGACGCGCAACGAGCTGCGTTCGATGAGGATCAGCTCGGGTCACGCACCGCGCGGGCCCACCGAGATGATGATCGACTCCGGTACCGCCGACAAGCACGGTCTGAAGCTCGGCGACGAGCTGCGCACCATCACCTCGGCCGGCGACCTCCGGGCGGAGATCGTCGGCATCGCCGAGTTCACCGTCACCAACCCCGGCGCGGCGGTCGCCTACTTCGACACCGGGACCGCCCAGCAGAAACTGCTCGGCCGCCCCGACGCGTACAGCACGATCAACGTCACCGCCGCATCCGGCGTCACCGACGAGGAGCTGAAGGCCGACGTCGCGGCCTCGCTCGGCGACACCTCCCGCTACACCCTGAAGACGCGGGCCGAAGCGGCCGAGGACGGCAAGGACTCCATGGGGTCCTTCCTCGACGTGATGAAGTACGCGATGCTCGGCTTCGCCGGAATCGCCTTCCTCGTCGGCATCTTCCTCATCGTCAACACCTTCTCCATGCTGGTCGCCCAGCGCACCCGTGAACTCGGTCTGATGCGCGCCATCGGCTCCAGCCGCCGCCAGGTCAACCGTTCGGTGCTGGTCGAAGCCCTGCTCCTCGGCATCGTCGGCTCCGTCCTCGGCGTCGTGGCCGGCGTCGGACTCGCCGTCGGACTCATGCAGCTGATGGGCGCCATCGGCATGGAGCTCTCCACCGACGACCTCACGATCGCCTGGACGACCCCGGTCGTCGGCCTCACGCTCGGCGTCGTCGTCACCGTGCTCGCCGCGTACGTACCCGCCCGGCGCGCCGGGAAGGTGTCGCCGATGGCCGCGCTGCGGGACGCCGGAACCCCCGCCGACGGCCGGGCCGGACGCGTCCGCGCCGTCATCGGCGTCATCCTCACCGGCGCCGGCGCCGCCGCCCTCTGGGGCACGGCACAGGCCGACGGATCGAGCGGTGGATCGCTCCTGCTCGGTGCCGGCGTGGTTCTCAGCCTCCTCGGGTTCATCGTGATCGGCCCGCTCCTCGCCGGAGTCGTCGTACGGGTGCTCAGCGCGGCCCTGCTCCGGTTCTTCGGCCCGGTCGGCCGCATGGCCGAACGCAACGCCCTGCGCAACCCGCGCCGCACCGGAGCGACCGGCGCGGCCCTGATGATCGGCCTCGCCCTGGTCGCCTGCCTCTCGGTCGTCGGCGCTTCGATGGTCGCCTCCGTCTCCGACGAGCTGGACAAGTCGGTCGGCGCCGACTTCATCGTGCAGACCGCCGACGGCCAGCCGATCGTGCCCCAGGCCGCCAAAGCCATCGAGGGCGTCCCCGGCCTGGCGCACGTCACCCACTACGCCTACCTCAACGCCACCCTGACCTCCCCCGACGGCCGCAAGGACGACGAGGGCCTGGTCGCCGCCGACCCCAGCTACCAGCAGGACGTCCACCGCGAGGTCCTCTCCGGGGACCTCGCCGCCGCCTACGCCGAGGACGCCGTCTCGGTCGGCTCGGACTACGCCACCGAGCACGGCGTCACGGTCGGCGACACCCTCGACGTGGCCTTCAAGGCGGGCGCCACGGCGAAACTGACGGTCGCCGCCATCACCTCCGACGACACCAGCATCGACGGTGGGGCGAAGTACGTCAGCCGCGCCACTGCCGCCAAGCACATCGCCGCCGACCACCTCCCCGACAGCCTGCTGATGTTCGCACAGGCCGAGGACGGCCAGGAGAAGGCCGCCTACGCGGCGCTGAAGAAGGCCCTCGCGCCGTACCCGGTCTACCAGCCCCGCAACCAGGCCGACTACAAGAAGGAGCTCCAGGACCAGGTGGGCCAGTTGCTCAACATCGTCTACGGCCTGCTCGCCCTCGCCATCGTCGTGGCGGTGCTCGGCGTGGTGAATACCCTCGCCCTCTCCGTCGTCGAACGCACCCGCGAGATCGGCCTGTTGCGGGCGATCGGGCTCTCCCGCCGGCAACTGCGCCGTCTGATCCGCCTGGAGTCGGTGGTCATCGCCCTCTTCGGAGCCCTGCTCGGCCTCGGCCTCGGCATGGGATGGGGTGCCTCCGCCCAGCAACTCCTCGCGCTGGAAGGGCTGAACGCACTGGAGATCCCCTGGGCGACGATCATCACCGTCTTCGTCGCCTCCGCGTTCGTCGGCCTGTTCGCGGCCCTCGTACCGGCCTTCCGGGCGGGCCGGATGAACGTCCTCGCGGCCATCGCCACGGACGGCTGAGCACCGCGCCGAGGTCATGGCCACGGTCGGCCGAGCACCGCGCCGAGGTCGTCGCCACGGTCGGCCGAGCACCGCGCCGAGTGGGACCCGGGGCCCCGGGACGTTCCTTCGAACGTCCCGGGGCCCCGGCGCGTCGCGGGGCGGCCGGCCGCTACACGCCCCGTTCCGCTTCCCTCGCCGCCCGCTCCACCCGGTCCCGGTGCCCCTCCCACCACGCCTGGTCGCCGGGCGCCATGTTGCCGCCCTTCTGCCGCTGCCCCACGGCCCCGTCGACGAGCTCCCGTACGACATCGGCGTGGCCGGCGTGCCGGTGGGTCTCGGCGATCACGTGCACGAGGGCCCGGTGCAGCGTCAGCCCGGTGCGCGGCCCGCCGGGTATGCGCCCGACCGTGTCGAGGGGCAAGGACCGGATCGTCTCGTCCGAATGGGCCCACACCCGGCGGTACCCCTCGACGATCTCCTCGCGGGACTCGTCGGCGGTCGCCCAGAGGTCCGCGTTGGGCTCGGCGTCACCGGCGATCCACAGCCGGGGCGCCGCACCCGCGAAGGGGCGGCCGAAGGTCTCGCCGAGGTACAGCACCTCGGCGCCGGTCACATGCTTCACGAGCCCCAGCAGATTGGTGCCGGTCGGAGTCCGGGGGCCGCGGATGTCGTACTCCGAAAGGCCCTCCAGCTTCCACAGGAACGCGTCGCGTGCGTCCTGCACGTACTGCTGGAGATCCGTGGTGAAGTCCGGTGCGCTCATCGCGTCAGTCTGCGCACCTCGGCGCCCGGCCGCACGGAGTTTCTGCCGCCGGGGAGCCCGCAAGCAGCGGGCCGGCACCCGCCGGGAGCGGCACGCAGTCCGCCGGGAGCGGGCCGGAGCCCCCTCCCGGAACCCGCCTCTCCCCCCCCGCAGGCGCCACCCCGCCCGTACCGGCGCCCGCACCGGCCTCGCGAGCCCCCTGGGACCCCTCCGCCACCCCGTCCCGCACGCGACCACCTCCCGTGAGTCGTAGGGTGGAGACCCCGGCCCGTTCCACGTGTCGGGCCCTTCGCGTTGCGTCCCCTCACGGCGCGGCGCGCAGCTCCTGGCAGCAGCCGGCTGCCGGGAAGCCCGAAGCCACCCCGGACGGAAGCCCTCCATGAGCCTGCACGGTCTGCTGGATCTCGTCGCACGCGATCCCGCGCTCTCCGAAGCGGTGAAGGCCGCCACCGACGGTCACCGGATGCACGTGGACCTGGTGGGACCGCCCGCCGCCCGCCCCTTCGCCGTGGCCTCACTGGCCCGGGGGGCGGGGCGGACGGTCCTCGCGGTCACCGCCACCGGCCGCGAGGCCGAGGACCTGGCCGCCGCGCTGCGCACCCTGCTGCCCGCGGACTCCGTCGCGGAGTTCCCGTCCTGGGAGACCCTGCCGCACGAACGGCTCTCGCCGCGCTCGGACACCGTGGGGCGGCGCCTGGCCGTGCTGCGGCGCCTGGCGCACCCGCGCACCGACGACCCGGAGACGGGGCCGGTGAGCGTGGTCGTGGCGCCCGTACGTTCCGTACTCCAGCCGCAGGTCAAGGGCCTCGGCGACCTGGAGCCCGTAGCGCTGCGGAGCGGGCAGAGCGCCGATCTGGGCGACATCGTGGAAGCGCTCGCGGCAGCCGCGTACTCCCGGGTCGAACTGGTCGAGAAACGCGGCGAGTTCGCGGTGCGCGGCGGCATCCTCGACGTGTTCCCGCCGACCGAGGAACACCCCCTGCGGGTGGAGTTCTGGGGCGACGACGTCGAGGAGATCCGGTACTTCAAGGTCGCCGACCAGCGCTCCCTGGAGGTCGCCGAACACGGGCTGTGGGCCGCGCCCTGCCGCGAGCTGCTCCTCACCGACGAGGTCCGCGAGCGCGCCGCCGTACTCGCCGAGGCCCACCCGGAGCTGGGTGAGCTGCTGGGCAAGATCGCCGAGGGTATCGCGGTGGAGGGCATGGAGTCCCTGGCGCCGGTCCTCGTGGACGACATGGAGCTGCTGCTCGACGTCCTGCCCGAGGGCGCGATGACACTGGTCTGCGACCCCGAGCGGGTCCGTACCCGCGCCGCCGACCTCGTCGCCACCAGCCAGGAGTTCCTCCAGGCGTCCTGGGCGGCCACGGCGGGCGGCGGCGACGCCCCGATCGACGTGGGCGCCGCGTCCCTCTGGTCCATCGCGGACGTACGCGACCGGGCCCGCGAGCTCGGCATGATGTGGTGGTCCACCTCCCCGTTCGCCGCCGACGACGAGCTGGACGACGACACCCTCAAGCTCGGGATGCGCGCCCCGGAGGCCTACCGGGGCGACACCGCACGCGCGCTCGCCGACACCAAGGGCTGGATCGCCGACGGCTGGCGCACGGTCTACGTCACCGAGGGCCAGGGGCTCGCCTCGCGCACCGTCGAGGTGCTCGGCGGCGAGGGCATCGCCGCCCGGCTCGACCCCGACCTGACGGAGATCTCGCCGTCCCTCGTCCACGTCTCCTGCGGCGCCATCGACCACGGGTTCATCGACGCCGGGCTGAAGCTCGCGGTGCTCACCGAGACCGACCTCACCGGCCAGCGCACCGCCACCAAGGAACTCGGCCGGATGCCGGCCCGCCGCCGCAAGACCATCGACCCGCTGACGCTGGAGGCGGGCGACTACATCGTCCACGAGCAGCACGGCGTCGGCCGGTACATCGAGATGGTGCAGCGCACCGTGCAGGGCGCCACCCGCGAGTACCTGCTCGTCGAGTACGCCGCCGCCAAGCGCGGCCAGCCCGGCGACCGGCTCTACATCCCGACCGACCAGCTGGAACAGGTCACCAAGTACGTGGGTGGCGAGGCCCCGACCCTGCACCGGCTCGGCGGCGCCGACTGGACGAAGACCAAGCAGCGCGCCAAGAAGGCCGTCAAGGAGATCGCCGGCGACCTCATCAAGCTCTACAGCGCACGCATGGCCGCCCCCGGCCACGCCTTCGGCCCCGACACCCCCTGGCAGCGCGAACTGGAGGACGCCTTCCCGTACGCGGAGACGCCCGACCAGCTCTCCACCATCGCGGAGGTCAAGGAGGACATGGAGAAGACGGTCCCGATGGACCGCCTGATCTGCGGCGACGTCGGCTACGGCAAGACGGAGATCGCGGTACGCGCCGCCTTCAAGGCCGTACAGGACGGCAAGCAGGTCGCCGTGCTCGTGCCCACGACTCTCCTCGTCCAGCAGCACTACGGCACATTCACCGAGCGGTACTCGCAATTCCCGGTCAACGTGCGGGCGTTGAGTCGCTTCCAGTCCGAGTCGGACTCCAAGGCCACCCTCGCCGGGCTGAAGGACGGTGCCGTGGACCTCGTCATCGGCACCCACCGGCTGTTCTCCTCCGAGACCAAGTTCAAGGACCTCGGCCTGGTCATCGTCGACGAGGAACAGCGCTTCGGCGTCGAGCACAAGGAGCAGCTGAAGAAGCTCCGCGCCAACGTCGACGTCCTCACCATGTCCGCCACCCCCATCCCCCGTACCCTCGAAATGGCCGTGACCGGCATCCGCGAGATGTCCACCATCACGACCCCGCCCGAGGAGCGGCACCCCGTACTGACCTTCGTCGGACCGTACGAGGAGAAGCAGATCGGTGCCGCCGTACGCCGCGAACTCCTGCGCGAGGGGCAGGTGTTCTACATCCACAACCGGGTGGAGTCCATCGACCGCGCCGCCGCCCGGCTGCGCGAGATCGTCCCCGAGGCCCGCATCGCCACAGCACACGGCCAGATGTCCGAACAGGCCCTGGAACAGGTGGTGGTGGACTTCTGGGAGAAGAAGTTCGACGTCCTCGTCTCCACGACCATCGTCGAGTCCGGCATCGACATCTCCAACGCCAACACCCTCATCGTCGAACGCGGCGACAACTTCGGCCTCTCCCAACTCCACCAGCTGCGCGGCCGGGTGGGCCGGGGCCGTGACCGCGGATACGCCTACTTCCTCTACCCGCCGGAGAAGCCGCTCACCGAGACCGCCCACGAGCGCCTCGCCACCATCGCCCAGCACACCGAGATGGGCGCCGGCATGTACGTCGCCATGAAGGACCTGGAGATCCGCGGCGCGGGCAACCTCCTCGGCGGCGAACAGTCCGGCCACATCGCGGGCGTCGGCTTCGACCTGTACGTCCGCATGGTCGGCGAGGCCGTCGCCGACTACCGGGCCCAGATGGACGGCACGATCGAGGAGGAGCCGCCGCTGGAGGTCAAGATCGAGCTCCCGGTCGACGCCCACGTCCCCCACGACTACGCGCCCGGCGAGCGGCTGCGCCTCCAGGCGTACCGCGCCATCGCCTCCGCCAACTCGGAGGAGGACGTCCGAGCGGTCCGTGAGGAACTCACCGACCGCTACGGCAAGCTCCCCGAGCCCGTCGAGAACCTCCTCCTCGTCGCCGGCCTGCGCATGCTCGCCCGCGCCTGCGGGGTCGGCGAGATCGTCCTCCAGGGCTCCAACATCCGCTTCGCGCCGGTGGAACTCCGCGAGTCGCAGGAACTGCGGCTCAAGCGGCTCCACCCGAAGACCGTCATCAAGGCCGCCACCCACCAGATCCTGGTCCCGCGCCCGACGGCGGGCCGCATCGGCGGGAAGCCGGTCGTGGGGCGTGAACTGCTGGCGTGGACCGGGGAGTTCCTGACGACGATCCTGGGGTCGTAGGCGTCGCCCTGCCCGGTGCGGTGCACCGGCAGCTGATGAGAGGGGTGGTCCGCCGAGATGCGGTGGGCCGCCCCTCCCGCGTGTCACGAAGGCTGTCCGACTCTGCCCCTGGGAAATTCGAGCTGAACCGGGGTGTCGAGGGAAGCGCCGTTCTTGTGATGCGAGGGACACGAGGGCGCCGGCGAGAGTCCGACGCGGCTCCGGTGACGCGCGGAAGCCCCGGGTTCCCGTCCGCCCCGGTGTCAATATCTGCATGTATGTACCACGTTCGGGTGGGCTTCCGGGCGGCATGGGGTTCCCCGGGCGGGGTGGGCAGCCTTCAGACGACCGCTGATCCTCGGCCCGAGAGGGTAATTCGTGGGACTGCCTCGTCCGTACACCCGTGCCATCACTGAGGGACCGACCCCTGCCGACCTCGCGGGCACGCCCGCTCTCCCCTACCCCAGCGGCTGGGCCGCGCTCGCCTTCTCCTCCGAACTGAAGCCCGGCACCGTGCTGACCCGACCGCTCGCCGGGGTGGACGTGGTGCTGTACCGGCTCCGCTCGGGAGCGTTACGGGCCATCCGGCCGTACTGCCCCCACCTCGGCGCACACCTCGGACTGGCGCACGTCGACGGCGACGAACTCGTCTGCCCCTTCCACCAGTTCGCCTTCGGACCCGACGGCACCTGTGTCCGTACGGGATACGACACCCCGCCCCCGAGGTCGCCGTTGACGCGGCTGCCCGTGCATGAGGTCAACGGGGCCGTCTTCGTCTGGCGCCACCACGACGGCCGGGAGCCCGACTGGTTCATTCCGCCGTGGCACGAGATCGGCCACCGCCCGGCCCGGGAAGCCGCGTGGGAGCTCGGCGGGAACGTCCAGGAGGTCATCGAGAACTCCGTGGACCTCGGCCACTTCGCCACCCTGCACGGCTGGCAGCGGGCGGAGATGGGCGGCCCGGTCGTGTACGAGGACGCCGGGTTCCACGTCTCCATGCGCGCCCACGAGTCGGCGCCGCTCCTCGGTGACTTCGTCGTCGAGATCGAGGTGGACGGGTACGGCCTCGGCTGCCTCCATGCCGACGTGTACACGCCCCGGCTCGGGCTGCGGATGTGCACGATGGTGCTGCCGACCGCCATCGGGCCGCACCGGATGCAGTTCCGGCAGCGCAACCGCATCGCCTTCACCGAGCCGTCCCGGCTGCCCGCCCCGCTCGCCCGGACCGTGAGCCGTACCGCCGCCCGGCTGCTCGACCGGGCGGTCTTCCGGTCGAGCTGCGAGTTCACCGCCGCGGACTTCCCGATCTGGAACCACAAGCAGTACCTCCAGCCCCCGAAGCTGGCGCACGGCGACGGCCCGATCGGCCCGTTCCGGCGCTGGGCCCGCCGGTTCTACCCGCCGGTGGACGTGGACGTGAACGTGGATGTGAACGGGGCGGGGGAGGCGGTACGGCGGTGACCGCGTGGGCCGCCGGGCGCGGCGGGAAGGCGGCACGCCGGGGCGGGGGGCCTGAGGGGCTGAGGGAGGGCCTGAAGGGCTGAGGGCCTGAGACCCCGAAACGGCCGCGACACGACACCTTCATGCGAATGATCGATTCAGGTGTTTCCCTACCGAACATCCGCGTTGATCACGGGACGCCGGACGTGTTCCGGCGCCCCTCCCGTGAAGGACCACCCTTGAGCGCATCCAGCACATCCAGCACATCCAGCACATCCAGCACATCCAGCACATCCAGCACATCCAGCACATCCAGCACATCCAGCACATCCAGCACATCCGGCACATCCGGCACACCCGGCACATCCAGCGTTTCCGGCGCATCCCGCAGGCGCTTTCTGACCGCCGCTGCCGTCACCGGCTTCGGGGCTTCCCTCCCCGCGCTGCTGCCCGGCTCGGCCGCCGCCGCGACCCGCACCACCGACCAGCTCGGCGATGCCACCCGCGACTACCTGGAAACCCAGCGCGAGTCCGGTCTGGCGGCGGTGAAGCGGGGCACCGCCCTCCCTTTCCTCACCGGCACCCAGCTGGCCGCGATGCTGCTGGCCCGGGACGTCACCAGCATCCAGGTGACCCGGGCGTTCCTGGCCCGGATCGACGCCCTCAACGGCGACGGCATGTTCTCGGTGCCCTCACGCAACCCCGACATCCCCGTCTTCGGCGACAACGGCAAGCTCAACGCCTACGTGCGCACCACCTCCGCGCTGGCCCTCACCATCGCCAAGGCCGCCGACAAGGCGCTGGACGCGGCGGCCGAGGGCGGCGATCCCGTGCCGTTCGGCTGCGGTGTACCGGTGGCGCTGAAGGACATCTACGCGGTCAAGGACACCGAACTGACCATCGGCTGCCCGCTGGCGGCCGGAAACATCGCCACCGGCGACTCGGTGGTCGCCGAGCGACTGCGTGCGGCCCACATGCCGATCCTGGGGCTCACCCACACCGGCCCGTGGACCAACGACGACACCTGCCCGCAGACCGCCAACCCGTGGAACCGCGACCTCTGCGTCGGCGGCTCGTCCGGCGGCTCGGCCGCCGCGATCGCGTCCCGGCTCGCGGTCGTCGCGACCGGTTCGGACACCGGCAACTCCCTGCGCAATCCCGCGCAGAACGTGGGAGTCGGCTCCATCAAGCCCAGTTACGGCCTGGTGCCCAAGCATGGTGTCACCGTCTCCAGCACCAGCCTGGACACCTGCGGCCCGATGGGCCGGTCGATGGCGGACGTGTCGATGCTGCTCGGCGTGATCGCCGGTCCCGACTCCCGCGATCCGCGCTCCGAGCAGGCACCCGGCTTCCCCCACGGCTTCCCGCTGGCGCCGCGCCCCGGCCGCAAGCCGTTCGCCGGCCTGCGGATCGGCTCCACGGTGGAGACCGAGACCTCACCGGCCCGCGACCGGTGGACGGCGGGGATACTCGCCCGACTGCGGGCCGCCGTCGCGCAGTTCGAGGAGCTGGGCGCCGAGATCGTCCCGATCACCCCGCCCGTCTCCAACCTGGGCAACACCGCCTACTGGGCTGCTGCGGCCGTCGACCCGGTGACCGGCGCGAAGGTCTCGGCGAGCAGCGCGTACGCCAACGCCGAGAACGCCTGGACGCTCGGCGGGACCTACGCCGTGACGGCGGAGGAGGACGCGGCGATCGAGGGCGCCGTGCGCACCCGGTTCCGCACGTCGCTCGGCACCATGGAGACCCAGAAGCAGCAGCTCCAGCAGCGGGCCGCCGCACTGACGGCCGCGGACCTCTTCGGCGCCCACCGGGTGCGCCGGGAGTACTCCGAGATGTGGGCGAAGGTCTTCGAGGAGAACGACATCGTCGCCTGCCTCTGGCCGCAGAAGGTGCAGACACCGCCGGCCCGGGCCGACGACAGCACCGGCGGCTTCTCGGGCGTCGAGTCCAGCCGCCCGAACACCACGGGCTGGCCCTGCCTGAACCTCCCGGTGGGCCGCGACACGGACACCGGTATCCCGGTCGGCATCGACATGGCCGCCCCGTACGGCGGCGACGCGATCATCCTGCAACTGGCGATCGACTACCAGGAGCACCACCCCTACCACCTCGACATACCGACGGACCTGTGATGACGATGACGACGACCGACCCCACCAACGCCCGGCTGCGCGACCTCGACATCCCGGTGATCATGCCGCGCTTCGACCTCGCCGGACTCCCCGCCTTCGAGGCCGCCGTGTCCACCGGCGACATCCCGGCCGCCGCCTGCGCTCCGGCAGCGAAGAAGAAGCACCGCGGCTCCCGCTGAACCGCCGCCCGCGCTGAACCGGCTCCCGTCGAACCGCCGCCCGCGCTGAACCGGCTCCCGTCGAACCGCCGCCCGCGCTGAACCGGCTCCCGTCGAACCGCCGCCCGCGCTGAACCGGCTCCCGTCGAACCGCCGCCCGGTGCGGCTCCGCCTGTCGGTGGACCCGCACCGGGCACTCGGCGTCTCTCCTCAGGCGCTCCGTCCAGGGCGGCCCCGAGCCGCCCGGACCCCTCCGCCCCTGATTCCGAGACGGGTTTCCTGGTGGGGGCGGCGCAGGCCACGTCGGGACCGATGCTGCAGGGCCGGGGCCGGGGCCGGGGCGGGGGCCGGGGCCGTCGGTCGACGGCGCTTTCTCGTCAACTCCCCTCCGTAGAAGCCGGTACGCGGCCCTCCGGCCCCCCGAACACCCCGTCCGCGACGGACCGGAACGCCTCCTCCGCATCGCGGCCGCCCAGGAAATCGGTCAGGTTGTGGCTCAGCAGCAGTGAGGCGAAGCCGTGGGCCAGGGACCAGGCGGCCACCCCCTTGCGACGGCCCTCCTCGGATGCCCCGGGGTGGTCGTCGGCGTGGTCGGGCGCCAGGCCGGCCACGCCCTCGCGGAGGGTGCGGGTGGCGCGTTCGCGGGCGGCGGCCAGGGCGGGGTCGTCGGCGCGGTAGAGGTCGGGCTGGAACATCACCTGGAAGTGCGCGGGGTGGTCGGCGGCGAACCGTACGTACCGGGCGCCCTTCTCCGTGAGGTCGGTGACCTCGGAGAGGGAGTCCGCGAACAGGGTGTACGCCTCCGTCGCCACGGCCGTCAGCAGGCCGGCCCGGTCCGTGAAGTGGTGGGCGGGGGCCGCGTGCGAGACCCCGGCGCGGCGGGCCAGGTCGCGCAGGCTGAGGGCGGCCGGGCCCTCCGTGGCGATCACCTCCACGGCTGCCGCCAGGATCGTGCGCCGGAGATCGCCGTGGTGGTACGGGGGCTGGTGCGGGGGCCGCCGCCCGGCCTGTTCGCTGCTCATACTCGTACCGTACGCCGCATCTAGTCATTGACAAGTTAAGGGGGCGGGTGCACGCTGGGCATCTAGACAGTGACTAGATGACTCGGCGTCCGCTTCACGCGTCGCTGCCTCACGTTTCACGCTTCACGTTTCGCGGCTTCACGCTTCACGACTTCAGACGAAGGCGGAGATCATGACTGAGGGAACGGTCCAGGAAAGGGCCGCGGAGCTCGGGCGCGTCCGGCAGATGTGGCACCTGCTGGAGCCCCTGCACGCCGTGCTGTACTACGCGCCGGAGGCCTTCGAGGAGGCCGCCGCACTGGGGTACGGCATCGAGGAACGCTGGCCGAGCTACTTCGCCTGGCGGTCCGCGCCGGCTTGGGCTGCCGCAGGCGTCGTACCGACGGCGGAGTACGTCACCGGGGCCTTCTACAGCTTCAGCCCCGCGATGGTGCGCACTTACGTTCCCGGCATCTGGGCCACCGCCACCCCGGAGGCGGTGCTCGCCGCGCGGAGCCGCGCCGTGGACCGTACGTACCGCACACTGCTCGGGGCGTGGACCGAGGGCCCCGAGGCGGCCGAAGCGGCGGCACTGGTTCGCAGCGCGGCCGAGGCGGCGGCCGTCGTGGAACCGACCGCCGCTGTGGAACCGACCGCCGCTGTGGAACCGACCGCCGCTGTGGAACCGGCCGCCGCTGCGGAACCGGCCGACCCGGGCGCTCTGCTCGCCCTCGGCGCCGCCAACTCCGCTCTGCCCTGGCCGGACGCCCCGCACCTCGTGCTCTGGCAGGCGGCCACGATCCTGCGGGAGCACCGGGGCGACGGCCACCTCGCCGCACTGCGGGAGGCTGGTCTCGACCCCGTCGAAGCGCTGGTCTCCTTCGCGGCGGTGGGTGCCGCCCCGGTCGCGGTGTTCGCGAGCCGACGGTGGAGCGAGCGGGAATGGACGGCTGCCCGGGAGCGGCTGGTGACCCGGGGGCTGCTGGCGGAGGACGGTACGGCGACGGAAGCCGGCCGGGCGCTGCGTACGGAGGTGGAGCGGCGTACCGACGAACGAGCGGCCGAACCCTGGCGCGCGCTCGGAGAGACGGGCCGGGCCCGACTCGCGGAGCTGCTGGGCACCCCGTGGTTGGAGGCCATCGGTTCGGGACTGCTGCCCGCCGAGACCACGCTCGGCATCGGGAAGGTGTGAAGCCGACAGGGCGCCCGGGGAGGTCGCGCGGAGACGAGTTGACGGAAAGAGGCGTTCGCGTGGCCGGCCTCGCGTCGCCGACCGGTGCGGCGTCGCCGGTCGGTGCGGGGGCCCGGGGCAGGCGGGGGCTGGAATGTGCACCCGGGCCCCCGCGTTCCGTTACATATGAGCAGTATATCCGCCCGTGTCCCCCTCCCCGAGCCCGGCCCTGCACGGCTCCGCGACCGGGCATCGGAGCCGCCGGGGCCGGAGTCCGTACGGATGCGGATCGCCGCCGAGCGTGCCTCCACGAGCGAGCAGATCGAGGCGCTCCGGCGCGACTTCGACGGGATCGTCGAGGCCAACGCCCTGGTCGCCGTCGACGACGAGCACGACCCGGAGGGCTCCAGCACCGCGTTCGAGCGGGCCCACGTCGCCGCCCTCCTCGCCCGCGCCGACGAACACCTGGCGGAGCTGGACCGCGCACTGGAGCGACTGGACCGCGACGACTACGGCCGGTGCCGAGGTTGCGGGGAACCGATACCGGCCGCCCGCCTGGAAGTGCGCCCGGAGGCGACCCTCTGTGTCGGATGCGCGGAGGCGCGGGAGAGCAGCCGTCGGCGCTGAGGCCTTCGCGCCGCAACCCGGCTGAGAGACCGTCACCCGACGCGTCACCCGACGCGTTGCTCGGACTGTCGTCCGAACCGCCGTCCAGGGACCCACGCGCCATGAATGGCAGCCGACGGGGAAGACGTCCGTAGGATTCCCGGGTTCGGCTCTCTCCCCGTCAGGACGGCTGCCAGTGATATCTCTCCGTACGTACCGCGTGGCCCTGCCCGCCCTGAGCGCCTTCGCCGTACTGGCCCTGGCCGGCTGCGACCCCGACGACCTCGCCGTCCCGGAGGAGACCCCGGGCGCGGGGGCGAACGACGGCGGCCGGTCCACCGAGGGCTTCGGCGCGAGTCCCCTGGACAACCCCGACGGTACGAAGCCCGGACTCGCCCCGCTGACCACCGACGCGGACCGGGCCGAGGCGCGGAAGGTCATCGAGAAGGTGCTCACCAAGGGGCGCGGCCCCAAGACCGGTTACGACCGCGACGAGTTCGGCTCCGCGTGGAAGGACACCGTGAACGGCATAGCGCTGTCCCGCAACGGCTGCGACACTCGCAACGACCTGCTCAAGCGGGACGGTCAGCAGGTGCGGTTCCGTAGTGGATCCGACTGCGTGGTGGCCTCGCTGACGCTCAAGGATCCCTACACCGGTTCGACGATCGCGTGGACCAAGACGAAGGCCACGAAGATCCAGATCGACCATGTGATGCCCCTGTCCTACGACTGGCAGATGGGCGCCTCACGCTGGAGCGACGCCAAACGTCAGCAGATCGCCAACGACCCGCTCAACCTCATCCCCGTCGACGGCCCCACCAACGGCTCCAAGAGCGACTCCGGCCCCGCCGCCTGGCTGCCCCCGTACAAGCCGATCCGCTGCTCGTACGCGCTCCGCTTCGCCCAGGTCTCGCTGAAGTACGACCTGCCCGTGACCACGGCCGACAAGTCGATGATGCTCAAGCAGTGCGCCGCCTGATCCCTCGGCCGTCGGATTCCACGGACACGCGGACCCGGCTCAGTTGAGGACGGGCGTACGCGTCAGGGCCGTACGCAGCGCGAAGATCCCGAGCAGACCGCCCGCCGAGAACCGCTGGGCCGTCATGGCCCGGGGGCGGGCGGCCAGGAATCCCGACACGCGTGCCGCGCCCAGCATGATCAGACCGTTCACGGATATCCCCACGACGATCTGCACACCGCCGAGTTGGAGGAGCTGCGCCCAGGCCGGACCCGAGTGCGGGTCCAGGAACTGGGGCAGCAGGGCGGCGTACATGAGGGCGATCTTGGGGTTGAGCAGGTTGGTCAACAGCCCCATCGAGAACAGGCGGGCGTCGGAGACCGGCGCCAGGTCCTGGGCGGGTGAGAAGGGCGAGCGGCCACCGGGCTTGAGCATGCCCCAGGCGAGGTGGGCCAGGTAAACGGCCCCGGCGAGCTTGACCACCGTGAACGCCAACGGCACGGCGGCGAACAACGCGGACAGTCCCGCAGCCGCCGCCAGCAGATAGCAGACGAACCCCACGGCGGTCCCACCGAGACTGACCAGGCCCGCCCTGCGGCCCTGGGTGATCGCGCGGGAGGCGAGGTGGATCATGTTCGGTCCCGGAGTCAGGGCCATGCCCAGCTCGATCAGGGCCACTCCTCCGAGGGCGGTCGGAGTGATCATGGGTCAACCTCCTGGTCGTTCGTCGGCCGCCGGTACGTCCGGCTTCCGGGTGCGCCGGTGCTCGTCGCGACGAGGGGCAACGAGCCGGCGGGGGACGGTCGTGACGGCCCCAGTCCGTGAGGCCCACGACCGTGCCCGAAGCGCTTCTGAGCGGCGATGCTCAAGCACATGATTCGCCATCCTGTCAGCCTCGCCCGAGGCCGCCTCTCCGGTCGTCTGCCGCTTCAGGAATCTGCGGCAGCGCGCGGTGCCGCCGAAGCCGAACCCACGATCGCCTCGCCGCGTCCGAAGCAGGCCACTTCCGCGTCCAGTCGACTCGGAGCCCGGAAGGATTCAGCGCACGCGCCCGGGCGGGCACCCGACCCCTCATCGGGACCATCCCCGCACGCGCGGGGAGCACACGCACCCGTACCAGGGCAGCAGAGGGCCGCAGGGACCATCCCCGCACGCGCGGGGAGCACCCAGCCTTCGTCCGGAGTCGGGCGACGGTGGAGGGACCATCCCCGCACGCGCGGGGAGCACGCCGAAGTCGAAGTACGCCCCGGCGAATGGCAGGGACCATCCCCGCACGCGCGGGGAGCACGACGGCGATGGTCGTGAGGGCGGTGGCGATGAGGGACCATCCCCGCGCGCGCGGGGAGCACGATCCGGCCGGCTGCGGCGTGCACGCTGCCGGGGGACCATCCCCGCGCGCGCGGGGAGCACGCGCCGGTCTCCCTCGACAACGCGATCGCCGGGGGACCATCCCCGCGCGCGCGGGGAGCACAAGAGACCGAGACCGACGAGACGGTTAACGCCGGGACCATCCCCGCGCGCGCGGGGAGCACGGCCCGCGCGTGGTCGACGCCGATCCGCATACGGGACCATCCCCGCGCGCGCGGGGAGCACAGGGCTGATGACTCGGACACGACTCGGACAGCGGGACCATCCCCGCGCGCGCGGGGAGCACTCGACTGCTCAATCAAGCCCCCAGCCAGCCAGGGGACCATCCCCGCGCGCGCGGGGAGCACGAGCTGGACAATCCGGTGACGGCCGCGAGCGGGGGACCATCCCCGCGCGCGCGGGGAGCACGATGGACTCCAGCTCGAGGCGGGCGAGGGCCAGGGACCATCCCCGCGCGCGCGGGGAGCACTTGGTGTAGGTGTCCAGGTCCGCGGGAGGGACGGGACCATCCCCGCGCGCGCGGGGAGCACCCGGCGTCAGCGGTTCGAGTCCGAGCCGTTCCCGGGACCATCCCCGCGCGCGCGGGGAGCACTCTTCCTGACCTGCGGCTTTATCGGAGGGAAGTGCGGTTCTGGGCCAACTTCACCGACTCGGACCTTACGGACATTGCCGCCATCCGCGCCCGCGCCCCGTTTCCGGAACCCCAGTTCACCACGTCCCGCCACGCCGCGTCAGCCCACCTCGGCGCCAACGCCCAAGTGCCGGACAGCGCCGAGCCCCCCGACCCGACGCTGCCCGACACCCCGGCGCACCGCTCCCCGGCACACCCCCGACGTCCCCGGCACACCCCCGACGTCCCCGGCACGCCCCCGACGTCGCCGGCGCACCCCCGGCGCTCCGGCCCCCCACGCCCCCCGACGCCCACCTCTCGCGCCCCCGTGCCCCCACCCCGCTCCGACGCCCCCCTCCCGCGCCCGGGTCGTCCTGGATGGCCCGGCCCTCGGCAGTCGACCCGCCAGCGGCCCCAGCCGCCCACCAGTCGCCCCCAAGTCGCCCCGCCCCGGCAACCTCAGCCCACGTCCACCATGTCCTTCGCGGCCGGCTTCTCCGCCACGACGGGCTTGTCGAAGTCGGAGAAGGTCATGGTCATCGGCTCGTCGCCGCCCGTGGAGCTGACCTGGAGGAGCTGCGGGGCGCTGCCGGTGGAGACCAGGATCGAGTAGGTCTCCTTGCCGTCCTTCTCGCTCAGGCGGAAGGCGGGAGCGCCCGCGTGGGTGGTCGGGCCCACCTTCTTCGCCTCCGTGTCGCCGTCCTCGAACTCCTTGAGGAGCGACTCCAGTTCGCAGAACTCGACCATGTCCTTGGTGTCCGGGTCCGAGGCCTTCTCGGCCATCCAGTGGTCGGCGACCATGTCCACCGCGGCCTGGATGTCCGCCTCGGACTCGCCCTCGGACTGTGCGCGCAGCATCGTCTCGTCGAGTTTCAGGTAGACGGCCTCGCCGATCTTGATGATCGACATCGAGCCCTGGTCGCCCATGTCCATGGAGCCGGTGCACGTGCCGCTGCCGATGCTGGTGGAGAACTGGGCCTTCATGGGGCCGTCGGCCGTCTTCATGTCGAGGGCGAGGTGCAAGGAGGTCGCCTTGCGGATGTTCTTGAGGGCCGCGTTGACGACATCGGGGCCCGACGTGTCCGCGAAGGGCTCGGCCGCCTTCGCCGCGGGCGATGACGACGAGGCCGCGCCGCCCTCCTCGGCGCCACAGGCGGCCAGGGTGAGGACGGAGAGGGTGCAGACGGCGGCAGCGGCGGTACGCGCGACTCGGCGCATGGCTGTACTCCAGGAGAAGGAAGAAGAGAAGAAGGGGAGAGGCGGAACAGAGCTGAACCGTGCCCGGCACTGCCCGGCACCGTCCGATCGGGCCGGACGACGCCCGAACGGCAACGGAGTAACGGGACTTGAGCACCGGCGGCATCCACCGGTGCGGGCACAGCTCCATCACAGCAGAGACTGTGAACCGAGTCAACAATGAAATCTGTGCACATCAATCGCTCGGATGTGAATCGATCGGTGCGGCGTGCGTCGGTATGCTCGCCTGCACAGCGCGGACGGTGGCGCGAGCGGTGACGATGCGGACCAGGGAGAGAACACGTGCCGGAGAACGCCTCTGAGGTGACCGCCGCCGGGATCGCCCGCCTGGCCGGAGTCGGACGGGCCGCCGTCAGCAACTGGCGCCGGCGTCACGCGGACTTCCCCCGGCCGGTCGGCGGTACGGAGACCAGCCCGTCCTTCGCGCTCACCGAGGTGGAGGAGTGGCTCCGGGGGCAGGGGAAGCTGGTCGAGGTGCCGCTCCGGGAGCGCGTGTGGCAGCAGCTCTCCGGGCATCCGGCCGGTACGGTCACCGCCCTGATCCACGTCGGCTGCGCCCTGTTGCTCGTACGCGACCGGCCCACCACCTGGCTGGAGCTGGCGGCGGTTTCGGACGAGCGTGTCGCCCGTCTGCTGCCCGAGGCCCTGGCGCCCGTGCTCGACGCCCGGTTCGGGCCCGAGGTCCCCGACGGGCACGAGGGGGCCGGATCGACGCGCGGCGCGCCCCCCGCCCCGACCCCCGCCCCGACCCCCGCCCCGCCACGTGTCCGGGCCGTCCGGGTGCCCGCGTCGGAGGCGCTGCTGTCGTCCGTGCCGCTGCTGCGGGGGGCCGCCGCGCTGGCGGCGGAGGCCGGGGCCGGGCAGGCCTTCGAGTTCCTGTTCGGCCGCCAACTGGACGCCAACCCACGGCAGTACACCCTCACCCCGCCCGATCTGGCCGCACTCATGGCCGACCTCGCGGTCCCGGCCGTAGGTCCCGGCCGCCGCCCGTCCCGGAAGGCGCCCGCCCCCGCCGTACTCGACCCCGCGTCCGGGACCGGTGCGCTGCTGCGCGCGGTCGCCCGGCCCGCCGCCCTGTACGCGCAGGAGGCCGACCCCGACCTCGCGGCGCTCACCGCTCTCCGCCTCGCCCTGGGAGTGGGCGGCGGTACGGCCTCCGAGGGGCCGGAGCTCGCGGTGCGTACCGGCGACACCCTGCGGGCGGACGCCTTCCCGAAGCTGGCGGTCGACGTGGTGCTCTGCCACCCGCCGTTCAACGAGCGCAACTGGGGCCACGACGAACTGGCCTACGACCCCCGGTGGGAGTACGGGTATCCGGCTCGCGCGGAGTCCGAACTCGCTTGGATTCAGCACGCGTTGGCCCGCCTGCGCCCCGGCGGTACCGCCGTGCTGCTGATGCCCCCGGCCGCCGCCTCCCGCCGCTCCGGCCGGCGCATCCGCGCCGATCTGCTGCGCCGGGGCGCGCTGCGGGCCGTCGTCGCGCTGCCCGCCGGGGCCGCCCCGCCGTACGGCATCCCGCTGCACCTGTGGATCCTGCGCAAGCCTGACCACGGCGTGCAGCCCTCGCCCGAACTCCTCGTCGTCGACACCGCCGAATCCCCCGACCCGGCGGCGGGGGCGACCGGGGCGGCCGGTGGCATCGGTGGCCCGGGCGGGGGTCTCGCGGGCAGTGGCCGCGAGCGGATGGACTGGCCGCTCGTCCGGCGTACGGTCCTCGACGCCTGGCGCGCCTTCACGGCCGCCGACTCCGGGCCCGTGGCCGACCCCGGCCCCGACCCCGGCCCCGACCCCGGCCCCGGCGCCGACCACGCCCCCGCACCGGGGCCGAGCCGGGCGGTGCCCGTCATCGATCTCCTCGACGACGAGGTCGACCTCACCCCCGCCCGCCACCTGCCCCGGCCCGTCACCGGCGGTGGCGCCGCCGAACTCGCCGACGTGCGCGACAGGTTGACAGACGGCCTGCGGCTCACACTCCGGCTGACCCCGCCCCCCGCCGACCTGGCCGAGCCCGCGTCCCGGCCGTTCACCACCCTGGGCGAACTCGCCCGCGCGGGCGCCCTCCGGCTCAGCTCCGGGGGCTCCGGCAGCTCCGGCGGATCCAGCACCTCCGGCAGCGCCCCCGGCCCCGTCCTCACCGAACACGACGTGCTCGCCAACACCCCGCCCAGCGGCCCCCCGGCTTCCGCGACCACCTCCGCGACCAACAGGCCTGCCGGGGCCACCGGGCCTGCCAGGGCCACCGGGACTGCCGGGACCACGGGGTCCGCCGAGGACGCCGTCGTCCTGCGCACCGGTGACGTGGTGGTCCCCGTGCTCGGCGGTGGCTCGGTCGTCCGGGTCGTGGACGAGGCGACCGCCGGGGCCGTGCTCGGGCGCAACCTCCAGCTGCTGCGCCCCGATCCGGCCGTCCTCGACCCCTGGTTCCTCGCCGGCTTCCTGCGCGGCACCGCCAACAACCGCCGTGCCAGCAGCCACGCGTCGACCGCCTCGCGGCTCGACGCCCGGCGCATCCGGCTGCCCCGGCTCCCGTTGGACGAACAGCGGCGGTACGGTGAGCAGTTCCGCGCCCTCGCCGCCTTCGAGGACGCACTGCGCACGGCGGGCCGGCTCGGCGGACTGCTGGTCCAGGGCATGTACGACGGGCTCACGGACGGGACGGTCGCCCCGGAGTGAGCTGAACCACATCGTTGTGCACAACCGGGGAACGGCTGTCCGCGTGGATGTATACGCTCGCACCACACATCCGCCCATCGCTTCCCGGGAGCGGCACATGCACGGCTACGGCTATCCGCCGGAGCTTCCCACGGCGCGCCCTTCCTCGGCGACGCTGACGGTCCTGCGCGTGGTCTTCGTGGTTCTGACCGTGCTGAGTTGCGGCTTCCTGGCCTGGACCGCGCTGCTCCGGCTGGCGATCGTGACCCGGCGTCCGCGCGACTGGGCCCTGCTCGCCCTGTCCCTCGCGCTCACCGTCGGGCTCGTCGCCTACACGGCGGGCATCCCCGAGAACGAGGCCGATGTGACGGACGCCCAGGCGGTGACCATGCTCGCCTGGATACTGCTCCTCATCGCCGGCGTCACCTGGTACTACCTCTACCAGGACATCCGCCACTTCGGCCCGCACGGTCCCCGCGCCGTCGCGGCCCGTGCGGGGACCGGCCCCGGCTACCCGCCGGTCGGTGCCGTCCCCGGGTACGGCTACCCGCACGCCGCCGGCGCCCACCCGACGCCGTACGGCGCCCCGCCCGCCCAGCACCAGCCGCAGGGCGCCCCCGCCGCGCCCTACCGCCCCTCCCTGCCGCAACAGCAACTCTCCGTGCAGCCGCAGCCGCAGCCGCAGCCGCAGCCGCAGCCGCAGCAACCCCCCGTACAGCCGCAGCCCACCCCGCCCCCGAAGCGCCCCGGTCCGCCCCAGCGGCTCGACCAGGTCCGCGCCGAGCTGGACGAGCTGAGCGACTACCTCCGCAAGGAGGGCGAGGGCCGGTGAGCGGTCGCGTCGTCGCCGGCCGGTACGCACTCGCGGCGATCCTCGGCCAGGGCGGCATGGGCCAGGTCTGGACGGCGTACGACCAGCGGCTCGACCGCCGGGTCGCGGTGAAGCTGCTGCGACCCGACCGGATGGGCGTGCCCGGCGGCCCGGAGGAGGCCCACGAACTGCGCCGCAGGTTCGCCCGGGAGTGCCGGGTGACCGCGCAGGTCGACCACCCCGGACTGGTCACCGTCCACGACGCAGGGGGCGACGGCGACGACCTCTTCCTCGTCATGCAGTACGTCGAGGGCTCCGACCTCGCCGACCACCTCGCCGAGCACGACCCCTACCCGTGGCCCTGGGCCGTCGCGGTCGCCGCCCAGCTCTGCGCGGTGCTCAGCGCCGTGCACGCGGTGCCGATCGTCCACCGCGACCTCAAGCCCCGCAACGTCATGGTCCGGCCCGACGGCACCGTCACCGTGCTCGACCTCGGTGTCGCCTCCGTACTCGACAACGACACCACCCGGCTCACCCACACCGGCTCCCCGATCGGCTCCCCGGCCTACATGGCGCCCGAGCAGGCGATGGGCGGCGCGGTCGGGCCGTACACCGACCTGTACGCACTCGGCGTGCTGCTGCACGAGCTGCTCAGCGGGGACGTGCCGTTCTCCGGGTCCACCGCCCTCGGCGTGCTCCACCGCCACCTCTACGAGCCGCCGCTGCCGGTCCGTCACCTCCGCGCCGACGTGCCCGAGCAGCTGGAGGCCCTCGTCCTGCGGCTGCTCGCCAAGGACCCCCAGGCCCGCCCCGGTTCCGCGCAGGAGGTGTACGAGGCCCTCGCCCCGCTGCTCCCCGCGCGCGGGACGCCCGGCGGACCGCTCGACCCGACCCGCCCGTTCCTCCGCCCGCACGCCCCCTGGCCCGACCGGCCGACGGCCCCGGCTCCCGCTCCGGTCACCGGCTTCGGCCCGCCGCCCGTACCCGCCGAACGCCCGGCATCGGGCCGGGCCGACGTGGCGCGCGCCGTCGACGACGTCAAGCGGCTCCTCGGCGAGGGCCGGATCACGCAGGCGGTCGACATCCTCGGCTCCATCCTGCCGACCGCCGCCGTCGAGCACGGCGAACACTCACCCGTCGTCCGTATCCTCCGCAAGCAGTACGCGGCGACGCTGATGGACGACGGCCAGTACCGCCGCGCCCTGCCCGAACTCCGCCGCCTCGCCGACGACCGCACCGCCGAGGCCGGACCCGGCGACCCGCAGACCCTCCAGTACCGCTACGACGCCGCCACCTGCCTGGAACAGCTGGGCGAGACGGCCGCCGCGCTCAACGAGTACCGCGCGGTCCTCCCCTATTACGAGAACGCCTACGGCCCCGTCGCCGGCGACCCCGGCCGGGCCTTCGACATCCGCCACCGCATCGGACTGCTGCTGCTCGCGGTCGGCGACCACACCGCGGGACGCGCCCAGCTGCAGGCCCTGCTGTACGACACCGAGCGCTCCTACGGCCCGCACCACCCGCTCCCCGCCGAGCTGCGCCGGCAGCTGACCCACCAGCGGGACGTACGCGGCGGCTGACCGCGAGCCGGGCCCCGTTACCGCCGGACGGCACCACATCCCCAACTCCTCCCGAATCGTTGGTCGAACCAGTGGCCCCCATGGCCACCACTGCCTAACATCGATCACCGCAAGGCTTTGTGCACTGATGCACAAACTCTCATCGGGAGGCTCCTTTGCACCGCCGTCGTCGCACCGCGCTCACCCTCTCCGCCGCGCTCCTCCTCTCCGCGCCCGTCCTCACCGCCTGCGGTGGCGAGGCCCACCCCGGCGCCGCCGCGATCGTCGGAGGACAGCGGATCGAGGTCTCCACCCTCCAGGCCGACGTCGCCGAGGTGCGCGCCGCCCAGCAGAGTTCTCCGCAGTCCGCCCAGCTGGTGAAGGGGTCCGGCCAGCTCCCGCGCGCCGCCCTGCACCGGCTGATCTTCGGCCAGGTCCTCGACCGGGCGGCCGAGGACGCCGGGGTGACCGTCAGCCGCAAGGAGCTCCAGCAGGTGCACCAGGCGGCCGTCGCCCAGTACGGCGGCGAGGACGAACTGGCCGCGACGCTCCTCCAGGAGCGCTGGATCTCCCCGGAGCAGATCGACGGCGACCTGCGCCAGGAGGTCCAGCTGCCGAAGCTCGCGGCGTCGCTCGGCGCGGACCTGCAGACCCAGGAGGGCACCCAGAAGGTGACGGCGGCCCTCACCAAGGCGTCGAAGTCGCTGCACATCGACGTCAACCCGCGCTACGGAGCCTGGGACGACCAGCAGATCCGCCTCGGCACCTACCAGTCGCCCTGGCTCGCCAAGGCCACCGGAACCGACGCCGCCGCAACCGGCGGGGACGGTGCCGGAGCGGACGGTTCCGCGCAGCAGGAGACCGTCCCGGCGGGGTGACACGCCGCCGGGGTAGGTTCGACGGGTGAACGCTGAAGCACCCGGCCGGGTCGTCCTCCTCACCGCCAGCCACCGAGTCGCTCCCGGACTGCTGTCCTGGCCCGCCTGGCAGACGCTGCGCACCGCCGACCGCGTGCTGTGCGGCGCCCCCGACCACGTACAGCTGCCGTATCTGCGCGAGGCGGGCGTCACCGTCGAGCACGCCGAGCCGACCGCCGAGGAACTGGTCGACGCCTGCGCCGGAGACCGGACCGTGGTGGTGCTGGTCGGCGGTGAGGGCGACCAGCGGCTCACCGACGGACTCGCCCGCCTCGGCGGCTCCGGCCGGGTGCGGATGCCCGACCTGGAGCTGCTCCCCGGTTCGTACGACCTGCCGGGCGCCCGGCTCCTCGACCTCGTCCAGGTCATGGACGTGATCCGGCGGGAGTGCCCGTGGACCTCGCGGATGACGCACCGGGGCCTCGCCAAGTACGCCATCGAGGAGACGTACGAACTCGTCGAGGCGATCGAGGACGGCGACCGCGACGAACTCCGCGAGGAGCTCGGGGACGTCCTGCTCCAGGTCGTCTTCCACGCGCGGATCGCCGAGGAGGACGAGGACGCTCCCTTCTCCGTCGACGACGTGGCGGGCGGGCTGGTGGAGAAGCTGATCCGCCGCCACCCGCACATCTTCGGCGACGCGACCGCCGAGACCCCCGACGACGTCCGCGCGCACTGGCTGCGCACCAAAGCGGTCGAGAAGCGACGTGACTCGGTCACCGAGGGCATTCCGCTCGGTCAGCCCGCGCTGGCCCTCGCGGCGAAGCTCGGCAGCCGGGTCCGCGGGTCGGACCTGGACGTCGCCCCGCCCACCGGCGACACCCTCGGCTACGAACTGCTCGCCCTCGCCGTCCGCGCCGAGGCCGAGGGCGTCGACCCCGAAGCCGCCCTGCGCGCGGCGGCCCGCGCCTACCGTGACGCCATCCTCGCGGCGGAGGGCGTCGGCGCCCCGGACACCGTCGATGAGTGACCGGCCGGTGGACGACGGCCCCGCCGAGCCCGCGCGCGAGCCCGACCGCGAGCCCGCGCACAAGCCCGAGCCCGACCGCGAGCCCGCGCACAAGCCCGAGCCCGACCGCGAGCCCGCGCACAAGCCCGAGCCCGACCGCGAGCCCGCGCACAAGCCCAAGCCCGACCGCGAGCCCGCGCACAAGCCCAAGCCCGACCGCGAGCCCGGTGGCCCCGCCCCCGCCGGATGCCCCGCGCACCGCGCCCCCACCGGCCCCGAACTCTTCACCTGGGAGTTCGCCACCGACCCGTACCCGGCATACGCCTGGCTCCGGGAGCACAGCCCGGTGCACCGCACCACGCTGCCCAGCGGGGTCGAAGCCTGGCTGGTCACCCGGTACGCGGACGCGCGGCAGGCGCTCGCCGACAACCGGCTCTCCAAGAACCCGGTCCACCACGCCGGGTCGGCGCACGCCAAGGGGAAGACCGGAATTCCCGGGGAGCGCAAGGCCGAGCTGATGACCCATCTGCTCAACATCGACCCGCCCGACCACACCCGGCTGCGCCGGCTCGTGTCGAAGGCGTTCACGCCGCGCCGGGTCGCGGAGTTCGCGCCCCGCGTGCAGGAGCTGACGGACCGGCTCATCGACCGGTTCGTGGCGGAGGGCACCGCCGACCTCATCCATGACTTCGCGTTCCCGCTCCCCATCTACGCCATCTGCGACCTGCTCGGGGTGCCCGAGGAGGACCAGGACGACTTCCGGGACTGGGCGGGGATGATGATCCGCCACGGCGGCGGGCCGCGCGGGGGAGTGGCGCGTTCGGTGAAGCGGATGCGCGCCTACCTCGCCGAACTCATCCACCGCAAGCGGGAGAACCCGGGCGACGACCTGATCTCCGAACTCATCCGGACCAGCGACCACGGCGAGCACCTCACGGAGAACGAGGCCGCCGCGATGGCCTTCATCCTTCTCTTCGCCGGTTTCGAGACCACCGTCAACCTCATCGGCAACGGCACCTACTCCCTGCTCCGCCACCCCGAGGAGCGCGCCCGCCTCGAAGCGTCCCTGGCGGCGGGGGAGGAGGAGCTGCTCGCCACCGGCATCGAGGAGCTGCTCCGCTTCGACGGCCCGGTGGAGCTGGCCACCTGGCGGTACGCCACCGAACCGCTGACCATCGGCGACGAGGAGATCGCGGCAGGCGACCCGGTACTCGTGGTGCTCGCGGCGGCCGACCGCGACCCCGCGCGCTTCGAGGACCCCGACACGCTCGACCTCGCGCGGCGTGACAATCAGCACCTCGGCTACGGCCACGGCATCCACTACTGCGTGGGAGCGCCGCTCGCCCGGCTGGAGGGCCGGACCGCCCTCGCGACCCTGCTGAGGCGCCTTCCTGACCTGCGTCTTGCGGGGGAAACCGCCGATTTGCGGTGGCGTGGCGGGCTCATCATGCGTGGACTGCGCACGCTTCCGGTGGAGTTCACGCCGGGTCCGGCGGTCGGCGGAAGTGACGCTCCGTCAACACTGTGATGTTCACGTGATCTGCGAGGCATCGACTTGTGACACACGTTCGAGTCCCGCTAGGTTCACGGTTCGACGCATCAGTTCACCCGTCAGTCACACGGAAGGCACTCCCATGGGCTCCGCGAACGGCAGACACCGCCGCCCTCGCCAGGCACCCGCCATCGTCGTCGCAGCCGGCGTGACAGGCTCCGCCCTGGCGATTCCGCTCCTCGCCGCGGCCGGCGCCAACGCCGCGGATGCGACCACCTGGGACAAGGTCGCCGAATGCGAGAGCGGCGGCACCTGGAGCGCCGACTTCGGCAACGGCTACTACGGCGGGCTGCAGTTCTCCCAGGAGACCTGGGCGGCCTACGGCGGTACGGACTACGCGCAGCGCGCGGACCTCGCCAGCCGCACGCAGCAGATAGCCGTGGCCGAGAAGGTGCTGGACGCCAAGGGCCCGCAGGCGTGGCCCGGGTGCGCGGTGATCTCCGGTCTCGCCCCCGCGGGCTCGCTCATCGGTGTGGACCAGGGCTCCGTCTCCGCCGCGGACGCGGGGGCCTCCGCCGGCACGATCCCGGACGCGGGCGGCGCACCCGCCTCGGCCGGCACCGCGGAGTCGACGGACACCTCGGGCTCGACCGGCACCTCCGGCGCGACGGACTCGAAGGAGTCGACGGGTTCGACCGGTTCGACCCGGAGCAGTGCCACGCCGAGCCCCGGGGCCTCCGCCACCCGCTCGCCCTCCGGCTCGGCCACCCCGGGCCGCACCACGCCCGGCACGAGCGGGGCGAAGGGCGGCGCGTCGGCCGGTACGACGGACGCGGCGACCGACGATTCGGCGACGAGCGGCAAGCACCGCGGCACGCCCGACCCGGACGAGGCCGCCGCCGACGCCTCGCGCGACACCGGCCGGCACGCCTCGCGCGGCGACAGCGACGCGCGCGACGACGAGGCGCTCGCGACGGACGGGACGTACACGGTCCGGTCCGGCGACAACCTCTGGGCGATCGCCGACGCGCAGCACCTGACGGACGGCTGGACCGAGCTCTACCAGGCCAACGAGGACGTGATCGGCTCGAACCCCGACCTGATCCTGCCCGGCCAGGAGCTCGACCTGTCCGCGCAGGCGGCCACCGGAACGACGCCGACCGCTTCCACGGCGACCGGGGCCGCTTCCGACACGCCGGAGACCGTTCCCGACACGGCGGAGACCGCCCCCGCCAACTGATCAAACTCGGGAAAAACGCCCGAAAAGAGGGGCAGTTAAGGGGCCTATGTCCGCTTTTGCGAAAGTGAGACATGGGTCTCTTCGCTGTTTCGGCGTGTCGCGGTCACGAGGGTTCGCGGATGTCCGCTTTGACCTGCGGAAACGGTTATTCAGGCCTGGCCAGTAAGGTCTGATTGTCTGATATGTCCATCATTGAATGTGGGGGTTCCCTCTGTTTACGGTCAGAGCCGCTCGCACCGCGGGCCCCGTCGACCGTCACGCCGAATCCTGCCGTCGGTCGAAGGGAACAGACGCGAAAGCGCCGTAGGCAGGAGCGGGGGACCCAGGTAAGCCGCCGGAATCGGACGGCCCGTCGGAAACGACGGGCGGGCCGGGACCAGCTAGGGGTGAAGCCACACGCAAGGACGTGTGGCCGGGCAACTCATTGGCCCGAACCCGACAGCTCACCTCGTAGGCGTCGGTGAGGAGATCTTCCATGCTGCTGTCCAGCAAGGGTAAGCACCGCCGCTCGTCCAAGGCCGTCCGTGTGGCCACGCTCGCCGGCGTCGCCGGTGCCGCCATCGCCCTCCCGCTGATGGGCGCCACCAACGCCTCCGCCGCCTCCGTCGCCACCTGGGACGCCGTCGCCCAGTGCGAGTCCGGTGGCAACTGGTCCATCAACACCGGCAACGGCTACTACGGTGGCCTCCAGTTCTCGCAGTCCAGCTGGGCCGCCGCCGGCGGTACGAAGTACGCTCCCCGCGCCGACCTGGCCACCAAGGAGCAGCAGATCGCCACCGCCGAGGTGCTCCTCGACCTCCAGGGCCCGGGCGCCTGGTCCTGCGCCGGCGCCGGCAACCTCACCAACGACGGTGTGGACCCGGGCGTCGGCACGGGCTCCTCCTCCGCGAGCACCGACTCCTCCGCGAGCACCGACACTTCCGCGAGCGCCGGCTCCACCGCGACCGACGAGAGCGCCTCCACGGCGACGCCGGACCGCTCCTCCGACTCGCAGACCGCCTCCCGCGGCGAGGAGCGCCCCGCCGCCGAGAAGTCCGAGACCGTCACCACGCCCACCGGTGGCAAGGTCGAGAAGGGCGACGGCGAGTACAAGGTCGTCACCGGTGACACCCTCAGCACCATCGCCCAGAAGCAGGGTGTCAAGGGCGGCTGGCAGAAGCTGTTCAAGCTGAACCACGACATCGTCGACGACGCCGACCTCATCTTCCCGGGGCAGCAGCTCCACCTGAAGTAATCACGAACCTCTCCTCCCCGGAACGAGGGTGTCCGGCGGCACCCCTTTCCCACTCCCTGGCCCGGCGCGCACTCCCCCCGCACGCCGGGCCAGGGCCTTTTCCCGAACGGCCCGGCCGTGGGCCGTGTCCGGGGGAGGGGAAGGAGAAGCGTTCTTTCCCGGGCGTACGGCAGACCGCCGGACGCCGTATCGCCACACGTTATGTTCCGTACGGAAACAATGTGTAGGCTCGCCGTGTCACTGGACGGACGGTCGGCTGGCCGATGTCCTGTGTCCGGTTAGGCTCTAGTCGCAAGGCTCAAGAGCCCCGCACAGTCAGCGTCACATCCCAGAAGGAGATGCTCGTGCCGTCCATCGACGTCGTCGTAGCCCGGGAAATCCTCGACTCGAGGGGTAACCCCACGGTCGAGGTCGAAGTTGGTCTCGACGACGGCAGCACGGGCCGTGCTGCCGTTCCGTCCGGCGCGTCCACCGGCGCGTTCGAGGCCGTCGAGCTTCGCGACGGTGACCCCAAGCGTTACCTGGGCAAGGGTGTCGAGAAGGCCGTCCTCGCCGTCATCGAGCAGATCGGCCCGGAGCTCGTCGGCTACGACGCCACCGAGCAGCGCCTGATCGACCAGGCGATGTGCGACCTGGACGCCACGGAGAACAAGGGCTCGCTCGGCGCCAACGCCATCCTCGGCGTCTCGCTGGCCGTCGCGCACGCCGCCTCCGAGGCTGCCGACCTCCCGCTCTTCCGCTACCTCGGCGGCCCGAACGCGCACCTGCTGCCCGTTCCGATGATGAACATCCTGAACGGTGGGTCGCACGCCGACTCCAACGTCGACATCCAGGAGTTCATGATCGCCCCGATCGGCGCGGAGTCCTTCTCCGAGGCCCTTCGCTGGGGTGCCGAGACGTACCACACGCTGAAGAAGGTCCTGAAGACCAAGGGCCTCTCCACCGGTCTCGGCGACGAGGGCGGCTTCGCCCCGAACCTCGAGTCCAACCGCGCCGCCCTCGACCTCATCGTCGAGGCCATCAAGGAGGCCGGCTTCGTCCCCGGCCGCGACATCGCGCTCGCGCTCGACGTCGCCGCGTCCGAGTTCTACAAGGACGGCACGTACGAGTTCGAGGGCAAGTCCCGCTCGGCCGCCGAGATGACCGAGTACTACGAGGAGCTCGTCTCCGCGTACCCGCTGGTCTCCATCGAGGACCCGCTGTACGAGGACGACTGGGCCGGCTGGAAGGTCATCACCGACAAGCTCGGCACCAAGGTGCAGATCGTCGGCGACGACCTCTTCGTGACCAACCCCGAGCGCCTCGCCCGCGGCATCGAGGAGGGCTCGGCCAACGCCCTGCTCGTCAAGGTCAACCAGATCGGTTCGCTGACCGAGACCCTGGACGCCGTCGAGCTCGCCCAGCGCAACGGCTTCAAGTGCATGATGTCCCACCGTTCCGGTGAGACCGAGGACGTCACCATCGCCGACCTCGCCGTCGCCGTGAACTGCGGTCAGATCAAGACCGGCGCCCCGGCCCGCTCGGACCGCGTCGCCAAGTACAACCAGCTGCTGCGCATCGAGGAGATCCTCGACGACGCCGCGGTGTACGCCGGCCGCTCGGCGTTCCCCCGCTTCAAGGGCTGATCCACTGCCCGTGAGGGCACCAGCCTCCGTCCGTCCCCGCACTCGGTCCCGTACCGTGTGCGGGGACGGACGTGCGTGACGGGGAGGCATGAACATGGCCGTGAAGGACCGCGACCGGTTCTCCACCGCGACCAGGCTGCGGCTGCTCGGTGAGCAGACGGCGGCCCGCGTCTACCGCTCCCAGAACCGCCGCCAGGCCCACCGCTCCCGGCTCACCGGCCGCGCCGCGTTCCTGGCGCTCATCGTCTGCACCCTGATCGTGGCGCTGGCGTACCCGATGCGGCAGTACGTCTCCCAGCGCGAGGAGATCGCCGACCAGGAGCGGACGCTCCAGGACGCCGGGAAGCGCGCCGAGGAGCTGCGGGACGAGAAGGCCCGCCTCCAGGACGACGCGTACATCCGCCGCCTCGCCCGCGAACACCTCCACTACGTACTCCCCGGCGAGACCGGCTACACCGTCGTCGATCCCGACGCGACGGGCGACGACCGGGGCGAACCCGGCGCCGACGGCCGGCCCTGGCACTCCAACATCTGGGACGGCGTGGACAGCGCGGACGGCTCCGGAAGCGACTCCGACGATTCCTCCGACAGCTCCGCCCACGGCGGCTGAGCCACGCCCCGCCCGGCCGGACACACCGGTCCGCCAGGCACACTGGTCCGAGCAAGAACCGCGCCTTCCGGCGTACCCCGCGGCGCACCGCATCCCACGGCAGCACCTCCGAGCAGAACCAAGGCAGGCATGGACACGCCCCCTCCGCAGACCGAATCCACTCCGCCCACCGACGCGGACATCGCCGCGTTCGAGCAGCAGCTCGGACGGCCGCCGCGCGGGCTGCGCGCCATCGCGCACCGCTGCCCCTGCGGCAACCCGGACGTGGTGGAGACCCAGCCCCGTCTGGAGGACGGCACGCCGTTCCCGACGACGTACTACCTGACGTGCCCGCGTGCCGCCTCCGCGATCGGCACGCTGGAGGCGAACGGCGTCATGAAGGAGATGACCGAGCGTCTGGGCACCGACCCGGAGCTCGCCGCCGCCTACCGCGCCGCGCACGAGGACTACATCGCCCGCCGTGACGCCATCGAGGTCCTGGAGGGATTCCCCAGTGCCGGCGGCATGCCGGACCGGGTGAAGTGCCTGCACGTCCTCGTCGGCCACTCGCTCGCCGCGGGCCCCGGCGTGAACCCGCTCGGCGACGAAGCCATCGCCATGCTCCCCGAGTGGTGGGCCAAGGGCCCCTGCGTGACGCCGTGCACGCCCGAGAAGCCGGCCGAGGAGTCCGCGTGACCACCACCCGCGTCGCGGCCGTCGACTGCGGCACCAACTCCATCCGGCTGCTCGTCGCCGACATCGACCCGGCCACCGGTGGCTTCACCGAGCTGGACCGCCGGATGCGGATCGTCCGCCTCGGCCAGGACGTCGACCGCACCGGCCGCCTCGCCCCCGAGGCCCTGGAGCGTACGTTCGCCGCCTGCCGCGAGTACGCCGGGGCCATCGAGGAGCTGGGCGCCGAGAAGATCCGCTTCGTCGCCACCTCCGCCTCCCGCGACGCCGAGAACAGCGCCGACTTCGTCCGGGGCGTCCACGAGATCCTCGGCGTCGAACCCGAGGTGATCACCGGCGACCAGGAGGCCCAGCTCTCCTTCGACGGCGCCACCAAGGAACTCCACGGCGGCAGCGGCCACGGCTTCGCCTCCCCGTACCTCGTGGTGGACATCGGCGGCGGCTCCACCGAGTTCGTCCTCGGCGACGACACGGTCCGCGCCGCCCGCTCGGTCGACATCGGCTGCGTCCGCATGACGGAGCGCCACCTCGTCCAGGACGGCGCGAAGATCGACCCGCCGACCGAGGCCCGGATCGCCGCGATCCGCGCCGACATCGACGCGGCCCTCGACCTCGCCGCCGAGACCGTCCCGCTCACCGAGGCAACCACTCTCGTCGGCCTCGCCGGCACGGTCACCACGATCGCCGCCATCGCGCTGGACCTGAAGGAGTACGACTCCGAGGCCATCCACCACTCCCGGATCTCCCTCGCCCGCGTGGAGGAGATCACCACCCGCCTGCTCGCCTCCACCCACGCCGAACGCTCCGCGATCCCCGCGATGCACCCCGGCCGGGTCGACGTCATCGCCTCCGGCGCCCTGATCCTCCAGGCGCTCATGCGTCGCACGGGGGCCCGGGAGATCGTGGTCAGCGAGCACGACATTTTGGACGGGATCGCCCTCGGTGCGGCGACGCCCGGCGGCGAATGATCTGCTGAGTGGCGGACGGGCTCGGGGCACGGTGCTCCCGGGCCCGTCAGGCGTCTCAGATGCTCCGGTAGACGTCGCGCCGGTCGCCGACCTTGACGACGAGGATCACCAGTTCCTCGTTCTCGACCTGGTAGGCGACCCGGTAGTTCCCGACCCGGAGGCGGTAGAGACCTGAGGAGCCGACAAGTTTCTTGACGTCGGCGTCCTCGCGGTACGGGTCTTCGCCGAGCGCGGTCAGCGCGGCCAGGATGCGCATGGCGGCAGGCCGGTCGATGGCACGGAGTTGCCGCTGCGCCGTGGCGGTGAACCGGAACGCGTACTTCACGCCGCGCCTTCGGAGCGTTCGGTGAACAGGTCGGCCAACAGCTCGGCCATGGTCACGGTCGGGCCGCCCTGGGCCAGGACCGCTTCCGCTTCCCTCGCCAGCAGGACGTCCGCCGCGTCCTCCAGCGCGTAGAAATCGGAGATCGGTACCACAGCGGCAACGGGCTCCCCGTTGCGTGTGATCACCGTGGGCGTGCCCTCCTCGGCGCGATTGATGTGGTCCGCAAGGTGGGCGCGGGCTTCTCGCACGGTCGCGGTCGTCTCAGTCATGAGAAAAGTGTACGCGCAAGCGTGTACACGAGCCAGGGGGAGAAAGCTTTGGAAGCGATGCCCGACGGGATCGCTTCTCGGCGGCTGGTGGCCGGTCGCGCACGGACACACCAAGCGGCCCACCACGGGGTACGGCACCCGGAGCAAGCCGCTCGCGCGTGGGGCGCCGATCAGCCCATCTCTGCACGTACTGCGTAGAGGCGCGAGAGTCGTGCGGCTTCATCCTCCCGGAAAGTGGCGACTTCGCGGCAGCGCTGACTCATGACGAATTCGCCGAGAGACAGACAGAGATCCATGCGTTGGATGCACACACCGACCATGAACGGCCCGTCGACGGCACGGTACATGCGGACGCCGTAGTACCCCTCTTGGCAGTCTTCGGGATTGTTGAAATGACAGCCGGTGCAGGTCTCCGGAAGGCGCACCGGCCGGATACTTTTCGCATAGAGGGTTCGGCCGTCCGGGAGGCGGTACCGTACTCGCTGGTCCGACGTCCCGGCAGTGACGACGCGTCGCACCGGTACCGCGCCGAGGTGGTCGACCACTTCCTGCATGGCAGCCAGCGAAGCGCCCCCGTCCTCCAACGAGACGAGCATGCGTACCACGATGGAACTGCCGTGCCGCTCGATGATGCGAAGCACACGCTCGACGTGACTGCGGTCCGGAACCACGATGTTCGCGGAAACCTTTGACTCGGCAGGCCGAGGCGACACTGGGGCGTCAGCGACTCCAGGCTCTCGTCGCACAGTTGCCCGCACACAACGGTGTCGCTGAGCAACTGCGCGGCGAGTTGGCCGTGGCGCTCGCCTGAATGGCCATGTCCGGCGTCGTACGCCCAACTGCGGGCTTCCTCAGCCGGTCGTTTCCGCGCTCAGCCACGCGAGGTAGGCGTCGCTACCCGCAGTGATGGGTGTGGCGATGATCTCCGGAGTGTGGTAGTCGTGAACTGCCTCAATGAGCGTGGCGAGTTCATCGAAATGGGCCGCCGTCGTTTTGTAGAGCACTCGCCACTCGGCATCGATTTCGATCTTCCCCTCCCAGCGGTAGATACTCTTGATCGGTCCGTCGATCTGGGCGCATGCGGCGAGACGCATCTCCACCGCCTTCGTAGCGAGGTGCTGGGCCTTGTCCTCGGTGTCGGTCGTGGTGAGTACGGCGAGGTAGTCGGCCACGGTTCCCCCTCTGGGCTCTGGTGTGTGGCGACCGTATCGCAAGGAGAAGAGCCCACGACGTGCGATCGGCGCCGGAGGTGCGGGCTCGCTCGATGAGTGTTCTTGCGCTCGGAGCTCCGGGTGGTCAGAGGGCTTTGGACCCCGTGCGTTCAGGGGTGGCGTGGACATCCGGCCATGCCGTCGGCGGCTTGGGCTCCAGTCGGTGGAGGCTGCCGACTGGGCCGCGAGCTCCGTCAGTGCCGCCCGGCCTGTACGCGGCGTGTCATGAGCCCAAGCCACTGCCCGGGGCATCCGGATTAAATCGGCGACCCCTTGACGTAGATCATCGCGGTTTCCATGCTGGATTCATGCCATCCGAGGTCGGTCCGCAGGCTGGTCGTGAGCGGGTCGCGGCACGCAGATCGTGCGTGCCGCGCCGCAGCCGGGCCGACTGCCCTGGTTCGTGCTGACACTTCAAAACCCTGAGCAACAGAGGGCGTTGAGCGCGCGTGTCGACGCCCAGTCAGTTTCGGTCGCCGTGCGCACGTGAAGTGCGGAGACGGTTGCTGCCTCCGTGCCCGACCGGGCGCTGTGCCGCCGTGCGGGCCCGCGCTCCCGCGCATGACACTCGTACGCCGAAGGAGAGCTGACCGATGACCAGCCACGAGAACCGATCGCCCGTCGGCCGCCGGGCCCTGCTGGCCGGTGCCGCCGGACTGGGGGCGGCGGCGGCCCTGCCCGCGCAGGCGGCGCAGGCCGCCCCGCACGCCCCCACCGCCCCCGGACCCGCCGCACACGCCGCGCACGCCGTACCGAAGGACACGTCCGGCGGCCGGGGACGGTACCCCGCGAACTGGCCCGACCCCGCCCCCTACGGCACCGCCGACACCCGTGAGGACCTCTGGCCGAGGGAGGACAACTCCTTCGTGCTGCCACTGGAGTTGCGCCCGCGCGACGAGGAACTCGGGCGCGTCTGGATGCGCGACGCGTACGTCAACTGCTTCGAGGTCGACGGCCGACCGCTCTACGTCGCCACGGGCACCACGCGGGTGCCGGGCCTCGACATCGCCGCCCCCTGGAACGACGGCATCTTCGTGTGGACGGCGCGCGACCTCCAGGGGCCCTGGAAGCTGGCGGACACGACCGGTGTCCGGCCCGGCGCGGAGAAGGGCAAGGTGTGGTCGCCCGAGTTCGTGGACGAGAACCGGCCCGGCCGCACGGTCGTCGCCCCCTGGCAGGAGTACTGGTACGACAACCAGTTCGGCAAGCGCGGCGAGGCCTGGGCGCCGGAGGTGCACCGCTTCCGGGGCAGGTGGTACATCGTCGCGTGCATGGGCGACCACTCCAAGAAGGTCGGCTCGTTCCTGCTCGTCAGCGAGGGCGGCGTCGAGGGCCCCTACCGGCTGATCGAGGGCAACCTCGACAAGCCGTTCGGGGACTCCTTCATCGGTGGTCCCGCCTTCATCGCGCCCGGCGCGTACCACCACATCGACGGCAGTCTGTACTCCGAGGGTGACGACGCCTGGCTGGTGCTGCACAACAACCTGTACGCCGAGTTCCGCGACGACATGGAGGACATCGTCCCCTCGACGGGCCTCCCGGCGTTCCGCCAGACGCCCTACACGCCCGAGCCGTACCTCGAAGGCGCGTACGTGTTCACGTACGGCGGAAAGTACTACCTCCTCCAGGCCGCCTGGGACCGGACCTCGGTCAACGCCGACGGCACCACCCGACAGGGCTACGACACCGCCGCGGCCGGACGCGTCCAGTACCAGTACGACGCCGTCGCCGCCGTCTCCGACACCTTCGAGGGGCCGTACTCGCAGCGCTGGACCGTGGGCGTCGGCGCCGGCCACAACAACTTCTTCGAGGACCACCGCGGGCAGCTGTGGGCGACCTTCTTCCGCAACCCGAACGTCGGCTACTGGTCCAACGCCTCCCGTCTCGCCGATGCCGCCGTGCCCGGGGTCGTACGGGTGGAGTGGACCGGCCCGAAGGGCAACCGGCTGTACGTCCGGCGCCGCGACTGAGGAGGGCGCGGCCGGGTACGGCAGCCCGAGCGGGTTGCCGTACTCAGTACGTGCCGTTCCCGGGCCCGCCCTCTTCCTTGCTCCCGCCGTCCTCCTCCGCCGCCCCCGCGTGGTCCCCGAGCACGTCCGTCAGCAGCTCGGCCACGGTCGTGGTGGGGTCGACACCGGACAGCACCGCCTCCATGTCGAGGACGTCGGCCGCCTCCTCCAGGGCCTCGAAGTCCGCGATCGGCACCACGGCGGCCACCGGCGTGCCGTCGCGCGTGATCACCGTGGGTTCGCCCTGCTCGGCATGGTCGATGGGGGCGGCGGGGTCCGCGCAGGCCTCCCGGACCGTCACGGTTCTCCTTGTGGTCATATGTCCAGTGTGTGCGCACCTGGGGCGGGTCCGCGCGTCCGGCCGCCGACCCGCCCGTCGGCCCGGCCCGTGGCCTCGCCCGGGACGCCCCCGGCGTGCAACCTCACCTCCCGGGATTCGTGCGCTCACATGCGGCCCGGCCTGCACTTCTGATGCTTTACCGGGGTGTCCCGGCGGGTGGCGAGGGGGCTCCCGGGGGGTGTTCGGGAGGGCGTCACGGCGACCTTCGTGAAGTTCTTCACAAGGAATTCGGTCCGCGTGGGCCAAGTTCTTCGCTCGCAGGGGTGCGAATGGGCCCGTGCGTACGTTTTGTGCGCTACGCGCGGGTGTCCCCCGCGTGGCGCGCGCGGGTCGGACGGAGGGGGCGAAAAGGGCACCGAGAGCTGTCGTTCCGAGGCCAAGGGCCAGCTCACAGGCGGTGAACAACGTTCGCCGCGAGGTTGTGGTTCCCCTGGTGGACCATGACCTGGGTCACGCGGGTCGCGCAGTGTAGCAGAGGGGGCACCCAACCTTGTGAAGGGGCTCACGAGGTACCCCCCGGGGCGGGGTGGATACTCGATTGCATGAGCACCACGGAGCGTCCCAGGATCCTCGTTGTAGGCGGTGGGTACGTAGGCCTGTACGCAGCTCGACGCATTCTCAAGAAGATGCGCTACGGAGAGGCGACCGTCACGGTCGTCGACCCGCGCTCGTACATGACGTACCAGCCCTTCCTCCCCGAAGCTGCCGCAGGCAGCATCTCGCCTCGGCATGTCGTCGTCCCCTTGCGACGCGTGCTGCCCAAGGCTGAGGTTCTCACCGGTCGTGTGACGACCATCGACCAGGAGCGCAAGGTCGCCACGGTCGCGCCGATCGTCGGCGAGGCCTACGAGCTGCCCTTCGACTACCTCGTCATCGCGATGGGCGCGGTCTCCCGCACCTTCCCGATCCCCGGCCTCGCCGAGCAGGGCATCGGTATGAAGGGCATCGAGGAGGCCATCGGTCTGCGCAACCACGTCCTGGAGCAGCTGGACAAGGCTGACTCCACGACCGACGAGGAGATCCGCCGCAAGGCGCTGACCTTCGTCTTCGTCGGCGGTGGCTTCGCCGGTGCGGAGACCGTCGGTGAGGTCGAGGACATGGCCCGGGACGCGGCCAAGTACTACACGAACGTCAAGCGCGAGGACATGCGCTTCGTTCTCGTCGACGCCGCCGACAAGATCCTTCCCGAGGTGGGCCCGAAGCTGGGCGCCTACGGCAAGGAGCACCTGGAGAGCCGTGGCGTGGAGATCTACCTCTCCACCTCCATGGACAGCTGCGTCGACGGTCACGTCGTGCTGAAGAACGGCCTCGAAGTCGACTCCAGCACCATCGTGTGGACCGCCGGTGTGAAGCCGAACCCGGCGCTCTCCCGCTTCGGTCTGCCGCTCGGCCCGCGTGGCCACGTGGACACCAGCGAGAAGCTCCAGGTGCAGGGCACCGACTACATCTGGGCCGCCGGCGACAACGCCCAGGTTCCGGACATGGTCGGCCGCCGCGCCGGCAACCCGAACGCCTGGTGCCCGCCGAACGCCCAGCACGCACTGCGCCAGGCGAAGGTCCTCGGCGACAACGTGGTCTCCGGCATGCGGGGCTTCCCGCAGAAGGAGTACAGCCACGCCAACAAGGGTGCGGTCGCCGGTCTCGGCCTGCACAAGGGCGTCGCGATGATCGTCATGGGCAAGGTGAAGATCAAGCTCAAGGGCCGTCTCGCCTGGTACATGCACCGTGGCTACCACGGCATGGCGATGCCGACGTTCAACCGCAAGATCCGCGTCTTCGCCGACTGGACCCTCGCGATGTTCCTCAAGCGCGAGGTCGTCTCCCTCGGTGCCATGGAGACGCCGCGCGAGGAGTTCTACGAGGCGGCCAAGCCGGCTCCGGCTCCCGCCGCCGCGAAGCCCGAGGGCGAGAAGGCCAAGGCCTCCTGACCCCGGCGGCGCTCCCGCGAGGGTGCGTCGGCTCCGTCCGCCGAGGAGCCTCCGGCACGTGCACGACCCGTACGACCTCGCACGACCCGTTGTACCTGTACGACCCGAAGGGGCCGTCCGCCATCCGTGGTGCGGGCGGCCCCTTCGGCATACCCGGGCGGGCTTTCCGTCGGGCCCGGAGCCGGGGGGGAGGGGGCCGCGCCCCCGACTGATACTTGCTGGCTACATGTACTTTGCCCAAGCATTGCCCAATAGCGGGATGACGGTTGCCGCGGCCAGAGTTGACGCATGTGTCACCTCGTCGTGGCGCTGGAGCGCACCGGCGGGGCGATGATGCATGTGTATTCATATGGGCATTTTGGGAAACACCACCACGGAGGTGTGCGCCATGGCAGACGCCGCGTCGCGGCTGACCGCTCTTCTCTCGGATCTGCTCGGAGAACGTCTTCCGGTCCGTATCCGGGCCTGGGACGGCAGTGAGGCCGGACCGCCGGGTGCCCCCACCCTCGTCATCCGTCACCGCCGCGCGCTGCGCCGACTGCTGTGGAAGCCCGGCGAGCTGGGGCTGGCCCGGGGCTGGGTGGCCGGCGAGATCGATGTCGAGGGCAACCTGTACGAGGCGCTGGACAGCATCGCCGGCCTTCTCTGGGACCGGGGCATCGACGCCAAGGAAACCGTCCACCCGCTGCGCGACCCGAAGGTCCGGGCCTTCGCGAAGGGCCTCGCCCAGCTCGCGGGCCCCTACCCGCCGCCCGCCCCGCCCGCCGAGGAGATGCACCGCCGCCGCACCGGCCCGCTGCACACCCGACGCCGGGACAAAGAGGCCATCAGCCACCACTACGACGTGGGCAACGACTTCTACGAGATGGTCCTCGGCCCGTCCATGGTCTACTCCTGCGCCTACTGGGAGGACGGCGGCACCCTGGAGGACGCCCAGCGCGACAAGCTCGACCTGGTCTGCCGCAAGCTCGCCCTCAAGGAGGGCGACCGGCTGCTCGACGTCGGGTGCGGCTGGGGCTCCATGGCCATCCACGCGGCCCGCGAGTACGGCGCCGTCGTCACCGGAGTCACCCTCTCCGCCGAACAGGCCGCCTACGCCCGCAAGCGGGTCGCCGAGGAGGGACTGACGGACCGCGTCGAGATCCGGGTGCAGGACTACCGGGACGTGCGCGACGGACCCTACGACGCGATCTCCTCCATCGGCATGGCCGAACACGTCGGCTCGGTCCGCTACCGCGAATACGCCGACGATCTCTTCGCCCTCCTCAAGCCCGGCGGCCGGCTGCTCAACCACCAGATCGCCCGGCGCCCCGAGAAGGACGAAGAGGCCTACCACATCGACGAGTTCATCGACGCCTACGTCTTCCCCGACGGCGAACTCGCCCCGGTAGGAAGGACGCTCGGGATTTTGGAGGAGGCCGGTTTCGAGGCCCGGGACGTCGAAGCGCTGCGCGAGCACTACGCATTGACGCTGCGTCAGTGGGTTGCGAACCTGGAGGACAACTGGAGCGCCGCGGTCGCGGCCACCTCGCCCGGACGGGCCCGGGTCTGGCGGCTCTACATGGCGGCGTCCGCCCTCTCCTTCGAGCACAACAAGATCGGCGTCAACCAGATCCTCGCCGTCAGGCCGACGGACGCCGGACACTCCCGCATGCCCGCCCGTTCCCGCCGGTGGACGGCCTCCGCCACCGACTGACCGGCCCCGCGACACGCGCCAGGGGCCGGAGACCGCTCGCAGAACGGCGGTCTCCGGCCCCTGGTTCCGTCAAGGCCCGTCACGGGCCTCCGATCACTCCGTCTTGATCGCCGTCAGCATGTTCAGCCGGGCGGCGCTACGGGCCGGCCAGAGCGAGGCGAGGACGCCGACCAGGGCGGCCAGCAGCAGGAAGATCCCGATGCGGCCCCACGGGACGACCAGCTCGTAGCCGGGGATCGCGGCGGAGATCGTACGGCCGATCGCCCAGCCCAGGAACGTTCCGAGCAGGATGCCGACCACCGCGCCGAACAGCGAGATCACCACGGCCTCCAGCCGGATCATCCGCTTGACGCGCGCCCGGTCCAGGCCGATCGCCCGCAGCATCCCGATCTCCTGCTTGCGCTCGAACACCGACATCGCCAGGGTGTTGACCACTCCGAGCACCGCGATGAGCAGCGCCATCGCCAGCAGGCCGTACATGATGTTCAGCGCCAGGTTCACGAAACCGCCGAACATGTCCCGCATGTCCTGCCGGTCCATCACGGTCATCGCCGGGTTGTCGCCCAGCGCGTCCACGACGGCCTGCTCGTTCGCGGCGGAGGCGCCGCCGTCCGTCTTCAGCCAGATCTCCTGGATGTCGGCGGTCTCGGTGTGGGCGTTCGCGAGGTCCTCCGGGAGCAGGACGGGGGAGACGAACTGGTTGGCCTCGTAGACCGCGCCGATCGTCACCTCGCCCTTCTTCTCGTCCTCGAAGGTCGCCGGCAGGGTGTCACCGGTCTTCCAGTGGTTGTTCCGGGCGGTGTCCGAGTCGACCGCGATCCGGCCCTCGGCGAGAGAGCCCAGCGAACCGGTGACCGTCTTGAGCGCGAAGAGCTTCTCCACGTCGCCCGGGGTCACACCGGACGCGGCGTGGTGCTTGCCACCGACCGTCAGCCGGTTCGCCTGCTGCGGCGAGACGGCGGTGACGCCGTCGGCCTTCCGCAGTGCGGTGAGGGCGGACGAGTCCAGCGCGTCGCCGCTCGCCATCGAGACCATGTAGTCGGCCTTGATGTTGTCCGTCGTCATCCGGTCGACCGCCTGGCCGAGGGTGACGCCCAGCACCGAGATGCCGGTGACCAGGGTCAGCCCGATCGCCAGGGCCGAGGCGGTGGCGCCGGTGCGGCGCGGGTTGCGCACCGCGTTCTGCGCGGCCAGCTTCCCGGACACCCCGAACACCCGCGTCAGCAGCGGGCGTACGAGCGCGATCGCCGGACGCGACAGCAGCGGGATCAGCACGATGATCCCGATCAGCGCCAGGAAGGCGCCGGCCGCGATCAGCTTCCGGCCGTCGGCGTCCGCCGCGGCGGCGCCGCCGACGATGCCGGCCGCGCCCAGCAGGGTGACGGCGCCGCCGATCGAGTTCCGTACGACCAGCGAACGGGTGCTCGCCACCGCGTGCACACTGCTCATCGCGGCCACCGGCGCGATCTTCGCGGCCCGGCGGGCGGGCAGCCACGCGGCGAACACCGTGATCAGGACGCCCACCGCGAACGCGGCGAGCACCGTGCCGGGGGCGATCACCAGCGGACCCGCCGGGATCTTCCCGCCGATCAGGCCCATCGCCGACCGCAGCGCGGCGGCCAGACCGGTACCCACCGCGAAGCCCACCGCCGAGGCGACGAGACCCACCACGGCCGCCTCCATCAGCACCGACCGCTTCACCTGCCGGCGGGAGGCACCGACGGCGCGCATCAGCGCCAGCTCCCGGGTGCGCTGGGCGATCAGCATGCTGAAGGTGTTGGCGATCAGGAAGACACCGACGAAGAGTGCGATACCGGCGAAGACCAGCAGGATCGTGTCGAGATTGCCCAGCCCGTCCTCGATCTGCTTCGCCTGCTCGTCGGCGAGCGCCTGCCCGGTACGGGCGTCGGCGCCCCGGGGCAGCAGGGACTTCACCTCGGCCAGCAGCGCGGTGTCCGAGGCGCCGGGGGCCGCGGCGACCGTGGCCTCCTGGAACTCACCGGCCCGCAGGAACAGCTTCTGCGCGGTGGCCTCCTGGAAGAGGACCAGGCTGCCGCCCGCGTTGACCGCGCCGTCCTCGGTGGTGAAGACACCGGTGAGGGCGTACTCCTTCACCGGCCCGTTGGTCGCCACCCGGACCGTGTCGCCGACGTGGTAGCCGCCCTTGTCGGCGGAGGCCCGGTCCAGGGCGATCTGACCGTCCTTCACCGGTCCGTCGCCGGAGGTGAAGGTGTACGCGGGGTCCTTGCCGTCCTTGCCGGGGGCGAAGTTGCCGCCGCTGGTGGACCAGCCGCTGCCGATGAGCTTGCCGTCGCGGTCGGCGGCCCCGGCGAAGCCGGAGACCCGCCCGGTGACCCCGGCGACTCCGTCCAGCGCCCGGATCTTCTCCAGGGTCGCCTCGTCGACGCCGGCGGGGGTGCGGCCGTCGCGGTGGCCTCCCGAGGTCGACACGGCGACGGCGACGTCGTCGTAGCTCTTGGCGGACTGGTTGCGGAAGGCGTTGCCGAGCGTGTCGGTGAAGATCAGCGTGCCGGAGACGAAGGCGACGCCGAGCATGACCGCGAGCACGGTCATCAACAGCCTGGCCTTGTGCGCGAGCACATTGCGCAGGGCGGTACGGAACATGTGTGTGTCCTGGGATGAGGTCCGGAAGGACCGGGGGAGGGCGCGGCACGCCCGGGGGACGGGGGCTGTACGGAGGAACGGGGCTGTACGGGGGGCCGGGGACGGGGGCCGGGGCCGGTACGGCGTGGGGCCGACGTCCGACCCGCCCGGGTCAGCTGGTGCGGCCCTTGGCGTCGAACGCCTTCATCCGGTCCAGCACGCCGTCCGCCGTGGGCCGCGCCATCTCGTCGACGACCGCGCCGTCCGCGAGGAAGATCACCCGGTCCGCGTAGGAAGCGGCGACGGCGTCGTGGGTCACCATCACGACGGTCTGGCCCAGCTCGCGCACGGAGTTGCGCAGGAAGCCCAGGACCTCCGCGCCGGACCGGGAGTCGAGGTTCCCGGTCGGCTCGTCGCCGAAGATGATCTCGGGCTGCGAGGCCAGCGCACGGGCCACCGCGACACGCTGCTGCTGCCCGCCGGAGAGCTGGGTCGGCCGGTGCTTCAGCCGGTCGGAGAGGCCGACCATGTCGATGACCTGCTGGAGCCAGGCAGCGTCCGGTTTGCGGCCCGCGATGTCCATCGGGAGCGTGATGTTCTCCAGCGCGGTCAGCGTCGGCAGCAGGTTGAACGCCTGGAAGATGAACCCGATCTTGTCCCGGCGGAGCTGGGTGAGCTGCTTGTCCTTGAGCGAACCCAGCTCGGTGTCGCCGATGCGCACCGACCCGGAGCTGAAGGTGTCGAGCCCGGCCACGCAGTGCATCAGCGTGGACTTGCCGGAGCCGGACGGACCCATGATCGCGGTGAACTCGCCCTGCGGGAAGTCCACGGAGACCCGGTCCAGGGCGACCACCTGGGTCTCGCCCTGGCCGTAGACCTTCGACAGCTCCGTGGCGCGCGCGGCGACGCCGGTGGCACGGGGGACGGGGGGTGCGGTGGTCACAGGGACGCTCCTGAGGGGACGGGGGTGGGGTGACGCGGCCCCGGGACGGGTCCGGGACAGGACCGGCGGTACCTTCGGGGCCCTCTCATTCTCCGCGTTCCCGGCGGCCCGTTCGTCAGTCCCCGTGCCCGTTCCGGTGGCACTCTCGAGTCGCACCGGGGTGGGACCCGCCTCCTCCTCCGGGATGACACCGGGGCCCCCGCCGGGGCCGTACCACCTGGTCAGCGCGGCGGCGCCGTCGAGCCGCGCGGGACGAGACGGGCGGCGGCGTCCTCGCTGCCCTCGGCCGCGCCCTCGGCGACCAGGGTCAGCAGGGTGCGCGCCGCCAGCGCCCCGTACGCCGGGATGTCCCGGCTCAGCGCGGTCAGCGGCGGCCGGACCACCTGCGAGAGCTGCGAGTCGTCCCAGGCGACCAGCGACAGGTCGGCGGGCACGTCGAGACCCATCTCCTGGGCGACCGAGAGCCCCGCGACGGCCATGATGTCGTTGTCGTAGATGATCGCGGTCGGCCGGTCCGGGGCGCTGACGAGTCGGCGGGTCGCGTGCGCGCCCTCGTCCCCGGAGTAGTCGGTGTGCACCACCACCGGTGCGCCCAGGCCTAGTTCGGCGCACGTCCGGTGCTGCTCCCGGTCGCGGAGCCGGGTGTGCGTCAGTTCCGCGAGCCCCGCGACACGGGCCACCCGGCGGTGTCCGAGCGCGTGGAGGTACGCCAGGGTGTCGCGGAGCGCCGCCGCGTCGTCGGACCACACCGGCACCAGCGGACCGGCCGCCGACGGGTGGCCGATCGCGACGGCCGGCAGGCCGAGCCCGGCGACGCCCGTGACGCGCGGGTCGGGTTCGCCCGGGCGCGGCTCGCGCAGATCGGCGAGGAACACCCCGTCCACCCGGCCCTCGCCCCACCAGCGCCGGTACACCTCCAGCTCCTGCGCCGGACCGCTCACCATCTGGAGCAGCAACGCGCAGCCGCCGGTGGAGAGTTCGCTCTCGATGCCGCTGATCAGCTCCATGAAGAACGGCTCCACCCCGAGCATCCGGGCGGGGCGGGAGAGCGCCAGGCCGACCGTGTCCGCGCGGGCGCGGGTGAGCGCGCGGGCCGCGCTGTTGGGCCGCCAGCCGATCTCCTCGGCGATGGCCTTGATGGCGGCGCGCGTGGCGGGGGACACCCCGGGCCGGTCGTTGAGCGCGTAGGACACCGCGACCTTGGAGACCCCCGCGCGCAGCGCGATGTCGGCGATCGTCGGGCGGTTCTTGGGCAACGGGACCTCGCTTAACCGGTTCATGTCCAGCGGCATCGTAACCCCTGGCCACCCCCCGTGCGGTGCGGTCCCGACCGTCTCCGGGCGTTCCCGATGTTCTCTCCGCTCGACTCGAACGTACCGTCAACTCCGGTACATGGAAAGGATGGGAGCGCTCCCGCGAACCCTTGACACGACCTCGGAGCACCCATACCTTCACGGCACTTACCCGGTTCAGTGACTCCGCTCGCAGGGACGGCGGGGAGAGGAAGGGCTATGGGTACGGGTATCCGGGTGCGGATCGCCACAGCACTCGCCGTGATCGCGCTCACCGCCACCGCGTGCACCGGAGGGAGCCCGGTGACGGGCAAGGGGCCGGGCGGCGCGCAGGGCGGGTCGTTACCGCGCGACGAGACGCTCTACACCACCGGTACGCAGTGGGGGCCGCCGGCCAACTACAACCCGCTGCGCGACTGGGACCACGCCACCGGCACCAAGGGGCTGGTCTACGAGACGCTGTTCCACTTCGACCCGAACGCCGGGAAGCTGACCCCCTGGCTCGCCGAGTCCGGCGCCTGGAAGGACGCGAAGACCTACGAGGTGAAGCTGCGGCCCGGGATCACCTGGTCCGACGGCGAGCCGCTCACCGCCGAGGATGTCGCGTACTCCTACGGCCTCGGCAAGATCGAGGCCTCCTCGTTCCACTCCCTGTGGAGCTGGCTCTCCGCCGCCGAGGCGGTCGACGACACGACCGTCCGGTTCACCTTCACGTCCGCCCACTACCAGGAGTGGGACTTCACCCTCTACGGCCGGCCGGTCGTCCCCGAACACGTGTGGAGCGGCCGGTCCGAGGAGGAGATCCTCAACGGGGTCAACGACAAGCCGGTCGGCACCGGGGCCTACACCCTCAAGAGCAAATCCCAGGACCGGGTGGTCTGGCAGCGCCGCGAGACCTGGTGGGGCACGAAGGCGCTCGGCATGACGCCCGCGCCGCGCTACATCGTGGACGTCTCCAACCCGAGCAACGAGGTCGTCATCGGCCAGCTCGGACAGGGCCAGCTCGACCTGAGCAACAACTTCCTGCCCGGCGCCTCCTCGCTGGTCAAGGCCAAGAAGGTCGTCTCGTACTACGACCAGCCGCCCTACATGCTGTCCGCCAACACCGCCTGGCTGGTGCCCAACACCACCCGCAAGCCGCTGGACGACGCCGCCTTCCGCAAGGCGCTCGCCGCCTCCGTGGACATCGACAAGATCGTGAAGGGCGTCTACGGCGACCTGGTCAAGAAGGCCGACCCGACCGGGCTGCTGCCGCAGTGGGACCAGTACATCGACAAGGGCGTGGTGGCCTCGGACGGGTTCTCGTACGACACCGCCGGCGCGAAGAAGATCCTCGCCGACGCCGGGTACCGCGACACGAACGGCGACGGGCTGGTCGAGAACAAGGACGGCTCGAAGATCGCCCTCAAGCTGGCCGTGCCCACCGGCTGGACCGACTGGATGGAGGCCGCCAAGGTCGTCGCCGCCGGGGCCAAGGCCGCGGGCATCTCCGTGACGACGGAGTTCCCCGACCAGAACGCGCTCAGCGAGCAGCGCGCGAAGGGTGACTTCGACCTCGTCCTCAACAACGACCGCCAGCTGTCCAACACCCCGTGGACGTACTACGAGTACATGTTCCAGCTCCCCGTCCAGAAGCAGCAGAACACGGTGAACTTCGGACGGTACGAGAACCAGGAGGCGTGGAAGCTGGTCCAGCAGCTCGGCCAGGTCCCGACCGACGACGCCGCAGGGATGAAGGCGGTGGCGAGCAGGCTCCAGAAGATCCAGCTGGACGAGATGCCGCTCATCCCCCTCTGGTACAACGGCCTCTGGTCGCAGTCCACCACCGGCACCTGGACCAACTGGCCCTCCGACGCCCCGGGAGCACCCACCTACGCCCCGGCGCTCTGGCGCAACTGGCTGGAGATGGGCGGCTTCGAGATGCTGACCCAGCTCAAACCGGCGAAGTAGCCGCCGCCGGCCGGCCGGTACGGGCGGCCCCCCGCCGCCCGCACCGGCCCGGTAGTCCGCCGCCACGCGCACCGGCCCGGTGGCCCGCCGCCACCCGCACCGGCCCGGTGGCCCGCCGCCACCCGCGTACCCCACCGTGCCGCCCGGCGGCGGCACGCCCCCACCCGCGCGTTCCTCCATGCCGCCGACCGTGGCCCGCACACGCGACCCGCGTACCCCCCCGTGCCGCCCCGGCCCTCCGAACCCCGCCCCGCCGCGCGCCCCACGGCGCACGCGCTCCGGCGGGACACCTCGACGGGAGCTCCCTTGCGCCGCTACTTCGCCCGAAAACTCCTGGTCTACGCGCTGACCTTCGTCGTCGCCGTCACCGTCAACTGGATGATCCCGCGCTTCATGCCGGGCGACCCGGTGGCCGCCATGGTCTCCCGGGCCCGCGTCTCCCAGCCGGAGGCGGCCGAGGCGATGCGCGCCTACTACAACAACCTCTTCGGCTTCGACCAGCCCGTCTGGCAGCAGTACCTGCACTTCTGGGGTGCCCTGTTCCAGGGCGACTTCGGGATCTCCGTCTGGGTGTTCCCGACCCCGGTCTCCGACGTGCTGCTCGACGCCCTCCCGTACACCCTGGGACTGATGATCCCGGCGGTGCTGCTCAGCTGGATCGTCGGCAACTGGGCCGGTGCGCTCGCAGCCCGTCGCAAGGTGCTCGACAACACCGTGCTCCCGGCGGGCTACCTGCTCACCGCGATGCCGTACATGTGGATCGCGGTGATCCTGGCCTGGGCCCTCGGCTCGAAGGCGGGATGGTTCCCGATCTCCGGCGGCTACAGCCTGGACATCCAGCCCAGCTGGACCCTCGACTTCGCCCTCGACCTGGCGCACCACTGGGTGCTGCCGTTCCTCTCGCTCTTCCTCGTCGCGCTCGGCGGGTGGGCCATCGGCATGCGCAACATGATCATCTACGAGCTGGAGTCCGACTACTCCTCGTACCTCTCCGCCCTCGGCGCACCCCAGCGGCTCATCCGGCGCTACGCCTTCCGCAACGCCGTGCTGCCCCAGGTCACCGGGCTCGCCCTGCAACTGGGCGTCCTCGTGGCCGGGGCACTGGTCACCGAGATCGTCTTCGCCTATCCCGGCCTCGGCTCGCTCATCCTCGCCGCCATCCAGAACCAGGACTTCTTCCTGCTCCAGGGGGCGTTCCTCTTCATCGTCATCGGCGTGCTGATCGCCAACTTCGTCATCGACGTCGTGTACGTCCTCGTGGATCCCCGGACCCGTACCGGCATGGCAGGAGGCCAGTCATGAGCGCACCGCCCGGACCGGCCGGGAGCACCCCGGAGACTGTCGGGACCGCCCCGGAGACCAAGGCCGCCGGACCCGCCCGCGAGACCCTGCACTACGCCGTGCGCAACCCGAAGCTGCTCATCGGTTTCACCGTCGTCCTGGTCCTGCTCGCCCTCGGGCTGTTCGGCCCGCCCCTGCTCGACACCGCCGACCCGAACGCCTACGGCGGCCCGCAGGCCGCGCCGCCCGACTCCACGTACTGGATGGGCACCACCACCTTCGGCCAGGACGTGTACGCCCAGTTCGTGCACGGGCTGCGCGCCACCTTCCTGGTCGGTGCGGTCGGCGGGGCCATCGCCGCCGTCGTCGCGATGCTCGTCGGCTTCTTCGCCGGCTACCGCGGCGGGGTCCTCGACGAACTCCTCACCATGGTCACCAACGTGGTCCTGGTCATCCCGGCGCTCGCCGTGCTGCTCATCATCAACGCGTACCTGGGCGTGCGCTCGGTGCCCGTGCAGGGCGTGTTCATCGGCCTCACCTCCTGGCCCTGGGCGGCCCGTGCCATCCGCGCGCAGACCTTCACCCTGCGCACCCGGGAGTTCGTGGACCTGGCCCGGCTCAGCGGCAACGGCACCTGGCGGATCGTGTTCCGCGAGATCGCGCCCAACATGAGCTCCTACCTCTTCATGATGTTCATCCTGCTCTTCGGCGGGTCCGTCCTCATCGCCTCGTCGCTCGACTTCATCGGCCTCGGACCGACCGGCGGAGTCTCGCTCGGCCTGATGCTCCAGAGCGCCCAGCAGTGGAGCGCGCTCCAACTCGGCATGTGGTGGTGGTTCGTTCCCCCGGGGGCCGGGATCACCGCCATCGTCGGCGCGCTGTACGTCGCCAACGTCGGCCTCGACGAGGTCTTCAACCCGAAGCTGAGGGAGTCCTGAGCACATGACGCTGACCGTCACCGACCTGCGGGTCCACTACCGCACCCTGCGCGGCGAGGTCCGGGCGCTGGACGGCGTCGGCTTCGACGTGGCCGACGGCGAGATCCTGGGCCTCGCGGGCGAGTCCGGCTGCGGCAAGACCACCCTCGGCAAGTCCCTGATCCGGCTCGACGGCCGGATGCGGCACGCCGGCGGCACCGTCACCCTCGACGGCGAGGACGTCCCCATCGCCGACGACCGGGCGATGAACGCCTTCCGCTTCCACCGGATCTCGCTCGTTCCGCAGTACTCGATGAGCGCCCTCAACCCGACCCGCCGCATCGGCCGCATGATCCGCGAACTCCTCGCCTCGCGCGGGGTGAGCGTCGACACCGCCGAACTCCACCGCAGGCTCGACCTGGTGGGCCTGGACCGGGACGTCCTCGACCGGTACCCGATCGAGCTGTCCGGCGGCATGAAACAGCGGACCGTCATGGTGATCTCCACGCTGCTCGACCCCGCCGTCCTCATCGCCGACGAGGTCACCTCCGCCCTCGACGTCTCCACCCAGAAGGCGGTCGTCACCGCGCTCACCGGACTGCGCGACGCGGGCCTCGTCACCAGCATGCTCTTCATCACCCACGACCTGGCCCTGACCTCGCACATCGCCGACTCGATCATGGTGATGTACGCGGGAAAGCTCGCCGAGAAGGCGCCGACCCGGGTCCTCACCGCCGAGCCCCGCCACCCGTACACCCGGATGCTCCTCGGCTCGCTCCCCGAGGTCGGCGTCCGCCACCGCGACCGGCCGCTCAGCGGCATCGCCGGCTCCCCGCCCTCGCTCCTCGACCCGCCGGCCGGCTGCCGCTTCCGCGACCGCTGCCCGCTCGCCGACGCCGGATGCGCCGAGGAACCGCCGGTCGTGGAGATCGCCCCCCGTCACTCCGTCGCGTGCTGGAAGGCATGATGCTGACCCTGGACCGAGTCACCAAGACCTACCGCGCGGGCGCCTTCGGCGGCGGCTCCGTCACCGCCGTCGACCGGGTCTCCTTCGACGCGGCGCCCGGCGAAGTCGTCTCCCTCATCGGCGAGAGCGGCAGCGGCAAATCCACCATCGGGCGCATGATCCTCGGCCTCACCGGGATCTCCGGCGGCAGCCTCACCCTGGACGGCGCACCCGTCCGCCCGGGCAAGGACTTCTACCGCCGCGTCCAGGGCGTCTTCCAGGACCCGTTCTCCTGCTACAACCCCGTCTTCAAGGCCGACCGGGTCTTCGCCATGATCCGCCGCGCCTACCACCCCGGAATCGGCGACCGGGAGTGGGCGGAGCGCGTCGAGAAGGCGGTACGCGACGTACGCCTCGACCCCGGCCAGGTGCTCGGCCGCTACCCGCACCAGCTCAGCGGCGGCCAGCTGCAGCGCCTCCTGATCGCCCGCGCGCTCCTGCTCGACCTGAGTTTCCTGGTCGCCGACGAGATCACCAGCATGCTCGACGCCTCCACCCGTATCGACGTGCTCAACCTGCTCGCCGGGCTGAAGGAACGCGGACTCGGCGTCCTCTACATCACCCACGACCTCTCCCTCGGCACCTACCTCGCCGAGCGGACCGTGGTGCTCCGAAGGGGCCGGGTCGTCGAACGAGGCGACACGCAGAAGGTGTTCGGCAACCCCCTGCACCCGTACACCCGGACGCTGCTGGCCGCCGTGCCCCGGCTCAACACCCCCTGGGACCCGCCGGAACCGGTGGAGCACTGCGCGTACCACGCGGGGGCGGCGGAACCCGCCGACCCCACCGGGCTCCGCGAGGCCGGACCCGGTCACTTCGTGGCCTGCGCCGGACTCCCCGACTGCGGAAGGATCACCGCGTGACGCTCCACCGACTGCCCCTCGCCGACGGCTGGACGCTGCGCCCGGACGGGCCGGTCCCGGTGGCCCTCCCGGCCGGCGGCGTGCCCGCCACCGTCCCCGGCTGCGTCCACACCGACCTGCTCGCGGCGGGGCTCATCGACGACCCGTACCTGGACGACAACGAGAACCGGCTCGGCTGGATCGGCCGCACCGACTGGACGTACCGCACCACCTTCCATCGCTCCGCCGCGGAGGCCTCCTCCGCGGACCTCAGCGCGGACCTCTGCTTCGACGGCCTCGACACCGTCGCCACCGTCACCCTGAACGGCACCGAGCTCGGCCGCACCGCCAACCAGCACCGCTCCTACCGCTTCCCGGCCGAGCACCTGCTCCGCGAGGGCGCCAACACGCTGGAGATCCGCTTCACCGCCCCGTACGCCTACGCGGAAGCGCTCCGCGACCGCCTCGGCGACCGCCCAGGCGCCTACGCGGAGCCGTACGCCTTCATCCGGAAGATGGCCTGCAACTTCGGCTGGGACTGGGGCCCGACCCTCGTCACCTCCGGCATCTGGCGCCCCGCGGCGCTGGAGACCTGGACCGGCCCCCGGATCGCCGGGGTGAAGCTCCTCGGCGACGTGGACCCGGACGGCGTGCCGCGCCTGACCGCGACGCTGACGGTGGACCGCCGGGGCGAGCGCGGCGACCGCGCGGGAGCGCTCGCCGCGCACGTCGAAGTCGCGGGCGAACGGCACACGTTCACCGTCCCCGCCAAAGGGACGGCAGCGACCCTCGTGGTGCCCGTACCGGACGCCGGACGCTGGTGGCCGCACAGCCACGGGGAGCAGCCGCTCTACGCCGTCGAGGTCCGGGTCGGCGGGCACGCATGGCAGGGCAGGACCGGCTTCCGCACGGTCTCCCTGGAGCGCGAGGCGTTCCGGATCGCCGTCAACGACGAACCGGTGTTCGTCCGCGGCGTGAACTGGATCCCCGACGACTGCTTCCCGTCCCGGATCACCCGGCAGCACCTCTCCGACCGGCTCGACGAAGCCGTCGCCGCCGGGGTCAACCTCGTACGCGTCTGGGGCGGCGGCCTCTACGAGAGCGACGACTTCTACGAACTTGCCGACGAAAAAGGCCTGTTGGTCTGGCAGGACTTCCCCTTCGCCTGCGCCGCCTACCCGGAGGAGCAGCCGCTGTACGACGAGGTCGCGGCCGAGGCCCGCGAGAACGTCGCCCGCCTCGCCCCGCACCCCTCCCTCGTCCTGTGGTGCGGCAACAACGAGAACCTGGAGGGCCACGCCGACTGGGGCTGGGCCAAGGAGCTCGGGAGCCGCACCTGGGGGTACGGCTACTACCACGAACTGCTCCCCGCGATCTGCGCCGAACTCGACCCCACCCGCCCGTACTGGCCCGGCTCGCCCTACTCCGGATCACCCGAACTCCCTCCGAACGCACCGGAGTCGGGAACGGTTCACCTCTGGGACGTGTGGAACCGGGTGGACTACCGCCACTACGCCGACCACGCGCACCGCTTCGTCGCCGAGTTCGGCTTCCAGGGGCCGCCCGCGTACGCCACCCTCCGGCGCGCGATCAGCGGCCCGCTCGCGCCCGACGCGCCCTACGTACGCCACCACCAGAAGGCCGAGGACGGCGACGCCAAGCTGCTCCGTGGCCTCGGCGACCACCTCCCGCAGCCCGCCGGCGACGGCCCCGCCTCCTTCGACGACTGGCACTGGCTCACCCAGCTCAACCAGGCCCGCGCCGTCGCCTTCGGCATCCGCCACTTCCGCAGCCACACCCCGTACTGCATGGGCTCCGTCGTCTGGCAGCTCAACGACTGCTGGCCGGTCGTCTCCTGGTCCGCCCTCGACGGCGACGGCCGCCGCAAACCCCTCTGGTACGCCCTGCGGTCGGTGTACGCCGACCGCCTCGCCGTCCTCCGCGACGCCACCCTCCACCTGGTCAACGACGCCGCCGAACCCTGGGACGGCACCCTCCACCTGGCCCGGCGGGCACTCGACGGCACGGTGCTCGCCGAGGAGCGGCTGCCCGTCACCACGGCCGCCCGGGACGTCACCCGGGTACCCCTCCCGCCGTCCGTCGCCGCCCCGGCGGACCCGGCCCGCGAACTGCTGGTGGTGCGGCTGGGGGAGCTGCGGACCGTGGAGTTCTACGCGGAGGACCCCGCCGTGGACCTCCCCCCGGCCCGCTGGACGGCGACCGTCACCCCCGATGGTCCTGCCGCCTACGAGGTACGGGTGACCGCCCGCACCCTCCTGCGCGACCTCGCGCTCTTCCCCGACCGCTTGGGCCCGGCGGCCCGGGTGGACGAGATGCTCGTGACCCTGCTGCCCGGCGAAACCACCCTCTTCCACGTCACCGGAGCCCACCTCGCCGACCCGGACGCCCTCACCCGGAAGCCGGTGCTGCGGTGCGTGAACGACGGGGTGCGCGACCGCCTGGACGAGGTGTGAACGACGGCCCGGACGACGCGGCCGGCCGGCAGCCGGAGAAGGGGGGTGGCGAGGCCCTGGCGAACGGTGGTGGAGGTCCGGCGGATTCGTCCGTAAGAGTGCGGCGACTTTCCGTCAATCCCGTTCTCCGGGGAGAGGGACCATGATCGGGTCCGGGCCGTGGTCATGACCTCGGAGCACGGTCTGACGCACCATCAAGCGATCAATAAAATAAGACAACATCGCGCTACTGCTCCGCTGGTGGGGGGCACCCCCGGATAGGGTCAAGACCCGACGCGGAGCCGCGCGCCAGCCCGGGTGGTGGAACGCAGACACGGCGAGCTTAAACCTCGCTGCCCCTCGGGGGCGTGCCGGTTCGAGTCCGGCTCCGGGCACCCATTCTCATCGCGGCTCCGACCCCGGCAGGGGTCGGATTCCGCGCGTGTTCCCGCAGCGGCGGGGACGCGGCGGGAACACGGTGGGAGCGCGGCGGGGACGCGCCTCCCCTCTTTCGGCCCGGCACCGTGCAGCCGCCTACCCGGCGGTCGGCCCGCTTCCGTGCCGACCGCCGTCATCCGGGCCGGAGAGGACCACGCGCGGTGCGCTCCGAAGGGGCGGCGCCACGCGGCGGGCACCCGGACGGCGGGTCCGAGCGGTACGCGCGGTGGACCAGGAACTCCCTCGCGGCGCCCCGACCGGCAACCGTCGGACTGTTTCGGCCATCTCGTCCCGACTCTCATCCAGGCCCCCTCCGGCGCCCGAATCCCTACGTGACTACACAACAAGAGGAACCTCGCGCGGCGGAGCCCGACGCCGCATACCGTGCGTATCTGAGGCATACCATCCACTGCTCGACCTGCCGCGCGGGTGAACGCTGCGCGTCCGCGTCGCGTCTGGCCGAGGAATGGCGGAGGTTCCGTTGATCTGTGTGGACTGCGATCAGGCCATTCTCGGACCGGCCGTGCTGGTGTCGGAGGGGGACAGCATGTCCGGGGCGCGGGCCGGTGCCTACGCCCACCCGCCGAACTCCCCGGAGTGCGTGCCCCGTACGCCCGGCAAGGCGAAGCTGCGACGTCTCATCGACGGCGGGGTGGGGCCGGGGCGCGCGGGGGCGGGGTGATCGGCTTTCCCGGCAGGGCCTGCCAGGTCATCGCGCCGACCCCTCCCGCACTGCCGGACCCCTCCCGCGCGGACGAGCCCCCATGTCGCCGAAAGGTTCCTGCGTGGGGGCGCGTTGACCGGGACGCCGGTGCGATGCGGAAGATTCCGCGTGTCTGGACGGCTGCTGAGGCGATCCACCCGACTCAGGGCCGGGGCCAGGGCCGTCCGCCGAGGCGTTCCAGGTCCGAGTTGAACCGGCGGAGGTAGCCGGCGAAGGCGGCGACGTCCTCGCCCGGCCAGTCGACCATGACCCGGCCCAGGGCGGCGACCGTCCCCTCGCGTTCCTCGTCGAGGATCCGGCTGCCCTCGGCCGTGATGCGGAACTTGCGGGCCATCCCGCCCGCCGGGTCGGGGATGCGCTGGACGAGTCCGGCGCGCATCGCCGCCGTCGTCTGACGGTTGAGCGTCGAGGTGTCGAGGTCGAATGCTTCGCTCAACTCCCCGATGGACATGGGGCCTTGAATGCGGATGCGGCTGAGCAGGATGTACGCGCTGCGCTCCAGGACGCCGTCCTCGCGGCGGCCCTTGCGGTGGCTCAGGAGCCCGTGGCGACTGAGCAGCATCTGCTCGTACTCGACGTCCTTGACGGCCCTGTCCATGGGTGGGATGCCTCCAGCTTCCTGCCGGGCCGGTGTGTCGGGGTCCCGGGTGGCCCGGCTCCATCCTGACACAGGATGTGCATCGAGCACACGGCATGCATAATGCATTGGGATTGCACGATGCTCACCCTTGTCCCGCCCTGCTCCAGCCCGCCCGATTTTCGTCCCGGACCTCCCGTCCCGACCCACACCGAGGAATCGCGTTATGGACGCACCCCAGCCCACGGCCCGCACGGGCGGCGTGATCACCACGCTGGCCCTCGCCGGCACCGCCGCCGCGATCATGCAGACCCTGGTCACCCCGCTGATCGCCGAGCTCCCGCAGATCCTGCACACCTCCTCCTCGAACACGGCCTGGGTGATCACGGTCACGCTGCTCGTCGCGGGCGTCTGTGTGCCGGTCACCGGCCGCCTCGGCGACCTCCTCGGCAAGCGCCGGATGCTCCTGGCGTGCGCCGTCCCGCTGATCGTCGGCTCCGTGGTCTGCGCGCTGTCCTCCTCCATCGTGCCGATGATCGTCGGCCGGGGTCTCCAGGGCATGGGCATGGGCATGGTGCCGCTCGGCATCGCGCTCCTCCGTGACGTGGTCCCCGCCGAGAAGCTCAGCAGCTCGATCGCCCTGGTCAGCGCCTCCATGGGCATCGGCGGCGCCCTCGGCCTGCCGATCTCCGCCGCCGTCGCCGAGTACACCAGCTGGCGGGTCCTGTTCTGGGGCTCCGCGGTGCTCGCGGTGATCGTCGCCGTACTGATCCACACCTTCGTCCCCGACGTCCCCGCCGGGGCCAAGGGGCAGCGCTTCGACGCACCCGGAGCGGTCGGGCTCGCCATCGGCCTGGTCTCCCTGCTGCTCGCCATCTCCAAGGGCGCCGACTGGGGCTGGGCCTCCGGCACCACGCTCGGCCTGTTCGCCGTGGCCGTCGTGGCCCTGGGCGTGTGGGGCTTCTACGAGCTCCGCACCCGCGACCCGCTGGTCGACCTGCGGACCACCGCCCGCCCCCGCGTCCTCATGACCAACATCTCCTCGATACTGGTCGGCGTCGGCATGTACTCCTTCATGCTGATCGCCCCGCAGCTCCTCCAGTTCCCCGAGGCCACCGGCTACGGCCTGGGCCAGTCGATGCTGGCGTGCGGTCTCTGGATGGCCCCCGGCGGCGTCATGATGATGATCGTCTCCCCGCTCGGCGGAAAGCTGATCAACGCCCGCGGCCCGAAGATCGCCCTGGTCCTCGGCGCACTGGTCATCTCCGCCGGCTACGGCATCTCTCTCTTCCTCATGGGCTCCGCCTGGGGCCTGATGATCGTCGGAATCGTCATCAACAGCGGCGTCGGCCTCGCCTACGGCGCGATGCCCGCCCTGATCATGAGCTCGGTCCCGATCTCCGAGACCGCAGCCGCCAACGGGTTCAACACCCTGATGCGCTCGCTCGGTACGACCATCGGCTCGGCCGTCATCGGTGTGGTCCTCGCCCAGATGACCATCAACCTCGGCGGCCACACCCTCGCCTCCGAGGACGGCTTCCGCGTCGGCCTGACGGTCGGCTGCGGCGTCGCCCTGGTCGCCGCCGCCGTCGCCGCGTTCATCCCGGGCCTCGTCCGCCCGGCCGCCGACAAGGACGAGGCCGGCGAGGCCCCGGCCGCGAAGGCCGCCGTCGAAGCCGCCTGACGCGTCGCCGTACCGCCCGGCCCCCTACGAGGAGGAGGGCCCCGCACACCGAGGGGTGTGCGGGGCCCTCCTCCTCGTAGGGGGCCGGCGGTCTCACCGCTTGCGGTCGGGGCTCCATACATAGGCTCCCGGGGACGTCTCGACCACCTCGCGGGGCCAGGTCCGGCGGACCTGTTCCAGGCGCTCCCGGTGCTCGGCGATCCAGTCGCCCTCCGGCCGGGCCCCCCAGAGGGCCGTCAGGCGGTCCGGGTCGTCGACCGCTATCGACAGCCAACCGCCGTGCTCGTGCGGGTGGATGTCGAGATTCAGGGCGTCCTCGTCGCCGAGGCGCGCCGTCCCGCCCGGCGCCAGGCCGGCGAGCGCCTGCTCCCAGGAGTCCAGGTGTCTCGGCATGAGGTGGAAGTCGAGCCTGGCATCGGCGAAGCCCATGGCGGCGAGTACCTCGGCGCACAGAGTGTCATGGCCGGTCAGCACCCCCGGCATCCACCGCCCCGTGACGCGTACGACGCAGCGGTTTCCGTCCGGGTCGGTGAGGTGGACCAGGTCCACCGGAGCGGGTTCCGTCATGGGCGTGCTCACTTCCGTAGGCGGGTGGGTCCCGCATCCTTCTCCGGTCACGGCCCCCGCCGCACGGGGCGCCTCGTCCGCCGAGGGCCCGCAGGGTGTCAGACCCCCTGCTTCGCCACGTACTCCCGCGCCGCCGCCAGCGCCTCCGGGTGCAGTGCCTCGCCCGCCGGGAGGAGGCTCGGCAGCAGGGTGCGGTCGGCGAAGGAACGGAACTCCAGCGCCGCGGTCACCCCGTGGTCCGGGCGGTGGACGATCTCGATCGGGTCCCCGGCACTGATGGAGCCGGGGGTGATGACCCGCAGGTACGCGCCGGTCACCGCCTCCTGGCTGAAGCGCTTCACCCAGCGCTCCTCCTGTACGTGGCCCGCGAACGTACGGCACGGGATGCGGCCTGCGGTCACCTCCAGGACCAGGTCCGGACCGATCCGCCACCGCTCGCCGACCAGCGCCTCGCTGACCGCCAGGCCCAGGGTCGTCAGGTTCTCCCCGAAGATCCCGTTCGGCAGCGGCCTGCCCAGCTTCCGCTCCCAGGCGTCGAGCTCCTCGCGGGCGTACGCGTACACCGCCTGGTCGCTCCCGCCGTGGTGGCGCAGGTCGCAGACGGCGTCCCCCGCCAGACCGCTGCCGCCGACGCCCTTCGGCCCCGGGTCGGTCACCCGCACCGGGCCCTCGACCGGGCGCTTGTCGATGCCGGTGAGGCCGTCGCGGGAGCTGGTGTGCTCGGAGTGGCGGGCGGTCCCGACGTTCACGGTCAGCAGATGCATGGAGCAAGGTTAGAACGCCCGGCATCAAAGCCGCACGGCAGTTTTGCGCAATCCTCAGAAGCGACGCTTATGGTGGAGGGGTGATCGAAGCCCGTCATCTCCGCGTCCTGCGCGCCGTCGCCACCACCGGCTCGTTCTCCGCCGCCGCCCGCGAGATGGGCTTCACCCAGCCGGCCATCAGCCAGCAGATGAAGGCGCTGGAATCGTCGGTCGGCACGCCGCTCCTGATCCGTACGGGCCGGGAGATGCGGCTCACCCAGGCCGGCGAGGCCCTGGTCCGGCACGCTTCCGGCATCCTCGCCGGGCTGACCGCCGCCGAGGAGGAGGTCGCCGCCATCGCGGGGCTGCGCGCGGGCCGGGTCCGGCTCGTCTCCTTCCCCAGTGGCAGCTCCACCCTGGTCCCCGGCGCCCTCGCCGCACTGCGCGCCGAGCACCCCGGCACCCAGGTGTCGTTGGTGGAGGCCGAACCGCCCCGGTCCGTGGAGATGCTCCGCGACGGGGACTGCGACATCGCGCTGGCCTTCCGGTACGGCAACTCGGGCGGCGGTGACGGCGCGGAAAGCGGCGACGGCGACTGGAACGACCTGGTCGTCCGGCCGCTGCTCGCGGACCGGCTGATCGGGCTGCTGCCCGAGGACCACCGGCTGGCCGGGACGGACGCGATCGACATCGGTGAACTCGCAGGAGACCCGTGGATCGCCGGCTGCCCGCGCTGCCGACGGCAGCTCGTGGAGGTCTGCGAGGAGTCCGGCTTCACCCCCCGTATCGACTTCGCCACCGACGACTACCCCGCCGTGATCGGACTGGTCGGCGCCGGGCTCGGAGTGGCGGTACTGCCCGCGCTGGCGATCGAGTCGGTACGGCCCAAGGGGGCCGTGACCGTGACGGTGAAGCCCGCCGTGGTGCGCGAGATCGTGGCGCTGACCCTGCCGGACCTGGCCCGGGTCCCCGCCGTGGCGGCCACCCTGGACCAGCTGTCGCTGGCTGCGGAGCGCTGAACCCCCCCGGTTCCGCCGATCCCGCCGATCCCCCCGACTCGGCCGACCGGGCCGATCCGCTGATCGCGCGGTGACTGCAGAAACGTTCCTGCGGTGACGGGTCGGCGTGCGGTCCTCAGTCGTGCCGCGCGCCGTCACCCGCACCGGCGTGCTGTGCGCCGCCACCCGTACCGGCGTGCTGTGCGCCGCCACCCGTACCGGAGTGGGCCGCCGTGATCAGGCGGTTGCGGGCGCGGCCCATCAGTTCCTCGCGTTCGTCCTCGGTCAGGCCGCCCCACACTCCGTAGGGCTCGCGGACCGCCAGCGCGTGGGCGGCGCACTCGGCGCGTACCGGACAGCGCATGCACACCTCCTTCGCCGAGGTCTCGCGGGCGCTGCGGGCGGCTCCGCGTTCGCCCTCGGGATGGAAGAACAGTGAACTGTCGACCCCCCGGCAGGCCGCGAGCAGCTGCCAGTCCCACAGGTCCGCGTTGGGTCCGGGAAGGCGGGAGAAATCTGCCATTGCTTGTCCCCTCGAAACCGTGCTCTGCCGGGGACGTCGTCCCGGCAGTCGCAGTCCGTCGTCGTCCGTCGGTGGGCTGATCCCCAGCTCCCCAGTCCCTCGGTTCCTCAGGGGCTGAGGCGTGACCGTACATCTATGGTCGTAGTAGATGTAAATATGACTGATTGCGAATCTAGTCACAGACACCAGGAAAAGGGAAGAAAACCCGCCAAATAGGGCACGCCAACCGGTGAAGTTTCGGTTGAAGGGTGAAGCGCCCGCGTCGATCCGCTCCGTATGTGCGGCCTCACGTAGAGTGCCGAACCCTACGGTCCGACCCGTAACTCTTTCGAGTGACCATCGTTGAGAGTGCGGAGGCGGTTGGTGACTAACCGGCTCGGGCACATGTCCGAGGGGGTCAACCGCACAGGTGACGACTTGTATCAGCCTGGAGGCTCAAGGTGACGCGCATCAGCTGCGGAGGACGGTCATGACATCCGTCCTCGTCTGTGACGACTCCCCGCTCGCCCGGGAGGCGCTCCGTCGCGCGGTTGCGACCGTGCCCGGCGTCGAGCGTGTGACGACGGCGGCCAACGGCGAGGAAGTACTCCGCCGCTGGGGAGCCGACCGTTCGGATTTGATTCTGATGGACGTCCGCATGCCCGGCCTGGGGGGTGTGGAGACCGTCCGGCGGCTGCTCTCCGCCGACCCCGGCGCCCGGATCATCATGCTGACGGTCGCCGAGGACCTGGACGGTGTCGCGCTCGCGGTCGCCGCCGGTGCCCGCGGCTATCTGCACAAGGACGCCTCGCGCGCCGAACTGCGGGCCACCGTGACCCAGGCGCTGGCCGACCCGACGTGGCGGCTCGCCCCGCGCCGGCTGCGGTCCGCGGAGATGGGGGCGGCCCCCACACTCACCGCACGCGAGATCCAGGTGCTCGAAGGCATGAGCCACGGCCGGTCCAACGCGGAGATCGGGCGCGAGCTCTTCCTCTCCGAGGACACGGTCAAGACCCACGCCCGCAGGCTCTTCAAGAAGCTCGGCGCCTCGGACCGTGCCCACGCCGTGGCGCTCGGATTCCGCTGGGGCCTGGTGCGCTGAGGCGTGGCCGTCCCCACGTGCCGGAATCGTCCCCGTCCGCGGACCCGCGGACGGGGCGACGGAGGGCGCCGGCGGGGCGGCCCGCCCACGGCGAGCCGGGTTGCGGCGGTGGTGGGTGACGCTTCCCGGCCGATGACGCATCCTTGAGCTGTGGAGTTCCTCGGGAACGACGATTCGGCCCAGCGGATCCAGCGGAAGGGGAGGGCGCAGGACATGACATCCGGCGCACCCGCTCGTAACGCTTCGGTGCACAACTCGGAACGCGATGGCGCGGACCGGTCCGCACCGAGGCACCATGGTCCGATGCGTGACGACGAGACGACGGTGATCGCTGCCCTGGTGCATCGGGCCGTGGACGGCGACGCGCAGGCGACCCATGACCTGCTGGCCCACGTCCACCCCCTCGCCCTGCGGTACTGCCGGTCCCGACTGAACCGGCTGCCCGGTGACGCTCGTCACTTCGTCGAGGACCTGGCGCAGGAGGTCTGCGTCGCCGTACTGATGGCGCTGCCCCGCTACCGCGACACGGGCCGCCCCTTCGAGGCGTTCGTCTTCGCCATCGCCGGGCACAAGGTCGCCGACCTCCAGCGCGCCGCGATGCGCCACCCCGGATCCACGGCCGTCCCGTCCGACGAGATGCCCGAGCGCCCCGACGACTCCCTCGGCCCGGAGGAGCGCGCGCTGCTCAGCAGTGACGCGGCCTGGGCCAAGAAGCTCCTCGCCAACCTCCCGGAGAACCAGCGCGAGCTGCTCGTCCTGCGGGTCGCGGTCGGCCTGACCGCCGAGGAGACCGGACAGATGCTGGGCATGTCCCCCGGTGCCGTACGCGTCGCCCAGCACCGGGCGCTCAGCCGGCTGCGAGCCCTCGCCGAGCAGTGACTTCGGACGCACCCGCGTCGGCGTCTCCCGGTCCGGCCCCCGTTTCCCGGGCGTCCCGGCCTTCTGTAGGAATCTACCGGGGAGCTCGGTGATCTTGGTCGTGGAATGAGACACCTCCGAAGGCCGTTAGCATGGACATCCGCACCGATCAAGACCATTTGGGGAAGGTGTCATGACTGCAAACGTCGACGGAGTGCCTGAGAAGTTCGCGACGCTCGGGCTGACATACGACGACGTGCTGTTGCTGCCGGGCGCGTCGGAGGTCCTGCCCAACGCGGTCGACACCTCGACCCTCATCTCCCGCAACGTGCGCGTGAACATCCCCCTGCTGTCCGCCGCCATGGACAAGGTGACCGAGTCGCGGATGGCGATCGCGATGGCCCGTCAGGGCGGCGTCGGCGTGCTGCACCGCAACCTCTCGATCGAGGACCAGGTGAACCAGGTCGACCTGGTCAAGCGGTCCGAGTCCGGGATGGTCACCGACCCGATCACCGTGCACCCCGACGCCACCCTCGGCGAGGCGGACGCGCTCTGCGCGAAGTTCCGCATCAGCGGCGTGCCGGTCACCGACCCCGCGGGCAAGCTCCTGGGCATCGTGACCAACCGTGACATGGCCTTCGAGTCCGACCGTTCGCGCCAGGTGCGTGAGGTCATGACGCCGATGCCGCTCGTCACCGGAAAGGTCGGCATCTCCGGCGTGGAGGCGATGGAGCTGCTCCGCCGCCACAAGATCGAGAAGCTGCCGCTGGTCGACGAGGCGGGCACCCTCAAGGGCCTCATCACGGTCAAGGACTTCAAGAAGGCCGAGCAGTACCCCAACGCCGCCAAGGACGCCGAGGGTCGTCTGCTGGTCGGCGCGGCCGTCGGCGCCAGCCCCGAGGCGCTGGACCGCGCCCAGGCGCTCGCCTCCGCCGGGGTCGACTTCCTCATCGTCGACACCTCGCACGGCCACAACAGCAACGCCCTCAATTGGATGGCGAAGATCAAGTCGAGCGTCGGCATAGACGTCATCGGCGGCAACGTCGCCACCCGCGACGGCGCGCAGGCCCTGATCGACGCCGGCGTCGACGGCGTGAAGGTCGGCGTCGGACCCGGCTCGATCTGCACCACCCGTGTGGTCGCCGGTATCGGCGTCCCCCAGGTCACCGCGATCTACGAAGCCGCTCTCGCCGCCCGCGCGGCGGGTGTGCCGGTCATCGGCGACGGTGGCCTGCAGTACTCCGGCGACATCGGCAAGGCGCTCGCCGCGGGCGCGGACAGCGTGATGCTGGGCAGCCTCCTCGCGGGCTGCGAGGAGTCGCCGGGTGAGCTGATGTTCATCAACGGCAAGCAGTTCAAGTCGTACCGGGGCATGGGTTCGCTGGGCGCCATGCAGTCCCGCGGCCAGGGCCGTTCGTACTCCAAGGACCGGTACTTCCAGGCCGAGGTGTCCTCGGACGACAAGCTCGTGCCCGAGGGCATCGAGGGTCAGGTGCCCTACCGCGGCCCGCTGGGCAACGTCCTCCACCAGCTCGTCGGCGGCCTGCGTCAGACCATGGGTTACGTGGGCGCCGAGTCCATCGACCAGATGGAGAGCAAGGGCCGCTTCGTACGCATCACGTCGGCGGGCCTCAAGGAGAGCCACCCGCACGACATCCAGATGACGGTCGAGGCACCGAACTACAGCAGGAAGTAGCACCGGGCGCGGTGCGGGAGGGGCGGGCCGGGGTTCCCCGGGCCGCCCCTCCCGTGTGTGTCGGGGATACTGGTCAGCGCAGACGTAGAGGGAAAGGCCACACATCGTGACTGAGATCGAGATCGGGCGCGGCAAGCGCGGCCGCCGGGCATACGCATTCGACGACATCGCTGTCGTACCGAGCCGCAGGACCCGGGACCCGAAGGAGGTCTCGATCGCCTGGCAGATCGACGCCTACCGCTTCGAGCTGCCGTTCCTGGCCGCTCCCATGGACTCCGTGGTCTCCCCGCAGCACGCCATCCGCATCGGCGAGCTCGGCGGACTCGGCGTCCTCAACCTGGAGGGTCTGTGGACCCGCCACGAGGACCCGCAGCCGCTGCTCGACGAGATCGCCGAGATGCCGGTCGAGTCCGCGACCCGGCGCCTCCAGGAGATCTACTCCGCGCCGATCCAGGAGGAGCTGATCGGGCAGCGCATCAAGGAGGTGCGCGACTCCGGTGTCGTCACCGCCGCCGCGCTCTCGCCGCAGCGCACCGCCCAGTTCTCCAAGGCCGTCGTCGACGCCGGGGTGGACATCTTCGTCATCCGCGGTACGACCGTCTCCGCCGAGCACGTCTCCGGTGCCGCCGAGCCGCTCAACCTCAAGCAGTTCATCTACGAGCTGGACGTCCCGGTGATCGTCGGTGGCTGCGCCACCTACACCGCGGCCCTGCACCTGATGCGCACCGGCGCGGCGGGTGTCCTGGTCGGCTTCGGCGGCGGCGCCGCGCACACCACCCGCAACGTCTTCGGCATCCAGGTGCCGATGGCGACCGCCGTGGCGGACGTGGCGGGTGCCCGCCGCGACTACATGGACGAGTCCGGCGGCCGGTACGTGCACGTCATCGCGGACGGCGGCGTCGGCTGGTCCGGCGACCTGCCGAAGGCCATCGCCTGCGGCGCGGACGCCGTGATGATGGGCTCCCCGCTGGCCCGCGCCACCGACGCGCCGGGCCGCGGCCGTCACTGGGGCATGGAGGCCGTCCACGAGGACGTGCCGCGAGGCAAGCTGGTGGACCTCGGTTCGGTCGGTACGACCGAGGAGGTGCTGACCGGCCCGTCGCACACCCCGGACGGCTCGATGAACATCTTCGGCGCCCTGCGCCGCGCGATGGCCACGACCGGCTACAGCGACCTCAAGGAGTTCCAGCGCGTCGAGGTGACGGTGGCGGACTCGCAGCACCGCCGCTGATCGCGTTCCGCGCGGCTTCGCGGGGATCCCCGCATACGGAGAGGGCCCCGACCACACCTGGTGGTCGGGGCCCTCTCCGTATGCGGGCCGGGCCCTCTCCGTATGCGGGGCAGCCGGCGCGGATCAGTCGGAGAGCTTCTTGGCGGTGGAGAACGACGCGAACGCGGCGAGCACGAAGACGACGACGCTGATGAAGCCGATGTCGGCTTTCCACGCCTCCTGGAGCACGCCGAAGTGCTTGAAGAACATGTCGGTGACGGAGACCGGGAGTGCCTTGGAGGCGAAGATCGCCTCGCCGAGCAGCTGGCTGAAGTAGATCGAGGCGAGGGAGAACACCGCGGCGGCGAACGGCAGCACGGGGTTCCTGCCGCCGACCTTGCCGGCCACCCAGCCGATGAGGAGGCCGACGACGACCCCGGCGTAGGCGAACTCGCGCTCGGTGCCACCGATGATGGCGCCGTAGACAGCACCGATCACGGCTGCGGTGCCGAGCGACGCGAGCAGCCCGAGGGCCAGGTTGTCGCGGACCGGACCGGCGGCCGGCGCGAACGGAACCCCGGGGTACTGCCCCGGCTGCCCTGCCTGCGCGGGCCAGGGGGTGCCGGGGGCGGGCGGCCCCGGCTGACCGGGCTGCGCGCCCGCGAAGGGGTTGCCGGTGGGCGCGCCCGGCGCGGGGGCGACCGGGGCCCCGACCGGCGGACCGGCCTGGGGCACGGGCGCTCCGGCCGGGGGTGCCACGGGCGGTGCCGCCGGGACGGGCGCCTCGGGCGCCTCGGCCGCGTACGGGTTGCCCGCGACGGGCCGGCCGTCCTCGGGCTGCTGGGGCCGGCTGGGCGGCGGCACGGGCTGGCTCATGGTGGAAATCCCCCTGGGACGGATGCGCGCACGACGGTGCGGCGGATGCGCACGGTTGTGCGAAGGTGACGCCGCAGGCTAGCAGCCGCCTGTGACGGCGCCCACCGGGATTCGAGGGCCGTTCCCGCCCGTACGCCGTCCCGCCCCTCACAGCCGGTGCGCGGCCCCCGCCGGAGTGGCCCCCCGGGTGTCGAGCAGGAGCTGCGCCTTCACCGCGAGGCCCTGGAGGTCGTATGTGCGGTGGTGCTGCAGGAGCAGCGTCAGGTCGGCGGCGGCCGCCGCCTCGTACAGCGAGTCGGCGCGGGGCACCGGGACGTCGCGGACGCGCCAGTCCAGGACGTGCGGGTCGTGGTAGCCGATCTGCGCGCCCAGGTCCATCAGCCGGCTCGCGATGTCCCGGGCCGGGGCCGCCTCCTGGTCGGCGCTGTCCGGCTTGTAGGTGACGCCGAGGAGGAGGATGCGGGCGCCGCGCACCGACTTGCCGTGCTCGTTCAGCAGAGTGGCGCTGCGGCGGATCACATAGCTCGGCATGCGGTCGTTGATCTCCTGCGCCATGGAGACCAGGCGCAGCGGAGGTCCGGGCGCGTGGCCGGCGTACGGCGCGCTGCCCGGGTCCAGGGCGACGCCGTGGCCGCCGACCCCGGGGCCGGGACGGAACGGCTGGAAGCCGAAGGGCTTGGTCTCCGCGCACCGGATGACGTCCCAGAGGTCCACGCCCAGCTCGTGGCAGAGCACCGCCATCTCGTTGACGAGGGCGATGTTCACGTGCCGGAAGTTGGTCTCCAGCACCTTCGTCATCTCCGCCTCGCGCGGGCCCCTGGCGCGTACCACCTTGTCCGTGAGCCGGCCGTAGAACGCGGCGGCGGACTCGGTGCACGCGGGGGTGAGGCCGCCGATGACCTTGGGGGTGTTGGCGTAGGTGTGGGTGCGGTTGCCGGGGTCGAGGCGGCCGGGGGAGCAGGCGAGGTGGAAGTCGCGGCCCGCGCGCAGCCCGGACCCCTCTTCGAGCAGCCCGCGCAGGAGGTTCTCGGTGGTGCCGGGGGGTACGGGCGATTCCAGCAGCACCGTGGTGTGCGGGCGGAGCCGGGCGGCCAGTGCCCGGGCGGCGTCGCCGAGGGCGGTGAGGTCGACGGTGCGGTCGGGCCCGAGGGGGGTGGGGGAGCAGATCACCGCGGTGCGCACCCGGCCGAGTTCGGTGGCGTTGGTGGTGGGGCGGAATCCCCGGGAGAGCATCCTGCGGACTTCGGACGCGGTGAGCGAGCCCTCGACCGGGGTGCGCCCCGCGCCGAGATCCGCGTACGGGCGCGGATCGGTGTCGTAACCGATGGTGTCGATGCCGGCGGCGACCGCTGCCTGCGCGAGGGGCAGGCCGAGGTGACCGAGGCCGATGACCGCGAGGTCTGCGGGCATGCGAGGGCCGTCCTTCCCATAGGACCATGAGGACCGAAAGCGCAACTGCTGTGGACCGCGCGATGTCAGACTAGGCGTAAATATGACCTGTATGTCGCATTTATGTCGCACGGAATGATCGCTGTCATCCGTGGTGATCGGGAGCGTTGTCCACAGGCGGTGGCTGAAGTCGCGATGCGCGGACAGAATCGGGAACGTGGGCACGGCCGCTCCGGCCGTACGGAACCCGGACACACCGCCCGGGCGCCCGCCCACACCGATCCACCGGGAGGCAGAGTTGAGGACATCGACACTGGGACCCGCCGAGCGCGCCGAGGCGCTCGCCGCGATGGCCGAACGCGAACTGGACGTACTGGTCGTCGGCGCGGGCGTGGTCGGCGCGGGGACGGCGCTGGACGCCGCCACCAGAGGGCTCTCCACCGGACTCGTGGAGGCGCGCGACTGGGCCTCCGGCACCTCCAGCCGGTCCAGCAAGCTCATCCACGGCGGCCTGCGCTACCTGGAGATGCTCGACTTCGCCCTGGTCCGCGAGGCGCTCAAGGAACGCGGTCTGCTGCTGGAACGCCTCGCCCCCCACCTGGTGAAGCCGGTGCCGTTCCTCTACCCCTTGCAGCACAAGGGCTGGGAGCGGCTGTACGCGGGCTCCGGCGTCGCCCTCTACGACGCGATGTCCCTCTCCTCCGGACACGGCCGGGGACTCCCCGCCCACCGCCACCTCTCCCGCCGCCACGCCCTGCGCGTGGCCCCCGCGCTCCGCAAGGACGCCCTGGTCGGAGCCCTCCAGTACTACGACGCCCAGATGGACGACGCCCGCTACGTCGCCACCCTGGTGCGTACCGCCGTGAGCTACGGCGCGCACGCGGCGAACCGCGCGCGGGTCTCCGGATTCCTCCGGGAAGGCGAACGCGTCGTCGGCGCCCTGGTCGAGGACGTCGAGACCGGCGGACGGTACGAGGTCAGGGCCAGACAGGTGGTCAACGCGACCGGTGTGTGGACCGACGACACCCAGGCGCTGATCGCCGAACGCGGACAGTTCCACGTCCGCGCCTCCAAGGGCATCCACCTCGTCGTGCCCAAGGACCGCATCCACTCCTCGACCGGGCTGATCCTGCGGACCGAGAAATCCGTCCTCTTCGTCATCCCGTGGGGCCGCCACTGGATCGTCGGCACCACCGACACCGACTGGAGCCTCGACAAGGCCCACCCGGCCGCCTCCAGCGCCGACATCGACTACCTCCTCGAACACGTCAACACCGTGCTGGCCACCCCGCTGACCAGGGACGACGTCGAAGGCGTCTACGCCGGGCTGCGCCCGCTGCTGGCCGGCGAGTCGGACGCGACCAGCAAACTCTCCCGCGAGCACACGGTCGCGCACCCGGTGCCCGGCCTCGTGGTGGTCGCGGGCGGCAAGTACACGACCTACCGGGTGATGGCGAAGGACGCCGTGGACGAGGCCGTGCACGGCCTCGACCAGCGGGTCGCCGAGTGCGTCACGGAGGACGTACCGCTGCTCGGCGCCGAGGGGTACCGCGCCCTGTGGAACGCCCGCGCCCGGATCGCCGCCGCCACCGGCCTGCACGTCGTCCGGGTGGAGCACCTGCTCAACCGGTACGGCTCCCTCGCCGAGGAGCTCCTCGCGCTGATCGCGGAGAACCCCGCACTCGGCGAGCCGCTGCCCGCCGCCGACGACTACCTCGCCGCCGAGATCGTCTACGCCGCCTCGCACGAGGGCGCCCGCCACCTCGACGACGTCCTCACCCGGCGGACCCGGATCTCCATCGAGACCTTCGACCGGGGCACCCTCAGCGCCCGCGTCTGCGCGGAACTGATGGCCCCGGTGCTGGGCTGGGACGCGGACCGGGTCGACCGCGAGGTGGAGCACTACGAGAAGCGGGTCCAGGCCGAGCGGGAGTCGCAGCGCCAGCCGGACGACCTCACGGCCGACGCGGCCCGGCTCGGCGCACCGGACATCGTGCCGATCTGACCGTGCCGAAGCCGGCGGCCGCCCGGATCGTGCCGGTCCGGCCATCCGGTCCGGCCGCCCGGTCCGGCCGCCCGGTCCGGCCGTGCCGAACTGACGGGGCGTCGCGCGGCCCCGGCGGCCGGGGCATGGGAGGGCGAGGAGGGGGCACCCGCCCTTAGGCCGTGGGTGCGCCCGGCACCGGAGCCGGGCAGCCGCACCCCGTGCCCCGTAAGCCCTTTCCCGGGCCCCGTCGGGGCCGAGCGCGGACCCCGCACCAGAACCGGTCCCGGGGTGAGGGACAATGGTCGCTCTGCCAGGGCGGGTTGATCGCAGAGGGGACGCATGTCGGAGGCGGAGCAGGCAAACGGGCCCCAACGGGACACCGAAGGACGTCTTCTCGCGGGACGGTACCGGCTCGGGAAGGTGCTCGGCCGGGGAGGTATGGGTACCGTCTGGCGCGCCGAGGACGAGACCCTGGGCCGGACGGTGGCGGTGAAGGAACTCCGGTTCCCCACGGCCATCGACGACGACGAGAAGCGCCGGCTGATCACGCGCACCTTGCGTGAGGCCAAGGCGATCGCGCGCATCCGCAACACCAGCGCCGTCACCGTGTTCGACGTCGTCGACGAGGACGACCGGCCGTGGATCGTCATGGAGCTCGTCGAGGGCAAGTCCCTCGCCGAAGTGATCCGCGAGGACGGCACACTGACGCCCCGACGGGCGGCCGAGGTCGGCCTCGCCATCCTCGACGTGCTGCGTTCCGCGCACCGCGAGGGCATCCTGCACCGGGACGTGAAGCCGTCCAACGTGCTGATATCCCAGGAGGGCCGGGTCGTCCTGACCGACTTCGGCATCGCCCAGGTCGAGGGCGACCCGTCGGTGACCTCCACCGGCATGCTGGTCGGCGCCCCCTCGTACATCTCGCCGGAGCGCGCCCGCGGCCACAAGCCCGGACCGCCCGCCGACCTCTGGTCGCTCGGCGGTCTGCTCTACGCGAGCGTGGAAGGCAGCCCGCCCTACGACAAGGGCTCGGCCATCGCGACGCTGACGGCCGTGATGACCGAACCGCTCGACCCGCCGAAGAACGCGGGCCCGCTGACGGACGTCATCTACGGCCTCCTCACCCGCGACCCCGAACAGCGGCTCGACGACGCCGGTGCGCGCGCGCTGCTCACCGCGATCGTCAACGCCCCGGAGAAGCCGCAGGCCGACGCCACCCAGGTGATGGCCGTACCCGCCGGGGTGGGCCCGGCCCCCTCGGACGGCAGGACCGGGCCCGCCGACGCCCGGACGCCCGTCTCCTCCGGGACCGGCGAGGGAACCCGGGACCGGCTGCGCGGCGCCCTGCGCTCCGTACGGAACTCCAAGGCCGCGGCAGCCGCCGGGGCAGCGGGTGCGGCCGGTGCGGCCGGGGCTCCGAGCGCCTCCGCCGCGACCCCGGCGGCCACGCCCGCCGGCGGTACCGCCGCCCCCCGCCCCGCCGCTACCACCGGAAAGCCCGGAAAGCCCGGAAAGACCGGCGCCCCGGGCACCGCCTCGGCCTCGGCCTCGGCCTCGGCCTCCGGCGGAGTGCCGCCGCGCGCCCCCGGCGCGTCCACCCGCGCCTCACTCACCGACGTGGTGCCGCGCCGGACCCTCGCGGTCATCGCGGGAGTCGTGGTGCTGGCGGTCATCGGCACCGTGCTCGCGCTCAGCCTCGGCGGCGGGGACGACCAGGACGGCAAGGGCACGGCCACCCAGGGCACCGCGGCCGGGCCCACCGGCGGGGCCGACGCCTCCGGCAAGGGCGACGACCGTACGGACGGGCAGGGCACGTCCGGCGACTCCGCGGCTCCGTCCACGGCCGGCACCGCCTCGGCCTCCGCCTCCTCGTCCGGCAAGGACGGCGACGGCGGCAAGGACGACAAGGGCGGCAAGGACGACGGCGCGCTGCCGGAGGGGTACAGGACGGTCGGCGACAGCCGTTTCCACTTCACCATGGCAATGCCCGCCGCCTACACGCGCACCGCCATCGCGGGGTCCAACTCGGGTGGCATCTACAACGCGTCGAAGGGAAGCTTCCCTCGCGTCCAGATCGACTACAACAGCTCGCCCGGCAAGGACGCCGCCGCGGCCTGGTCGGCGGCGGTCGCGGGGGTGAGCGCCGCGAGCAACGGCTACAAGCACATCGGCATCAAGAGGGTCGAGTACAACGGCTACCCGACCGTCGCCGACTGGGAGTTCGAGCGCAACCAGAACGGCGAGCGGGTGCACGTCCTCAACCGCGGCTTCCGCGCCGACTCGACGCACGGCTACTCGATCATGGTGAGCTGCCCGGCCGCCCAGTGGAACGAGGACGAGTGCCGCACCCTGCGGGAGACGGCGTTCGCCACCTTCGCGCCGAAGGACTGACGAAGGACTGGCGAAGGACTGACGCGGGGCCGGCACGGGGCCGACGAAGGACTGACGCGGGGCCGGCGCGGGGACGACGAGGGGCCGGCGCTGTCCGGTGACCGCCCTCCGGGGCGGTCACCCCACCGCTTCCGGCGGACCGGTCCACCCGGGTTGGCGCGACCCGGACGCGCCGCCGCGTCCCGCCACGTATCGTAAGAGACCGAGAACCGTTCGCAGCCGTGATGGCGCGTCATATGTACGGAAAAACCCGTGATGTGACGGCTCGTACGGATCTCGTGACCGGGGGACCGTGCGCTCTGGGGAGGCGTCGTGGACGACTACGCGGGTCGGGTGCTTGCCGACCGCTACCGCCTTCCGCTGCCGCCGTCCGACGCCTACGAACTGGTCGAGACGCGCGCCTTCGACACCTACAGCGGCCAGGAGGTCCTGGTCCGGCAGGTGCCGCTCCCCGAGGTCGTCGACGCCGAGGTGCTCGACGGCGACGGCCGGCCGTCGCCCGCGCGCCGGACCACCGGCCGGGCGGTCCGCCGCTCCTCGGACCCGGCGGTGCGCCGGGCGATAGAGGCCGCGCAGGCCGCCGCCCAGGTCCCGGACCACCCGCGTCTCGACCAGGTCTTCGACGTGTTCGCCGAGGCGGGCTCGCTCTGGATCGTCAGCGAACTGGTCCCGGCCCGCCCGCTCGCCGCACTGCTGGCCGAACGCCCCCTCAACCCCTACCGCGCCGCCGAGATCGGCTCCGACGTGCTCACCGCCCTGCGGGTGCTGCACGCGCACGGCTGGACCCACCGCAACATCACCGTGCGGACGGTGCTGGTCTGCGACGACGGCCGGGTCATGCTGACCGGCCTCGCGGCGGGCGCAGCCGAGGAGGCGCTCTGCGGGTACGTCACCGTGCCCCGCCCCGACCTGGACGAACCCGACGCCCCGCCCCGGCTCCACGACGAGCCGGAGAGCGACTCCGCGCGGGAGCACGCGTACGAGCACGGGGACGGCACCGACGGCGGCCCCGACGACGGTGGCGGCTACGACGAGCAGCACACCGGGTACGCCCCCGAGCTGCCCGCGGCGCTCCCTCCGGCCCTGCCCCCCGTCCACGCCCCGCACGCCCCGTGGGGCGGGCCCCGCGACCCGTACGCCGACGGGGAGCCGTACGCGGGCCGGGCCGACCGGGACTCCGCCGCGGTGGCGCTCCCGGCCGCACCCGCAGCCCCGGCCGTCCCGCCCGCGCCCGCGGTCCCCGCCGTTCCGCAGCACCGGCCGCCGGTCCAGGAGGCGCCCCCGGGCGCGGCCCTGCCGCCCGCCGATCCCGGCGCGGCGACCGCCGCCCAGCTGCGGGCCGCCCGGGCCGGAGCGATAGCCGCCTACCGTGCGGGCGCCCTCGCGGCCTCGGCCCGCGTCACCGACGAGCAGCAGCGCGCCGAGGAGCAGCGCCTCGCGGAGGAGCAGCACCGGGCCGAGGAGCGGCAGCGCGCGGACGAACAGCACCGGGCCGAGGAGCAGCACAGGGCCGAGGAGCAGCACAGGGCCGAGGAGCAGCACAGGGCGGAGGAGCAGCGGCGCGCCGAGGCCGCCGACGGGCCGGGGCTGCTGCCTCCGCCGCGCCCCGCGGCCGGGGCGCTGCCGCCGCTGCCCAGCGGCTGGGGCCGTTCCTCCGCCGATCTCTACCCCGACCTCTACGACGAGGAGGACGACGAGGAGGACGACGACCCGGAGGACCCGGGTCCGGCCGCTCCCGGCCGCCGCGTCCACCTCGCCGGCTCCTGGGAGGACGGCCACTCCGGCCGTTCCGTGCCCGCCGGGGGCTCCGGCGCCGACGCCCTGCGGGCCGACTCCCGCCGCGAGATGCTGCCTGCCGCCCGTTCCGGCGCGGCCGTCGAACGCGTGCCCGCCGGCAGCTGGGACGCCGTCGTGGCCGCCGGCGACCAGGGCCCCGTCTACCGGGGGCCCGCCACCCCGCTCGCCGCCGAACGCGCCCGGCAGGCCCGTATCGCCGTCGTCGGGGCCGTCACCGAGCGGTGGGCGCCCGAGCAGGCCGGCCCCGTCCACGAGAACTGGCAGCTCGCCCCGCCCATCGGCCCCGCCACCGACCTGTGGGCGCTGGGCGCGCTGCTCTACCGCGCGGTTCAGGGGCACGCCCCCTATCCGGAGGAGAACGCCGCCGAGCTCGTCCAGATGGTGTGCGGGGAGCCGCCCGCCTTCGCGGAGGAGTGCGGTCCGCTGCGGCCCGTCGTGGAGTCGCTGCTGCGCCAGGACCCCGCCGAGCGGCCCGACTTCGAGGAGCTGCGCGGCTGGCTGCGCTCCCTGATCCGGTCCGCCCCGGAGCCGGAGGCCGGTACGGACGTCGTGCCGCTCCCCGCCGACGACGCCACCAAACTGCCCATCGTCCGGCGCAAGGGCGAACTCGTCCGCAGGCGACGCCGGTTCCGCTCCGCCGCGCAGGGCCGGCACCGCCAGGGCGCCGGCGGCGGCCAGGCGGGCCGGGACGACCGGGACGGTCAGGAGGCGGCAGGGCTGGAGGCCCTGGGGCTGCGCGCCTACCCGGAGGCCGACGAGCGGGAGTACCAGGAGCCCGCGCAGCCGTACGCGTACGATCCCCGGGCCGCGCAGGAGCGCAGGCCGCCACGCGGCCCGCGCGAGCCCAAGGTGCTGAGGGACAACGGCAACCGCCCGCCGCGCCGCCTCGGCCGGCTGCTCCTGCTGCTCGTCCTGCTGGCGCTGGCCGGTGCGGTGGTCTACGCCCTGGTGTTCATGCCGAAGAACGACGCAGGGTCGCGCACGGGGGCGGCGCCCACCCCGGCGGCCACCGACTCCGCCGCGCCCGCAGGCTCCGAGCCGCCCGCCGAGAAGCCCTCGCCGTCCGCCTCCGGCAAGGCCTCGTCGGCGCCCGGGACCCAGGATCCGCAGACGAGCGGGTCCGCCGTGGCTCTTCCGCCCGGGTACACGCTCCGCAAGGACCCGGAGGGGTTCGAGGTGGGCGTGCTGAAGGGATGGCTGCGCAGCCCCGCCAACGCGGACCGCCAGATCCGTTACGGCAGCGACGGGTTCAGCCTGCTGATCGTGCCGGGCCGGGACACCGTGCAGGCCAACGGGTCCGATCCGCTCGCCTACCAGCGCGACAAGGAACCCGAGTTGCAGCCGTTCCGCGACTCCTCCTGGTCCACGGCGACCGGGCTCCGCCGGGTGGACGTCGGCCGACAGGCCATGGCCGAGGGGCAGTACACCTGGCAGGACGTCAACGGCCGTGAGGTGTACGTCCGCAACCTCGCGATGGTCGTCGACGGCCGCTACCACATCATCCAGGTCATCGGCCCGGTCAACGAGCGCGACCAGGTCACCAGCATCTACCAGCAGGTCATCTCCTCGTACGAGGTCACGCCCTGACGGTCCGGAATGTTCGGTTACGTCGCCGTCCGGGGTCATCACAGTGCGGTCTCATGGGCGGTGCGAGGTTCCCCGCCTCCGGGCCCCTCCGTAATCTGGCACCCGAGCAACGGGGCGGGGACGACACGTGGATCACTCATCGAACAGCGGCAGGCGCACCGACAAGGCCGCCGGAACGGCGCCCGGACTGGTACTCGCGGGCCGGTACCGGCTGGTGGACGTGCTGGGCCGGGGCGGCATGGGCAAGGTGTGGCGGGCACAGGACGAGGTGCTCCACCGCACGGTCGCCGTCAAGGAGCTGACCGCCGGCCTGTACGTCGCCGAGGCCGACCGGGTCGTGCTGCACGCCCGTACCCGCAAGGAGGCGCGGGCCGCCGCCCGGATCAGCCACCCCGGTGTCGTCACGGTCCACGACGTACTCGACCACGACGACCGTCCGTGGATCGTCATGCAGTACGTCGACGGGCCGTCGCTCGCCGACTCCGCCAAGGAGAACGGCGAGGTCACCCCGCACGAGGCCGCCCGCATCGGGCTCGGAGTCCTCGGCGCGCTGCGCGCCGCGCACGCGGCGGGGGTGCTGCACCGGGACGTCAAGCCGGGCAACGTCCTGCTCGCCCGCGACGGGCGGATCCTCCTCACCGACTTCGGCATCGCCGCCATCGAGGGCGACTCGACCATCACCCGGACCGGCGAACTCATCGGCTCCATCGACTACCTGGCGCCCGAGCGGGTGCAGGGTCACGACCCCGGACCGGCCTCCGACCTCTGGTCGCTCGGCGCCACGCTCTATGCGGCGATCGACGGCCGGTCGCCGTTCCGCCGTTCCTCGCCCATCGCGACCATGCAGGCGGTCGTCACGGACGAACCGTCGATCCCCCCGGGCGCGGGCACCCTCGGCCCGGTGATCGCCGCCCTGCTCTGCAAGGACCCGGCCGGCCGGCCCTCGACCGCCGAGACCGAGCGGATGCTGCGATCCGTGCTGACCGGCCGCGAACCCCGCACCGCCCAGGCGTACGTGGACACGCGCCCCTACGCGGGCGAGACCCGGAGCGAGACGGCCGCGCCGCCCTACGGCCAGGAGGCGCCGGCGGACCGGGCGGGAGCGACCGGCCCCACCGTCGCCCGGGCGGCGGCCTCGGCGCCCGGACCGGCTTCCGCCCCGCCGGGGTACGGCCCCCGGGCCGGGCAGGGCTCTCCCGCACCGGCTTCCGCCCCGCCGGGGTACGGCCCCCGGGCCGGGCAGGGCTCTCCCGCACCGGGGTACGGCACCCGGAGCGGGCAGGACTCTCCCGCGTCCGGGTTCGGTGCCCCCACGCCTTCGGTCGGGTTCCCGTACGGAACCCCGCCCGGACCGTCCGGCCACACCACCGCCGCGACCCCCACCACGACCCCCGCGACCCCGGGGACGAAGTCCGGGTCGCGGCGGCGCAACACCGTGGTGGCCGTGGTGGTCGCGGCGGTGCTGGGCACCGGGGCGGGGCTGGGCGCGATGCACTACGCGGGCAGCGGTTCGGACGACGGGAACGGGCGCCCCTCGCCCACGGCCACCGCGCAGCGGCCCACCGCCGGCTCGGAGCCCTCGGCCGGTGCCGCGGGCGGCACCTCGGACACCGGCGCCACCGCCGGATCCTCCGACGCCGCCGCCTCCCCGTCCGCCGGTCCGGTCGACTCCTCGATACCGGCCGGCTGGGAGCGGGTGGAGGACCCGGCGGGCTTCAGTCTCGCCGTACCCGAGGGATGGGTGCGCCGGACGGAGGGCACCCAGATCGACTACACCCCGGACGAGGGCGGGCACCGCCTCCGCATCAGCGTCGACGACGCGCCGGACTTCGACACCGCGTACGCCCACATGCAGTCCATGGAGGAGACCCTCAGCGACCGGCTCCCCGGCTACTCGCGCATCTCGCTGGACGAGAACACCTTCCGCGACCACTCCGGCTCGCTCTGGGAGTTCACCTGGACGGAGACCCAGGACCATCCGGGGGAGCGGCGCGGTATCGACCAGATGTACTTCGCCGGCACCGGCGGGCCGGAGTACGCGCTCTACCTGACCGCCCCGGCGGACGACTGGGAGAGCACCCGGGAGCTGTTCGAGACGATGCTCAGGAGCTGGCGCCCGCCCACCCGGACGGAGTGAGCCCGGCCCGGCAGGGGGGCGGGGTGCCAGACGGGCCACCGCCCAAAATTCTCGCTGCCGCACCGGGAACCGCCCTGATCAGCGGTTATTCCGCCAGTGATCACTGGCTGAGTGTGGGGAGTGTGAAAAGGGTGTTACCCGCGGGTACCCAAAGTCGGCCGGTGGACTTACCCTCGCCCTCATGACGGACTCGCAGGCAGCGGACTCGACGGCATCGGCCCCCACGACGTCGGACGCCGTGACACCGGCCCCCGGAGCGGCGGCCCCGCAGGCCTTCGACGCGCGGGCGGCGACGGCCGCCCCGGGTACCAACCCGGCGACGGCCGCCCCGGGTACCAACCCGGCGACGGCCGCCCCGGGTACCAACCCAGTGGCGGTGGCCCCCGCGGGCGTACGCACGGCGGCCGACGTGGTCACCCCCGACCTGGTCGCCCGGCTGGTCCGCGGAGTCGTCGGCTCCGGACGTACCGCCAACCACACCCCGGTCACCGGCGAGAAACTGGCCGATCTGCCGGAGTCCACCCCCGAGGACGTGGCCACCGCGTTCGAACGGGCCCGCGCCGCCCAGCCCGCCTGGGCCGCCACGCCCGTCCGCGCACGGGCCGCCGTGCTGCTCCGCTTCCACGACCTCGTCCTCCAGCGCCAGGCCGAGGTCCTCGACCTCATCCAGCTGGAGACGGGCAAGGCCCGGCTGCACGCCCACGAGGAGGTCCAGGCGGTCGCCGTCGCCTCCCGCCACTACGGCCGAAAGGCCCCCGCCTACCTGCGCCCGAAGCGGCACACCGGAGTCGTACCGACCCTCACCAAGGTCACCGAGCTGCGTCAGCCGCGCGGGGTCGTCGGCCAGATCGCCCCGTGGAACTACCCGCTGGAACTCTCCGTCGGCGACGCGCTGCCCGCCTTCGTCTCCGGCAACGCCGTCGTGATGAAGCCCGACACCGAGACCGCGCTGACCGCGCTCTGGGCCCGTGACCTGCTGATCGAGGCCGGACTGCCCGCCGAGGTCTTCCAGGTGGTGCTCGGCGAGGGCCCGGTCGTCGGCCCCGAGGTCGTCCAGCGCGCGGACTACGTCTCCTTCACCGGCTCCACCCGCACCGGCCGCGAGGTCGCCCAGGGCGCGGCGGCCCGGCTCGTCGGCGTCTCGCTGGAACTCGGCGGCAAGAACGCCATGCTGGTGCTCGCCGACGCCGACGTGGAGAAAGCAGCCGCCGGAGCCGTCCGCGCCTGCTTCTCCTCCGCCGGCCAGCTCTGCATCTCCATCGAGCGGCTGTACGTCCACGAGTCCGTCGCCGACGACTTCGTGGCCCGCTTCGCCGCCCGCACCAAGGCGATGCGGCTCGGCGGCTCCCTCGCGTACGGCGCCGACATGGGCTCGCTCGCCGGGGAACGCCAGCTGGAGGCCGTCGTCCGGCACGTGGACGAGGCCGTCGCGAAGGGCGCCACCCTCGTCGCGGGCGGGAAGGCGCGCCCCGACATCGGCCCGCTCTTCTACGAGCCGACCATCCTCGAAGGCGTCGAGGCGCCCATGGAGGTCTGCACCCAGGAGACCTTCGGCCCGGTCGTCTCGGTCTACCGCTTCACCGACGAGGAGGAGGCCGTCGCGCTCGCCAACGCGACCCCCTACGGCCTCAACGCCAGCGTCTGGACCACGGACGCCCGCCGCGGCCACCGGGTCGCCGCCCGGCTGCGCACCGGCACCGTCAACATCAACGAGGGGTACGCCCCCGCCTACGGCAGCGTGCAGTCCCCGATGGGCGGCATGAAGGACTCCGGGCTCGGCCGCCGGCACGGGTCCGAGGGCATCCTCAAGTACACCGAGGCGCAGACCGTCGCCCAGCAGCGCCTGATCCCGCTCGCCCCCGCCTTCGGGATGGACGACGAGAAGTACGCGGCGTTCATGAGCCGCAGCCTCAAGGCGATGAAGGCGTTCCGGCTGCGCTGATCCGCCCCGCACGATCCGTGGCACCGGGGCTCGTACAGACAGGTCAGAAGGTTCCACCCGAGGTTCGCGACGAGGAGAGCCATGCCCGAGGACAGCCCTGCCCGCAACCAGGCCGACAGCGCCGGTACCGCCTCGGACCCCGAGTTCGACTACGACGTCCTCGTCGTCGGTTCGGGGTTCGGCGGCGCGGTCTCCGCGCTCCGGCTGACCGAGAAGGGGTACCGGGTCGGCGTCCTGGAGGCGGGCCGCCGCTTCACCCCGGGGACACTGCCCAAGAACTCCTGGGACCTGAAGAACTACCTCTGGGCCCCCGCCCTGGGCCTCTACGGCATCCAGCGGGTGCACCTCCTCGGCAAGGTCATGGTGCTGGCCGGAGCCGGGGTCGGCGGCGGCTCGCTGAACTACGCGAACACGCTGTACGTCCCGCCCGCCGCGTTCTTCGAGGACCGCCAGTGGGCCGCCATCACCGACTGGCAGGACGAGCTGCGGCCCTACTACGACCAGGCCACCCGGATGCTCGGGGTCCGGCTCAACCCGACCACGACCCCCTCCGACGTCCACCTCAAGGCGACGGCCGAGGCGATGGGCGTCGGTGACACCTTCCACCTGGCGCCGGTCGGGGTGTTCTTCGGCGACGGCCGGGACGCCGACGGCACGGCGAAGGCGGAGCCCGGCGGCACGGTCGCCGACCCGTACTTCGGCGGCGCGGGACCCGCCCGCAAAGCCTGCACCGAATGCGGCGAGTGCATGACCGGCTGCCGTCACGGGGCGAAGAACACCCTCACCGAGAACTACCTCCACCTCGCCGAGAAGTCCGGCGCCGTGATCCACCCGATGACCACCGTGCTCGCCGTCACCGAGGACCCGGCCGGCGGCCACCGCGTCGAGACCGTCCCCACCGACCGCCGCCGCAAGGCCGCGCCCCGCACGCTCCGGGCCCGCCACGTGATCGTGGCGGCGGGCACGTACGGCACCCAGACCCTGCTGCACCGGATGAAGGACGAGGGGCTGCTGCCCCGGCTCTCGGACCGGCTCGGCGAGCTGACCCGCACCAACTCCGAGGGACTGGTCGGCGCGCAGACCAGCGACCGCCGCTACCGCAGCAAGCACGGCGCGAAGCCCGACTTCACCAAGGGCGTCGCCATCACCTCGTCGATCCACCCGGACGCCAGCACCCACATCGAACCGGTCCGCTACGGCAAGGGCTCCAACGCCATGGGCGGCCTCACCATCCTCCAGGTGCCGTACGCGAAGCGGCGGGTGCTCGCCTGGCTCGCCGACGTGGTCAGGCACCCCACCGTCGCGGCCCGCTCGCTCTCCAACCGGAAGTGGTCCGAGCGGACCATCATCGGGCTCGTCATGCAGTCGCTCGACAACTCGCTGACCGCCTACCGCAAGCCGCATGGCATCGGAAAGGGCCTGCTCACCGCCCGGCAGGGGCACGGGGCACCCAACCCGACACAGATCGCCGAGGCCACGCAGGCCGCGTCGCTGCTCGCCGAGGAGATCAACGGCTTCGCCGGTTCCAACATCGGCGAGCTCATGGGCACCCCGCTCACCGCGCACTTCCTCGGCGGCTGCCCGATCGGGGCGAGCCCGGCCGAGGGCGTCATCGACCCGTACCACCGGCTGTACGGGCACCCCGGCATCTCGGTGGTCGACGGCTCGGCGGTCTCCGCCAACCTGGGCGTCAACCCGTCGCTGACGATCACCGCGCAGGCCGAGCGCGCCCTGTCGTTCTGGCCCAACAAGGGCCAGCCCGACCCGCGACCGGCCCAGGGCGAGGCGTACCAGCGGCTGGCACCGGTGGAGCCGGCCGCCCCCGCGGTGCCCCCGGAGGCGTTCGGCGCGCTGAAGCTGCCGTTCCTGGGCATCCCGGCCGTACCGCCGAAGCCGGCGCCGAAGGCGTGAGGGCCCCCCGTACGCGAAACACGGCCCGGGACGAACCAGTGGGGGCCGGCCCCGGGCGTCCCCGGAGCCGGCCCCCACACGGGTGACCGGACTGCTGTCCCCTGCCGACCGGTCACAACGCCGGGACGCGGTCCCACGACGCACCTGAGATACGTCACACGTCCGAGCGGAGCCACGCGCTTCTTCCTGCCGATGCCGCCCCTGGCCGGTGCGGACACACCCCGGACAACGAAGGCCGGTCCGGGCCGGTCACGCTCCGTACGGGTGAGACCGGGACCGAACGGGGGTGCGGCCGTACAGCCCTGCGCGCAGGGGACGCCGCCCGTACGCCCCGCACTCCGCCCGTACGCCCGGGTGCGCCGGATTCACACCTGGCCGCGGCAGAGCTCCAGCAGCGTCATCGCGAGCGGAGTGCCGGGCTTCCCGAGCGCGTCCCGGAAGTGGCTGAGCACCTCCATCTCCCGGGAGAGGTTCACCCGGCGGCCCCCGGACGTGATCCTCGCCTCCTGGATGACCGCCGACACCGCCATCCGTTCCCGCACCAGGCCGATGATCCGGTCGTCCAGCGCGTCGATCCGTTCCCGGGCACCGCCGATCAGCGCGGCGGCCTCCTCGGTGTGCGCACCGGTCGCCTCGGTCGCGGTCTTCGCCGGCTTCGCGGTGGCCGTGGCGGGGGTGGTGATGATGCTCATGGTCGGACTCCCGATCGGGGTACGGGCCCCGGCCCGAAGGCCCCGCACGCCAAGACGCCCCGGGCCTGTCGGCCCGGGGCGTCTGGAAGGTCGCTCGTCAGTTGCTCAAGCAGCACGACCATGACACCCGGCGGGCCGGATGCCATAGGTAAAGACGGAAGTCGTGCACTGACGCATGGCAGCCAGTATGGACCCGTCCCGGCCCGGCACCCGACGGGGGTCCGGATGGTGGGACGGCCGCGGAAACGGGACGCGGGAGGCCGCTTCGCCGCGGCCGGTAACATTGAAGGACCGACACCCCTCACCGCCGGAAGGCCGCCTCGTGCCAGCAGCACCCCCCGCCGCCCCCGACATGACCACCGACGTGGTTCTCGTCGTCGACTTCGGCGCGCAGTACGCCCAGCTGATCGCCCGCCGTGTCCGCGAGGCCCGGGTCTACAGCGAGATCGTCCCGTCCACCATGCCGGTGGCCGAGATGCTGGCGAAGAACCCCCGCGCGATCATCCTGTCCGGCGGGCCGTCCTCGGTGTACGCGGAAGGGGCGCCCTCGCTCGACCGCTCGCTGTTCGAGGCCGGGGTCCCGGTCTTCGGCATGTGCTACGGCTTCCAGCTGATGGCGACCACGCTCGGCGGCACCGTCGACGACAACGGGGCCCGTGAGTACGGCCGCACCCCGCTCAAGGTCACCAAGTCGGGCTCCACCCTCTTCGAGGGGACCCCCGACGAGCAGGCCGTCTGGATGTCGCACGGCGACGCCTGCTCCGCCGCCCCCGAGGGCTTCACCGTGACCGCGTCCACCGACGTCGTCCCGGTCGCCGCCTTCGAGAACGACGAGAAGAAGCTCTACGGCGTCCAGTACCACCCCGAGGTCATGCACTCGACCCACGGGCAGCAGATCCTGGAGCACTTCCTCTACCGCGGCGCGGGCATCGAGCCGACCTGGACGACCACCAACGTCGTCGAGGAGCAGGTCGCGCTCATCCGCGAGCAGGTCGGCACCAAGCGCGCCATCTGCGGTCTCTCCGGCGGCGTGGACTCCGCGGTCGCCGCGGCTCTCGTGCAGAAGGCCATCGGCTCCCAGCTGACCTGCGTCTACGTCGACCACGGCCTGATGCGCAAGGGCGAGACCGAGCAGGTCGAGAAGGACTTCGTGGCCGCCACCGGCGTCCAGCTGAAGGTCGTCGACGCCGAGAAGCGCTTCCTCGACGCGCTCGCCGGGGTCTCCGACCCGGAGCAGAAGCGGAAGATCATCGGCCGCGAGTTCATCCGCGTCTTCGAGCAGGCCCAGGCCGAGATCGTCGCCGAGGGCGCGGCCGACGGCGAGCAGGTCGCCTTCCTCGTGCAGGGCACCCTGTACCCGGACGTCGTCGAGTCCGGCGGCGGCACCGGCACCGCCAACATCAAGTCGCACCACAACGTCGGCGGCCTTCCCGACGACATCGAGTTCGAGCTCATCGAGCCGCTGCGCCAGCTGTTCAAGGACGAGGTCCGGATGGTCGGCCAGGAGCTCGGCCTGCCCGAGGAGATCGTCCAGCGCCAGCCGTTCCCCGGCCCCGGCCTGGGCATCCGCATCGTCGGTGACGTCACCAAGGAGCGCCTCGACCTGCTCCGCGAGGCCGACGCCATCGCCCGCGAGGAACTGACGGCGGCCGGTCTCGACCGCGAGATCTGGCAGTGCCCCGTGGTCCTCCTCGCCGACGTCCGCTCGGTCGGCGTCCAGGGCGACGGCCGCACCTACGGCCACCCGATCGTGCTGCGCCCGGTGTCCTCCGAGGACGCGATGACGGCCGACTGGTCGCGCCTGCCGTACGAGACGCTGGCGAAGATCTCCACCCGCATCACCAACGAGGTCGCCGACGTCAACCGCGTCGTCCTCGACGTGACGAGCAAGCCGCCGGGGACGATCGAGTGGGAGTGATCCTCCCCGCGACCCCCTGACGATGCCGCCGCTCCCCCTGCGGGAGCGGCGGCATCGCCGTGTCCGGAGCCCTCCGCCGTCCCCGAGGGGCACAGGTGCGCGAAACCGGGGGGCGGGGCCGACCCGATGCGGCCCGAAGGCGTCCGGTACGGCACAATTCACAAAAAACGTAAGTGAGTTGGCTGTACCGGGGCGGGAAAGGGCGGCAGGGGTCGTGGCGTTGGACGAGGCGAGGGCAAGCAGGGCGCACGGCGGGGGCTGTACGTGCGGCGACTGCCCGCACGGAGCACGCGAAGGACACCGGCGCGCGGTCGCGGCCTTCCTCGCCAGACGGGACGAGTTCGCCGCCGGGAAGGGGCTGCCCGCCGGAGTGGCGCAGTCGCCCTCCGCCTCCCGGCAGTGGGTCTCCGACGAGCTGACCGGTGCCGCCCGCGCGGTCGCCGACCGCGGCCGGGAAGCCGGTGACGCCTGGCTCCACGAGGTACGGCTGCGCACCCTCGCCGTCATCGCGGTCGCGCTCGTCGCCCTCGTCCTCGGCGAGACCGCCACCGCGATCGGCCCGGGCTGGTCCACCGCCCGTACCGCCGGGCTGATCGCCGGGCTCGTCACCGCCGCGCTGCTGGCCGCCGCGGCCTCGTACCACCGGGCGCGCGGTGGGCTGCTCGCCCCGCTCATCGGCGAGGACAACCGGCTCTCGACTTCGCGGACCGTCGCCGCCGCCTGGGTGCTGCTCGCCGTCTTCGCCGTCCTGGTGCTCTCCCTCCAGCTCGCCGGGGCCTCCGACCACACGCAGCGCGATGCGCTCATCGAGGGGCTGGACCTGACGCGCTCGGCGGGGGTGCTGACGGTGCTGGCGCTGGTCTGCGCCGTCGCCGTCGTCGTCCGCCGGGTCGTCTCCGTGCGCGTACTGGCGCAGCGGCTCCAGAAGATCCGGGCCGACCGTCCCCGCGCCGCCGACCTGCTGACCGACGACTCCGGCCGCGGCAGCTTCACCGACGTGCAGTACGTGCTGGTGAACGGCGTCGCGGTGCTCTTCGCGGCGGTCCGCCTCGCCCGCCGCCCCGAGCAGCTCCCGGACCTGCCGTGGGGGCTCGCGCTGCTGGTGGCGGTCTCGGCGGCGACCTACTTCGCGGGGAAGTACGCGGAGGGCGGCCGGCCGGTGGTCCTGTCGGTCGTCCGGGCCCGGGAGGCCGGTGATCTGGACGCCCCGATCCGTACCGGCGACGACATCGAGATCCGGGGCGCCGGCTTCGTGCCGCCCGGCGCGGGCGGCCCGGCCGGACTGGCCCGGCTCGTCGTACGGATAGGGACGGTCCACGTCCACGTCCCGCTGGTCCCGGTCCCCGGCGGCTTCGCCAACCCGACCGACACCGTCCTCACCGTGCCCGTCCCGGTGGAGGTCGAACCCGGCTCGGTGGACGTCCAGGTGGTCACGGCGGCGGGGGTGGAGACCAACAGCTGCCGGATCGACGTGACGGACTGACCCCGCGGGGCGTACCGGCACCCCTGGGTCCGGGTCAGAACAAGGGCGCCGCCATGAACGTCGTGTAGACGGACGCGCCGAGGATCAGCCAGAGCAGGACCGCACCGGTCAGCAGGGTGCGCGCGACGGGGACGGCGGCGGGGCGGTCCCGGAGCGAGGCGACGATCCACCCGCACGCGGCGCAGAGGACCGGCACCCCGACGAGCACCAGCGCGTCGCGCTGCAGCCGGAGCTTCGTCTCGTGGTTGCCCTGCCAGTCGCTGATGCTCTGGTTCCGGACCGCTTCTTCCGCGATGTGCCAGAACCCGAGGAACAGCGGGACCAGCAGCACGGCGCTCACCCCGAGGAGGGTGACGAGCGTGCGGCTTCGGGGCGGCCGGTCCGTGCCGTCCGAGTGGTCCGCGTCCCCGGGGGGAACCGCGTCCGTCGCGTAGGCCGAGTCCACCAGGGCGGCCGCGTCCTCCGCGGCGTTCCGGGAGCGCTCCGGGGGGTGCTGGGCATCCGTCATGCGGGCATCCTCGGTGAGAAGTCCGGTGCTCCGCCACCCGTATCGCGTACGGAACCGGACGGCGGCGGACGCGCGGCACGGACGCGGTGCACGTGTCCGGTCCGTCGCGTGTGCGCCGACGCGCCCGCCCCCGTGCGCCGGAAGCCGCCCCCTTTCCCCACGTACGTGTGTTCTTACGTATGGTCTGTTGACGGGGCAACGGAGAGGTGGAGCAGTTCATGCAGGGCCACGGAAGCAACGGTTACGGACGCGTTCCCGGCGAGTCGAAGGGGCTGAGGGAGCAGGCGCGCACGTACGCGCTGCTGCCGCTGCGGGTCTTCCTCGGCGTCACCTTCATCTACGCCGGGCTCGACAAGCTGACGGACAGCGCCTTCCTGTCGTCGAGCGGGGCCGGTTCGATCGGCGACCAGATGCGCGGGGTCCGCGACTCCGCCGGCGCCCCCTGGCTCGTCGACCTGGCGCTGCACGGCCCGGTCGGCTTCGGGTACGCCATCGCCCTCGGCGAACTCGCCGTCGGCATCGGCACCCTGTTCGGGCTCTGGGGCCGGCTCGCCGCACTCGGCGGCGCGCTGATCTCGCTGAGCCTCTGGCTCACCGTGAGCTGGCAGGCGACCCCGTACTACTACGGCAACGACCTCGTCTACCTCATGGCCTGGCTGCCGCTGCTGCTCGCCGGATCGGGACCCTTCTCGCTGGACACGCTCCTGCCGCCGCGCCGCCGCCGCCGGAGCCTGTAGGCGACCCAGGCGGCCACGGCGGCGAGGAGGAGCCCGCCGCCCAGCACCGCGGCGAAGAACACCCACGGCGCGTGCCAGGCCCCGGCCCAGTCGGCCGCGTATCCGCCCGAAAGGGCAAGCAGGGTCAGGCCGGCCAGCGCACGGCCCGGCCGGAACTCATGAAGCAGCACGAATGACCTCCACCTGTCCGAGACCGACTTCCAGGCGCAGCTCGATCGTGCCGGCCGGGTCCGCGCCCTTCGGGGGCACGAGCGTGCGGGTGGTCTGCCGGTCCGGGGCGATGTCGACGTCCTGACCGGCCGGATCGCCGGGCAGGGTCACGTCCCCGAGCCCCACCTCCGCCCGCACCCGGACCGTCGCGTCCTGCGGGACGACCACCACCACACGGCCGGCCCCCGCCTCCACCCGGGTGGAGAGGGCGGTCCCCAGCGGGACCGGCAGGCCGGACAGATCGAGCCGGGCGGTACCGGCCCCGATGTCGTAGGACGGCCGCAGCTGGGCGGCGGTGACGGGACGCCACTCGGTCCGCGCCCACGTCGTCCCGATGTCCCTCGGCAGTACGGTCGACGCCGCGAGCACCCCCGTGACGAGCAGCGCGAACACCAGCGTGCCGAAACCGGTCCGGCCGAAGAACGAGGCGACCAGCATTCCCACCCCGAGAACGGCGAGCGCCGCGACCGCCCCGATCTGGAGGCTCTCGCCGAGCGGGTGCCTGCCCCAGCCGGGCCAGGCGGCGGCCACCCCGGCGACGATCGCCAGGAACCGCACGAGGCCCCCGATCGAGTGCGGCCCGTGCGTCCTCTCGCGCGGATCGGTGGCGACCGGCGGTACGGACCCCGCGCGCGCCCCGCGACCCCCGTGGTGTGCTCCGCCGCGGTGCGGCGCCCCGTGGTGTCCCCCGCGCGCCTTCCCCGGCTCGGCCGCCGCGCCCGGGACCGCGTCCGCCGGGCCCCACAGATAGCCCCCGCCCACCGGCCCCGTCGTGCCGTCCTTGACGATCGGGTCCCGCCACCACGACGGCCCGGCCGGAGCCGGGGGGGCCTGGACCTCCGGCGGCACCGAGCCCCGGCCGGAGGGCGGCGGCGCCGGGGCGGTACGGGGCGCGGAAGGCACGGAGTCCCCGGCGGCCCGGCCGTCCCGGGCGTCCCGGTCCGCCTCCTCGTCCGTGGCGGCGGGCCGGCCGTGCCGCGTCCACACCGCGAACCCGGCGACCGCCAGCACCAGCATCGCGGCGAACGCCAGCACCCCGCCGTTGTTGATCATCGAGAGGAAGAGCCCGCAGCCCACCAGCGCGAAGAGCAGCGCCACCAGCGGCGGCCCCTCCACCCGGCCGGAGAGCAGCTCGCGGAACTCGTTCTCCTCCTCGCCCTCCACCGGAACCAGCAGCCACGCGAAGCCGTAGAGGATCAGCCCGGTGCCGCCCGTGACGGCGAGCACCCCGAGGACCACCCGGAAGACGACCGGGTCCACGTCGAAGTACCGGCCGAGGCCGCCGCACACCCCCGCCACCACCTTCTGCCGGGGGCTCCGCCTCAGCTGCGGTTTCGGTGCGCTCTTCGGTGCGCCGGGGGGCGCCTCGCCGGGGGGCGCGGCGGACGGGGAAGCGGTCATGGCTCCATGGTGACGGTCCGAAGGCCCCCGTGGGACCCGCGGCGACCCTGGTCGTTCCCTGATATGGGAGTAGGGGCCGTCCCTGATGTCCCGGCCCACCCGGACGTGTGACGATCGGACCATGCCAACCGCCACGACCCGAGCCGCCGGTGCACCGGCCACCGACCCGGAGGAGCCACCGGCGCGCAAGCTGTACCGCAGCGCCGAGGGGCGCATGCTGGGCGGCGTCGCGCGCGGCCTCGCCGGACACCTCGGGCTGCCCGTCGCCTGGGTGCGGCTCGTCTTCCTCGGCCTCTTCCTGGCGGACGGCCTCGGCGCGGTGCTCTACGCGGTGTTCTGGATCGTGGTGCCCCTCGGCGTCGGCGGCGTCGAGACCCCGCGCTCCCTCTTCATCACCGCCCCGGACGGCAGCCGCCGGCTCCGCAAGCCCGACCGCGGACAGGTCTTCGCGCTCGTCGGGCTGTTCGTGGGCGCCCTGATCTTCCTCGCCAACGTGAACATGGGCAGCGGCGCCGACCGCTACATCTGGCCCATCCTCCTCATCGGAGCCGGTTCCGTACTGGTCTGGCGGCAGGCCGACAACGCCCGCCGTGCTCAGTGGATGGAGGTGGGCCGCCGCCGGAGCATGCTGCACCTGGCCCGCGGCCTCGCCGGGGTCGCGCTCGTCGGCCTCGGGCTCGCCGCCTTCCTGGTGGTGCGCGGCTCGGCCGCCCAGCTCGGCAACGTCCTCACCGCGGCCATCGCCGTGCTCACCGGCATCGCGCTGCTCGCCGGCCCCTACCTCGTCCGCATGACCCAGGACCTCTCCGAGGAACGCCTGATGCGCATCCGTGCCCAGGAACGCGCCGAGGTCGCGGCCCACGTCCACGACTCGGTGCTGCACACCCTCACCCTGATCCAGCGCAACGCCGAGGACGCCGGAGAGGTCCGCAGACTGGCCCGCGCCCAGGAACGCGAACTGCGGAACTGGCTGTACGACCCCGGCGGCACCGGCAAGGACGCCGACGACGAGCCGGCCACCCTCGCCGAGGCAGTGAAGCGTGCCGCCGCCGAGGTCGAGGACAAGCACGGCGTCCCGCTGGAGGTCGTCGTGGTCGGCGACTGCCCGCTGGACGAGAAGACCACCGCCCAGCTCCAGGCCGCGCGCGAGGCGATGGTGAACGCCGCCAAGTACGGTGGCGAGGGCGGCGCGGTCCAGGTCTACGCGGAGGTCGAGGGCCGGAAGGTCTTCATCTCCGTACGCGACCGGGGGCCCGGGTTCGACCCGGACGCGGTCCCCGAGGACCGCATGGGCGTACGAGAATCGATCGTCGGCCGGATGCGGCGCAACGGCGGTACGGCCAGGCTCCGGTCGGTGCCCGGCGGCGGCACGGAAGTCGAGCTGGAGATGGAGAGGGCGGGCGAATGACCGAGAACAGCGAAGCGACGACCCAGGAACCGGAACGCCGGGTACGGGTCGTCCTCGTGGACGACCACCGGATGTTCCGCACCGGCGTCCAGGCCGAGATCGGCCGCACCGAGGAGACCGGGGTCGAGGTCGTCGGCGAGGCCGCCGACGTCGACCAGGCCGTCACCGTCATCACGGCGACCCGCCCCGAGGTCGTCCTCCTCGACGTCCACCTCCCCGGCGGCGGCGGCGTCGAGGTGCTGCGCCGCTGCGCGCCGCTGATGTCGGCCGCCCAGAACCCGGTCCGCTTCCTCGCGCTCTCCGTCTCCGACGCGGCCGAGGACGTCATCGGAGTCATCCGGGGCGGCGCCCGCGGCTACGTCACCAAGACGATCACCGGCGACGACCTGGTCAACTCGGTCTTCCGGGTCCAGGAGGGCGACGCGGTCTTCTCGCCCCGTCTGGCCGGCTTCGTGCTCGACGCCTTCGCCTCCACCGACGCCCCGCCCGTCGACGAGGACCTGGACCGGCTCACCCAGCGCGAGCGCGAGGTGCTCCGGCTGATCGCCCGGGGATACGCGTACAAGGAGATCGCGAAGCAGCTCTTCATCTCGGTGAAGACGGTGGAGTCGCACGTCTCCGCGGTGCTCCGCAAGCTCCAGCTCTCCAACCGTCACGAGCTGACCCGGTGGGCGACGGCGCGCCGCCTGGTCTGACGCCCGCCCGCCCGTCGCCCGCCCGTCGTCCGTCCGCCCGGTCCTTCAGGGCAGTGACGGGCGGGGGCGGGCCGGTCGTCACGCCACCCGGGTCGCCCCCGCGAACGGCATCTCGTCGATCGGGGCGATCCGGATCGGTGCACCCGGGCGCGGGGCGTGGATCATCTTGCCGTCGCCGATGTAGAGGCCGACATGGCTGATTCCGGAGTAGAAGAACACCAGGTCACCGGGGGCGAGCTGGGAGCGGGAGACCCGTTGCCCGGCGTTGATCTGGGTGTAGGTGGTGCGCGGCAGCGAGACGCCCGCCGCCCGCCAGGCGGCCTGGGTGAGGCCGGAGCAGTCGTACGCGGACGGGCCGGTCGCCCCCCAGACGTACGGCTTGCCGAGCGCCCCGTACGCGAAGGCGACAGCCTCGGCGGCGCGGGAGTCCGGGGTGGTGGGAGCCACCGAGGGGGCACCGGTGCCGGTCGTAGCCCGCGTACCGCTCGTATCCCTCGTACCGCTCGTACCGCTCGGGCCGCTCGGGCCGCTCGGGCCGGCCGTGCCGCCGGTGCCGTTCTCGGCCTCGTAGCGGGCGCGTTCGGCGGCGGTGAGGGTGTGCAGCAGCCGCCGGGCGTCGCTGAGGCTGGTGGTGATCTTCTTCCTGTGCCGTGCGAGTTCGGTCTCGCGAGTGGCGAGCACCGCCGACTCGTCCTCGGCGCGGGTCCGGACCTGCTCGATCCCGATGACCTGGCGCCGGATGCCGCTGATGGTCCCGGCCTGGATCTCGCCCGCCTTCTCCACGTACGAGGCGCGCTCCAGGTACTCGTCGGGGTCGGAGGTGAGCAGCAGCTGGAGCGCGGGGTCCAGACCTCCCGAGCGGTACTGGGCGGTGGCGAGCGAACCCAGGGCGTGCCGGGACTCGTTGAGGAGACCGGTGCGGCGGGCGGCCTCGTCGCGCAGTGCGTCCACGGAGCGGGCGGCGTCGGCAGCCTTCTCCCTGGCCCCGTTGTACTGCTCGGTGGCGACCTCGGCATCCCGGTAGAGCCGGTCCACCTTGGCCCTGACCTGGGAAGCGGTGAGCGGGGGCTCCGCCTCGGCGGAACCGGTCGCGGCGGTCGCGGTGGCCGCCCCGGCGAGTGCCAGGGCGGCGGCGGAGCGGGCAGCGGAGCCGGCGAACAGGCGCTGCTTGGGTTTGCGGTGAGCTGCTTTCCGGTGCGCGGCCACGAGGGCTGCATCCTTCCTGTCGGCTGCCCGCCCGGGGTACCGGCGGGCCCGGCGGACCCCGGCGGCGCGCGCCTCATGGGGGAGGGCGGGCACCACCGGGATCGTTCGGCCAGGTGACCGGTGCTACCCGTCAGGGGCGGCAAGGCGGGCCGATCACCTGGAAGGGACGCTAACCCCGGGGCAGGCCGAGAAGGCGTCATGATCGAAATTGACCTCCTGTGACGTTTCGCCTTCGGTGTGTGACCAGGGTGACGGAGGACGGCCGGGGTTGCGGAGGGCGATCCGGTCACTTTCGGGCAGCTTCGGGAAAAGGGCGCCGGAGCGCGTCCTCGACCTGCCGTCGTTCGGCCGGAGGCCGGGCCGGCCGGCGGGCGGGCGGCAGTTCCGAAGACGCGCCCCGGCGGCCCGGGTAAGCCCCACCTCACCGCAGAGGGGGGTTACAGCCGTCGTTAGGCTGCGGACATGTCTGTACTCATCCATGTCTTCGTCGCCCTGCACATCATCGGCATCGCCTCCCTGCTGGGCGGCTTCCTGACGCAGATGAAGGCGATGGGTTCCGGCACCGCCCGGTTCGTCCCCGCGATGCTGCACGGCGCGCTCACCATGCTGGTCACCGGCATCGCCCTCGTCGGCTTCCACCAGGCCGACGACAATCCGGTCAACAACGTCAAGATCGGCCTCAAGCTGCTGATCCTCGTCGTGATCCTGGCTCTCATCTATCTCAAGCGCGACGAGGAGAAGGTGTCCAAGGGCGCCTTCGCCGCCGTGGGCGGACTGACCGTCGCCAACATCTTCATCGCCACGCTCTGGACCTGACCGGCCCCGGGCGGGCGTTCCGGGACGCGTCCGCCCGTGTGCCCCGTCGGCCGGCCCGGGGCCGGATCAGCCCGGCCGGACGCTGCCGTAGATGGGCATGTAGTAGATCGACTCCTCGCGGACGTACGCCCCCGGCTTCGGCGCGTGGACCATCATCCCGTCGCCCTTGTAGATGCCCACGTGGCTGATGTCGTCGTAGAAGAAGACCAGGTCCCCCGGCTGGAGGTCCGCCGTCGCGACCCTCGTACCCACATCGACCTGGTCCCAGGTGGTACGCGGCAGGTCGACGCCCGCCGCCCGCCAGGCCGCCTGGGTCAGGCCGGAGCAGTCGTACGACGCGGGGCCGGTGGCCCCCCACACGTACGGCTTGCCGATCTGGGACTCGGCGAACGCCAGCGCCTGCGCGCCCTTGGCCGACGCCGACGCCGACGTGGTCGAGCCGGTCGCGGTGCCGGTACTTCCGGAGGCTGCCGTGTCCGAGCCCGCCGCGGCCTTGTCGGCGGCCTTCTTGTCGGCCGCCTCCTTCGCCGCGGCGGCCTGCTCGGCGGCGAGCCTCTCCGCCTTCTTCTTCGCCTCGGCTTCCTTCTTCCGCTCCAGCTCCGCCAGGCGCGCCTTCTCCTCGGCGGTCAGCTCCGACAGCAGCGTGCGCGCCTCGGACAGCTTGTTCTGCACGGTCTGCTTGCTGGTGCGCAGATCCGTCTGCGACTCGGTCAGCGCCTGCAGGCTCTCGGTGGCCTCGGTGCGCTTCTCGGCGGCGGCCAGCTGCTCGGTACGGAAGACGGCGACCGCCTTCTCCTGCCGGCTGGTGCGCCGCTCCATCAGATGGTCCTGGTCGAAGTACGACTGCGGGTCGTCCGCCAGGAAGAACGTCATGGTGGACGCCAGTCCGCCGCTGCGGTACTGGGCCGCCGCGTAGCTCCCCAGAGCGCGACGGGCCGCGTTGACCTTGTCCGCCCGCTCGGCCGCCTCCTCCAGCAGGGCGTCCACCTTGTCCTGCTGCTCGACCGTGGCGTCCTTCGCGCGGTTGTACTCCTGCGTCGCGGAGCCCGCCTCGCGGTAGAGGTCGTCGACCTTCTTCCGTACGTCCTCGATGCTCGGCCTGGGCGCCGAAGGGGCGGCTGTCGCGCTCTGCGTGGAGAGCAGGGTGGCGGTGGCGAGCGCCACCGTGGTGAAGCCGACGGCCTGCGACGAGACGCGCACCGGGGTGCGGGGTTTGCGATGCGATGCCACGACGGCATCTCCTTCCGTGGACCGCCCACCGGGCGGCCCGGCCGAGATCGTCCGGCCTGCCGTGGTGGACGGGGCGTCCGGCTGAGCACGGTAGCCAAGCGGTGGGACGGCTGGGAAGGGCGATGAGCGATATGCCCGATACATGTTCGTGACCTTGGTCGCAGCGGTCCGTACCGGGTCCCCGAGGGCCCGTGGCGAGGGGTTTCTCTCGCGCGCCGCGCACGCTCCCTGACACCCGGTGACGGCCGGCCGCCGGGTCCGCCGAAGCCCGCCCGGAGTGTCGGCGCGACACCCTAAACTCGACTAGCGATGAGCAGCCTCTTTGACGACAGTTTCCTGACCGGCCTCCAGCCCGTGGAGGAGGGGCCCCCGCCGCCCCCCGAGGACCACGCGCCCGAGGAGGAGCCCGAGGGCCTCTTCGAAGGGCTCTTCGACGCGCCCCCGCCGCCCAGGGACGGGTACTACCGCGACGGCGCCCCGCGCCCGGTCCTCGACTCCGCCGCACTGCTCGACGGACTCAACACCGAGCAGCGCGCCGCCGTCGTGCACGCCGGGTCCCCGCTGCTCATCGTCGCGGGCGCCGGCTCCGGCAAGACCCGGGTGCTCACCCACCGCATCGCCCACCTGCTCGCCGAGCGCGGCGTGCACCCCGGGCAGATCCTGGCGATCACCTTCACCAACAAGGCCGCCGGCGAGATGAAGGAGCGGGTCGAGCAGCTCGTCGGCCCCCGCGCCAACGCCATGTGGGTCATGACCTTCCACAGCGCGTGCGTCCGCATCCTGCGCCGCGAGTCGAGGCGGCTCGGCTTCACCTCGTCGTTCTCGATCTACGACGCGGCCGACTCCAAGCGGCTGATGGCCCTGGTCTGCCGCGACCTGGACCTCGACCCCAAGCGCTACCCGCCGAAGTCCTTCACCGCCAAGGTCTCCAACCTCAAGAACGAGCTCATCGACGAGGAGACCTTCGCCGGGCAGGCCGCCGACGGTTTCGAGAAGACCCTGGCCCAGGCGTACGCGCTCTACCAGGCGCGGCTGCGCGAGGCCAACGCCCTCGACTTCGACGACATCATCATGACGACGGTCCACCTGCTCCAGGCGTTCCCCGACGTCGCCGAGCACTACCGCCGCCGCTTCCGGCACGTCCTGGTCGACGAGTACCAGGACACCAACCACGCCCAGTACACCCTCGTGCGTGAGCTGGTCGGACCGGCGGGCGAGCAGGACGCACCCGGCGAGCTCTGCGTCGTCGGTGACGCGGACCAGTCGATCTACGCCTTCCGGGGCGCGACGATCCGCAACATCCTCCAGTTCGAGGAGGACTACCCGGACGCCACCACGATCCTGCTGGAGCAGAACTACCGCTCCACGCAGACGATCCTCTCGGCCGCCAACGCCGTCATCGAGCGCAACGAGAGCCGCCGCCCCAAGAACCTCTGGACCAACGCCGGGACCGGTACCCGCATCGCCGGGTACGTCGCCGACACCGAGCACGACGAGGCGCAGTTCGTCGCCGACGAGATCGACCGGCTCACCGACGCGGGCGACGCCAAGGCGGGCGACGTCGCGGTCTTCTACCGCACCAACGCCCAGTCCCGTGTCTTCGAAGAGATCTTCATCCGCGTCGGCCTGCCCTACAAGGTCGTCGGCGGGGTCCGCTTCTACGAGCGCAAGGAGGTCCGGGACATCCTGGCCTACCTCCGGGTGCTCGCCAACCCCGAGGACTCCGTCCCGCTGCGCCGCATCCTCAACGTGCCCAAGCGCGGCATCGGCGACCGCGCCGAGGCGATGATCGACGCCCTCTCCCAGCGCGAGAAGATCTCCTTCGGGCAGGCGCTGCGCCGCGTCGACGAGGCGTACGGCATGGCGGCCCGCTCCACCAACGCCGTGAAGCGGTTCAACACGCTGATGGAGGAGCTGCGCACCGTCGTCGAGTCCGGCGCGGGCCCCGCGGTCGTGCTGGAAGCCGTCATGGAACGCACCGGCTATCTCGCCGAACTCCAGGCGTCCACCGACCCGCAGGACGAGACCCGCATCGAGAACCTCCAGGAACTCGCCGCCGTCGCGCTGGAGTTCGAGCAGGACCGGGCCCGCGCGGCGGCCGAGCCGGACGGTGGCGGAGCGGGCGACGCCGATGCCGATGGCGACGCGGAGGCGGCCGGACCGTCCGGGACGCTCGCGGAGTTCCTGGAGAAGGTGGCCCTGGTCGCCGACTCCGACCAGATCCCCGACGAGGACGAGGACGGCTCCGGCGTCATCACCCTGATGACGCTGCACACCGCCAAGGGACTGGAGTTCCCCGTCGTCTTCCTCACCGGCATGGAGGACGGCGTCTTCCCGCACATGCGGGCGCTGGGCCAGGTCAAGGAGCTGGAGGAGGAGCGCCGCCTCGCGTACGTCGGGATCACCCGCGCCCGCGAACGCCTCTACCTCACCCGCGCGTCCATGCGGAGCGCCTGGGGCCAGCCCTCGTACAACCCGCCGTCGCGGTTCCTGGAGGAGATCCCGGACCAGCACCTGGAATGGAAGCGGAAGGGGCCGATGGCCGCCCCGGCCGGGCCCACCTCGGGGATCACCTCGTCCCTCTCCTCCTCCCGCGCCCGCTCAGGCCCCTCCGGCTTCGCGACCCGGCGCACCGGCGACAAGCCGGTGGTCACGCTGGTGGTCGGAGACCGGGTCACGCACGACCAGTTCGGCCTGGGCACGGTGACCGCCGTCGAGGGCTTCGGCGACCAGGCGAAGGCCACCGTCGACTTCGGTGACGAGCGCCCCAAGAAGCTGCTGCTGCGGTACGCCCCCGTCGAGAAGCTGTAGCGGCCGTCCTGAACACGCCGAAAGGCCGGGCCCTTTCGGCCCGGCCTTTCGTGAACGCCGCGGGGACTACTGCGGGTCGAGCCCGTGGCTCTGCAGCCAGGGCAGCGGATTGATCGCGGAGCCGCCGCCGGGACGCACCTCGAAGTGCAGGTGCGGGCCCGTGGAGTTGCCGGAGCTGCCGGAGTAGGCGATCACGTCACCGGCCTTCACCGAACCGGAGCGGATCCTGGTGCTGCTCAGGTGGCAGTACCAGGTCTCGGTGCCGTCCTCCGAGGTCACGATCGCCATGTTGCCGTAGGCGCTGTTCCACTGGGTGCGTACGGTGCCGTCGGTCGCGGCCATCACCGGAGTCCCGTACTGCACGGGGAAGTCGATGCCGGTGTGCACGGACATCCAGTTGACCCCGGCCTGACCGAAGTACGCGCTGAGACCGTGCTGCGCCACCGGCAGCAGGTACTTGGGGCGGGCCGCCTCCTTGCGGGCGGCCTCCTCCTCGCGCTTCTTCTTCTCGGCGGCCTGCCGCTCCTTGAGGTCGATGCGCTCCTGCGTACGGCTGGCCCGGTCCCTGAAGTCCGCACCGGCGGCGTCGACCCCCGCGAGCTGGGTGTCCAGCTTGGTGTTGGACGCGAGTGCCTTCACGGTGCCCGTGTCGGCGGCGGCCATCGTCGTCGGGTTCTCCTTGGTCTCCTCGCCGCGCCCGAGCCCCCCGACCGAGGCCGCCGCGATCCCCGCGACGCCCATCACACACGCGGACGGAACCGCGATCGTCAGCAGCGCCGATCGCTTGGCGGGCGTACGGCGGCGGGCCCGGGTCCGGGTGGCGGAACGACCCTCGGTCCGTCCCTCGGGCCGCACGGCGGGGGTGTACGGGTCGGGCCGGCGGTCCGGGGAGCCGACGGCCGGGTCCTCGGACTCCGGGCCGGGCTCCTGCGCGGTGTCGGGCGCGTCGTCCTGCGGGGCGTCGTCCTGCGCGGACCCGTGCTGTTCGGGCGCCCGGTGTTCGGATGCCGCGTGTTCGGGCGTCAGGTGTTCGGAGTCCGGCCGGTGTTGCCCGTCGGGCGGGTAGGACATCTGTTCCGGGATGTACGCGGTCTCCCCGGGCGTGGCGTCGGGGCCCTCCGGTGCGGTGTTCCAGGCGGTCGCGTCGTAGGTGCCGCTGTCGTACGTGCCAGTGTCGTACGTGCTGCTGTCGTACGTGCCGGTGGAGAACGCGGTGGTCGCGTGGACCGGGATGCCGGAGGCGGGGGTGTCGTGGGCCGAAGTGCCGTAGTCGGTGGTCTCGTAGCCGCCCGCCCCGAAGGTCCGGCTGTCGAAGGTGCCCGTGTCGCAGGCGCCGGTCGCGTAGGCGGTGGGGCCGTAGTGCGGGGCGTCGGTTCCGTAGCCGGAGGGGGCGGGGGCGTATCCGGTTCCGTCGTACCCGCCGTGGTGCTCGCCGCCGTGGGTCTCGTACGTACCGGTGGCGGTGGCCGCCCGGTACGTCCCCGTCGCGTACAGGGCCGACTCGAAGGTGGTCGTGGGGAAGGCCCCGGTGTCGGTGAAGGCCCACTCGCCGGTCGTGGTGCGGGTCGCGTCCTGCTGCCAGCCGCTGGAGTCCCACTGCCCGGTCCGGTCGGGCGAGCCGGTCGGGCTCGTGTGCCAGCTGCCGGTGGTGTCGTACAGATCGTGGTGCGCGGCCTGGGACTCGTCCGCGTAGCCGGCGTACGTGCCGGTGTGCGCACCGGTGTGCGTGCCGTCGTGCGTGCCGCTCTCCCAGGAGGAGTCGGCGGCGTAGGAGGTGTCCTGACCGGGATACGTGCCGTGCTGGGCGGGCGTGGGGACCGCCGTGAAATCGCTGTCGTATCCGGAACCGGGTGCGACGCCCTGCTCGCCGGGATACGTCCCGTAGAGCGGACCGGCAGGGTAGCCACCGGTCTGTGACGCGTCGTATCCGGCGTACCCGGCGTGGGTGTGCTGGTCGTTCACCAACTTCTCTCTCGCCTCGGCAGCAGGACCAGCCCGGAGTTCAGTGGGGTGAAACCCGGGGAAGCAGTGGCCGCGACTGTACCTGGCGGTGTGTGACGGCCACAATCTTCGGAAGGGTTTGGTCTCGGGGGAACCGGGCATTCGAGCGCCTTTCGGCGCAGCCGAGACCCATTGTTGGCGTTACGTTCGAAGAATCCGTTCTGATTTCCACCGGACACGGTGACGGAACGTAGTCGCTGCGGTCGGCGCGGTGGGGGAGCGGTGTTCGATCGGTGTTCGGTCGGTACGGAGGGAAGGATTCGGTGGACGAGGCAGTCCGGGGCGGCGAAGGCGGGGGCTGTGCTCTCAGGTCCGACGACGACGAGAGCGACTTCTGGGGTTTCGCGCGCGGCGTCGAAGGGCTGTTCACGCCGGTCGGCGAGGGGGCCGAGGCGGGGGAGGCCGATGAGGGGCAGGTCGATGAGTGGGAGGCCGATGCCGGGGAGCGCCGGGTGCTGCTCACCGGCTGCCGTCCGGAGGGCGGCCTGCTCAGGGCCCTCGACCGGATCGGTGGCCGACGGGCCGGGGCGGGGAACGCCTGGCTCTCCTTCCTCGACCCGGACGGCGCGGTCATCGGGAGCTACTTGGTCGGCCAGGTGACCGTCACGGACACCCGGCCCTCCGCTCACGGCGCCGGGCTGGTCGACCTGACGGCCGAGCTGTGGTGCGACAACGCCGTGCCCGGCTCGGAAGCGGTGTGGGAGCTCGTCCGAGCCGGCGGACCCGACCGGCCGGGCCTCTGGCACGGACTCTCCGCCGCCGAGCAATGGGCCTGGCTGTCCGTGGCGTTGTGGTCCCACGAGTGGCGTCGGCAGGGGAAGCCGGACGCGCCCGAGGAGCGGACGGTCACCCTGGACGGCCGGTACACCGCCGACCGGAACAGTTTCTGGTGCGCGATCGGTGAGGCCGTCAACGGGCCGGGCGGGTACTTCGGTTGGAACCTCGACGCGCTGGAGGACTGCCTGCACGGCGGCTGGGGCACCGCCCCCGGGTTCACCCTCGACTGGGTGAACTCGGGCGCCGCGCGGGCGCGGTTGACGGAACCGGCGCACTCGGGCGACCGGGAGGTCACGCTCTTCGACGTGATCCTGGAGCTCTTCGAAGAGCGGGGCGTCACCGTCGTACTGCGGTAAAGGCGGGCGGCCCGGCCTTCCCGGGCCGCGCCACCTGCTCCGTCAGGCCACGGTGGCGCCACCCGTCGCGCGGCCCGTGATCCCCGCGATGTCGCCCGCTGTGGCCGTGGAGCCGGGGGAGTCGAGCACCTGGCGGATGCGCGCGGCGACGGCCGGGTGCACGGGGAGCGCGAGGTGCCCGATGCCCGTGACCCGTACGTTCTCCGCGTCGAGATCGGGGTGGTCGATGCACGCGGTGCGTACGGGCACCATCACCCGGTCCAACTCGCTCCAGAACGCGACGAAGTGCGTCCGGCACCCGGGGGCCGGGGTGCGCAGCTCCTCGATGAAGTCGGAACCGGCGCGCATCTGCCGCACGATCGGGTGAGCGCTCGCCGGCGGGGCGACGGCGGTGCCGCCGTGCGGGGTGCCGAGGGTGACCAGCACGCGGACCCGGTGGTCACCGCCCAGGCGCTGTACGTAATACCGGGCGATCAGGCCGCCGAGGCTGTGCCCCACGACGTCCACCCTCCGGTGGCCGGTGCGCTCGCAGATCTCTTCGACGTGCCGCCCGAGCAACTCGGCGGCCGCACGGATGTCGCAGGTCAGCGGAGAGTAGTTGAGCGATTCCAGCTGGTGCCTGCCGTGCCGGGCGAGCGAGCGGCGGAGCAGTACGAAGACGGAGCGGTTGTCGATGAACCCGTGCAGCAGCACCACCGGCGGCCGGTCGTCCTCCCGGGCCGGGGTCAGCGCGGCCACCCCCGGGGGCAGCGCGTCGAGGTCCTGCTCGATACCGGGGGTGGCCCTACGGCGCTCCGGAGTGAGGCCGGTCGGATAGAAGAGCACGTGTCCGGCGAGGATCGCCAGATCCAGCGCGGTGGCCCTGAGCAGCGCGGACGAGGAGCGCAGGCCCTGCGCTGACGGCAGGCACAGGCCCGGTGGCGACGGCAGGCGCGGCAGACGCGGCAGACGTGGCAGACGCGGCAGCAGGGTGAGCAAAGGCAGTAGATTCATGGCCGACCTCCTGCACCGGCACGCGCGAACGGCTTCGGTCCCGCGCGCCTTCAGGGGGTGCCGTGGCGAGGTCGCGACCGGCCCGGTCGGCCGCCGACGCTCGCGCCGGTCGGACCGCTCTTCCGGTACCCGGACCGCCTGGTGGAGGTCCGGCCGTCCGTTCTCTTCCGTCGCTTCTCCGCGTCGCCCCGGTGGCCGTGTCGGTCCGGAGCGGGTCCCGGCGGCCGGAATTTCCGGCCTGCTGCCGTCCGTCCCCCCGGCGGCCCTGGTCGGACGGCCGGGGGACCGGACGCTCGCGGGGGCCGCACCTCCGCGCCGTGCGGCTGACGGCGCGGGTGTGCGGCGACCTCTGGCGGCTCCCCTTACGGCCGCCCCCACATGGCGGGTGTGCGCCACTCGGTGTAGGGGGCGGGCGTACGACGAACATGTCCCACAAGGAGATTTCCCCCCTCACGTCCTTCACGAAACAGGACGCGACGAGGAAGGATGCTGAGGATAACGTTCGTTCACATCCGCGGGGCGTCGGCGCGAGGAACAGTGCGGGATCCGGTACGGGAGCGGGCTCGGACAGAGCGCGGGACGGTGCGGGAGAACGCGGCCGGTGGTGCGGGAAACCAGATGGAGGCAGTGATGGGTGTGTCCGGTCCGATTCGTGTGGTGGTGGCCAAGCCGGGGCTCGACGGCCACGACCGGGGGGCCAAGGTGATCGCGCGGGCACTGAGGGACGCCGGAATGGAGGTCATCTACACCGGTCTCCACCAGACCCCGGAGCAGATCGTGGACACCGCCATCCAGGAGGACGCCGACGCCATCGGACTGTCGATCCTCTCGGGCGCCCACAACACGCTGTTCGCCAAGGTGATCGAGCTGCTTCGGGAGCGGGAGGCCGAGGACATCAAGGTGTTCGGTGGCGGGATCATCCCGGAGGAGGACATCCCGCCGCTCAGGGAACTCGGGGTCGCCGCGATCTTCACCCCGGGTGCGACCACCACCGCGATCGTCGACTGGGTCAACGCGAACGTCCCTCACCCCGCGGACGCCTGACACCTGCGGGCGTGCGGCGGCACCGGAGGGTGACTGCCTGTTCCAGGCGATTCCAGAGGCGTTGAGGGCCGGGCCTGGCCGTGCCTGGTGTGCACGGCCGCGCCCGACCGGGGGCCCGGGGCCCCGCCCGGCGGGGTTTCCCTCGTCGCGCCGCCGGCACGCCCGCTCGCCGCCCCGCCGGACCGGCTGCCCTGCCGTGAGAGGTGTCCTGCGGTGTCCTGCTGCGGGTTCGTTCGGCCGACGCGGCGCGTCAGGGCCCGGCCGGGGCCAGCTCGGCCTCCATGGCGGCCCGCAGCCGGAGGGTGGAGACCAAGCGCTGGAAGGCCTCCGACCAGTAGCCGCCCGCCCCGGGTGAGGCGCCCTCGCGTTCGTCCTCCGGGGTGGTGAGCACCTCCAGGCGGTCGGCCTCGCCCGGGTCCAGGCAGCGCTCGGCCAGACCCATGACTCCGCTGAAGCTCCAGGGGTAACTGCCCGCCTCGCGGGCGATGTCGAGCGCGTCGACGACCGCGCGTCCGAGTGGTGCCGCCCAGGGCACGGCGCACACGCCCAGCAGCTGGAACGCGTCGGAGAGGCCGTGAGCGGCTATGAAACCGGCCGCCCACACGGCGCGTTCCTCCTGGGGGAGGGTCGCGAGGAGCTTGGACCGCTCGGCCGGCGAGTCGGTCCCGGTGGTGTCCCCCGGAGGCGCGGTGGGGGCGCCGAGCAGAGCCCGCGCCCACTCCTCGTTCCGCTGCCGTACGGCGGCACGGCACCAGGCGGCGTGCAGGTCTGCGGCCCAGTCGTCGGCCACCGGCAGCCTCACCAGCTCACGCGCCGTACGTCCGCCGAGTCTGGCGGGCCAGGTGGCGAGCGGGGTCGACTCGACCAACTGCCCGAACCACCAAGACCGTTCGCCCTTCCCGGCGGGCGGTACCGGGATCACCCCGTCCCTTTGCATCCCGCCATCGCACTCGTGCGGCGCCTCTATGAACAAGGAGGGCCCCACCGGCGCGGAGGCGGGCCCACCGAACGCGGGAGCGGGACCGCCGGAGACGGGCGGTGGCCCACCACCGGACCTGCGGTCCAGGCTGACGCACGAGACCGCGCGGGCCGCCATCCGACGGCCCAACGCGGTGTCGGGCAGGGCGGAGAGGAGCTCGGCGGCGGTGGCGCGGACGTTGCGGCTGCGGTCGCCGAGCGCCTCCTCCAGGAAGTCCTCGTCCGCCCCGGAGAGCTTGGCGCGGAGGGTGTCCAGGAACATCAGCCGGTCCTCCGCGCGCTCACCGGACCAGCTCCCGGCGAGCAGTTCCCGGGCCGCGTCCGGGTCGCGGAGACGTACGGCACTGAGCAGCGCGATCCGCTCCGTGAACAGTCCCTCTTCCCACAGCTCGCGCACCGCGTCCGCGTCGGCGCCGCCGCCGGGTCCGCCCCGGAGCGCGGCCTGCGGAGCGCCGTCACGCAGAGCGAACCGCCAGTCCGTGTTCAGACCGGCCAGCCAGCGGCCGCGCGGACCGGCGAAGGCCAGTGCGTGCGGGCGCAGATCGGTACGGGCCCGCGCGGCGTCCAGCAGGGCCGGGAGCAACGCCGCGGGGGCGCGGTAGCCGTGACGGTTGGCGGCGGCCAGCCACTGCGGGATCAGCTCCGTCAGATCGGGGGCCGTGCCCCGCCTGCCGGCGTGTGGGCCGCCCGACCGGTCCGCGAGGAGCTGCACGAGTCTGCGGCGGGCCGCCCGGGGCAGCGGCGGACGGGGATCCTCGGGGGCCCGGCCGGGGAGCGCCCCGGCCGCGGCGGGCCGCAGTCCCGCCCGGCGGCGCACGGCGTGCACCGCAGCCGCGTCCAGCAGCGCGGCCGGTCCGCCGGAACCGCCGCCCGGGGAGTGCGCCGGTCGGCGGTCCGTGCCGAGCAGGGCGCGGGTGACCAGCTCGTCCCACTCCTCTTCGAGCGGGCGCGGGGTGTCTCGGTGCGGAGTGGCTGGGTGGGCCGTGCCGGTGGGGTGGGCCGAGGCGTGGGCGTTGTCCGGGGTCCGCGGGTGGTCCGGGGCGTGCGGGTGGTCGCGGTCCGGGCAACGGGGTCCGGACGGGGGCGGGTTCGTGGCGGTCATGGTTCACCTCCGGCAGACGGGTGACGGGTGACGGGTAACGGGTGACGGGTAACGGGTACGGCACGGGGTGCGGGGGCGGGCCCCGGGCTGCGCGCCCGGTGCGTCAGGCCAGGGCGACGGTCCTGCCCGAGCCGTCGCCGTCGCCCTCGACGACGGACCAGGCCGTCAGCGGGGCGAAGCCGCGGGGGCCCAGTTCGCCGAAGACCGTGACCGGTCCGCCGCCCGAGAGCGCGGCCAGCCGCCAGAGCCCCGGCCGGGAGCGCGGGTCCCCCGCCACCGGCAGGGCGCTCCCGGTCCTTTCGTCGGCGAGCTGCCAGTGGCCGGCGGCGGGGACGGGTATGACCGCCCCCAGCACCACCGGATGCCGCTCCGCCCAGGGGTCATCGCCCAGCGCGCGGCCGTATCCGACGAGGGCCTCGGCGGGGGACACCGCCGGCGGGGGTGTGCGGGCGGGCTCCGGTGTGCCGGACACCGCCCCCAGCTCAGCCCGTCGGCCCGCGCCCGGGTGCTGCGTCAACTCCGCGTCCAGGACCGTGCCCACCGGGAGGGACAGCTCCGGGGCGCGGCCCCCAGGGCCGTAGGAGAGCAGCACCGCCGTGCGGCCCGACCCCTGGCCGTACAACCAGATACGGCGGGTGACGAGCCTGCCGTCCGAGGTGTCGTACCGGGCGAGCACCTGCCACTGGTCGCGCACCGGCGGGCCGTCCGGTGCCGAGGGGAGCCCCACCCGGGTGCGGACCGTCGCCGACAGGGGCGCGGACAGCCGATCCCGTCCCAGCCAGGCGGTGTTGAGCAGATGGAGCAGTCCGCACTCCTCCAGCATCCGCGCCGGCCACCCCGGACCGGACGAGGCCAGTGCGCCCAACCCGCGTACGCGCGCGGCCAGCCCGGGAGCCTGGGCGTCGACCATCCGGGCGGCGGTCTCCTCCCAGCGGTCGTGACCCGGCTGCCCGGACACCGCGAGACCGGTGCGCAGGAGGTCGGCGAGGCGCTCCTCCAACTCCCGTGCGCCGTCGGTGATCCGGGCGGACCTCCGCTCGGCACGCCTGCGCGCCGCCTCGGCGTCGGCCGGGGCGGCAGGGGTACGTCCCGCCTCGGCGTCGGCCGGGGCGGCAGGGGTACGTCCCGCCTCGGCGTCGGCCGGGGCGGCAGGGGTGCGTCCCGCCGGTTCGGCGGTCCGCGCGGAATCTCCCTCAGGGGACAGCAACATGGCCACGACGGTAGGACCCCCCACTGACAACTGCCCCGACCTGCGGTGACGGTGAGTGGGGGACCGATTGTCAGTGGGGTGGTGCACGGTGGTGACACACATCGGACCGCGCGATCTGGAGGGGGAACCATGACCGTGTACGAACGAGCCGGGGAATCCGCGGCCACCGGGCACGCGCCCGCGTCGGGCGGCACGCCGGACGGTGGAAAGCGGGGCGCCGACACGTCCGCGGGGGCGCCTGCGGAGGGGGTGCCTGCGGGCGGTGCGTCGTCGGGCGGTGCGTTGTCGGACGGTGCGCCGCCCGACGCGGGCGTGCGGGCGCTCCGGCCGCACGCCGAAGACGCCTTCGCCGACGAGCTCAAGGCGCTGGCCGCCGCCGACGACCGTCCCAGGCCCGTCCGTTGGCGCCTCTCGCCGTGGGCCGTCGCCACCTACCTGCTCGGCGGCACACTCCCGGACGGCACGGTGATCACCCCCAAGTACGTGGGCCCGCGCCGGCTCGTCGAGGTCGCCGTGACCACGCTCGCCACCGACCGCGCCCTGCTGCTCCTCGGGGTGCCGGGAACCGCCAAGACCTGGGTCGCCGAGCACCTCGCGGCGGCCGTCAGCGGCGACTCGACGCTCCTCGTCCAGGGCACCGCGGGCACGCCCGAGGAAGCGATCCGGTACGGCTGGAACTACGCGCAGTTGCTCACCCACGGCCCGAGCCGGGCCGCCCTGGTGCCCGGCCCGGTGATGCGCGCCATGGCGGAGGGGCGTACCGCCCGGGTGGAGGAGCTGACCCGCATCCCGGCCGACGTGCAGGACTCGCTCATCACGATCCTCTCGGAGAAGACCCTGCCCGTCCCCGAACTGGGCCAGGAGGTCCAGGCGGTCCAGGGGTTCAACCTCATCGCCACCGCCAACGACCGCGACCGGGGCGTCAACGAGCTGTCCAGCGCGCTCCGCCGCCGCTTCAACACCGTCGTGCTGCCGCTCCCGGCCACACCCGAGGACGAGGTGGACATCGTCTCGCGCCGCGTCGGCCAGCTGGGCCGCGCCCTGGACCTGCCGGCCGCCCCCGAGGGGACGGCCGAGATCCGGCGCGTCGTCACCGTCTTCCGGGAGCTCCGCGACGGCGTCACCACGGACGGCCGCACCCGGGTCAAATCCCCCTCGGGCACACTCTCCACCGCCGAGGCGATCTCCGTCGTCACCCACGGCCTCGCGCTCGCCGCACACTTCGGCGACGGCACCCTGCGCCCGGGCGACGTGGCCGCCGGCATCCTCGGCGCGGTCGTCCGGGACCCGGCGGCGGACCGGGCCGTCTGGCAGGAGTACCTGGAGACGGTCGTCCGTGAACGGGACGGCTGGAAGGACTTCTACCGCGCCTGCCGCGAGGTCGCGCCATGACCTCCACGCGGGTGACCCCCACGACCGCGACCCCCACGACCGCGACCCCGGCCACGACCGCAGCCCCGCCCGCAGCGCGCACGCCCCCGGCCGACGGGGCTGCCGGGCCGCTGCTGCTGGGCGTGCGGCACCACGGCCCCGGGTCGGCGCGGGCGGTGCTGGCCGCGCTGGAGGCGGTGGAACCGCGTGCCGTGCTGGTCGAAGGGCCGCCGGAGGCCGACGCGTTGCTGGCCTTCGCCGCCGATCCGGAGATGCGGCCCCCGGTGGCGTTGCTGGCGCACGCCGTGGACGATCCTGGGCTGGCCTCGTTCTGGCCGATGGCGGAGTTCTCACCGGAGTGGGTCGCGATCCGCTGGGCGCTCGCGCACGGTGCGGCCGTCCGCTTCGTCGACCTGCCCGCGGCCCACTCGCTGGCGCTCGCGGCGGCGACCCAGGGCGAAGCGAACTGGGAGACCTCGCCCGCCCCTCCCGACCCGATCGCGCTGCTGGCCGAGGCAGCCGGTTACGACGACCCCGAGCGGTGGTGGGAGGACGTGGTCGAACACCGGTCCTCGGCACCCGGCGCCGACCCCGTCGCCCCGTTCGCGGCGCTGGCCGAGGCGATGGCGGCGCTGCGCGAGACGTACGGCGACGGCGGGCATCCCCGCGACGCCGTGCGCGAGGCGTTCATGCGCATCCAGCTCCGGGCGGCGCGGAAGGATTTCGGCGACGAGGTCGCGGTCGTCTGCGGCGCCTGGCACGTGCCCGCCCTCGCCGCCCGGACGACTCTCACCGCCGACCGCGCGCTGGTGAAGGGTCTCCCCAAGGTGAAGACAGGCATGACCTGGGTGCCCTGGACGCACCGGCGGCTGGCCCGCCGCAGCGGATACGGCGCCGGCATCGACGCGCCCGGCTGGTACGCCCACCTTTTCCGTGCCCCGGACCGGCCCGTCGAGCGCTGGATGACGGAGGTCGCGGGGCTGCTGCGCGAGGAGGACCGGTTCGTCTCCCCGGCCCATGTCATCGAGGCGGTACGCCTCGCCGAGACGCTCGCCGCCCTGCGCGGGCGCCCGCTCGCCGGTCTCACCGAGGCCACCGACGCGGTCCGGGCCGTCATGTGCGACGGGTCCGACGTGCCCCTCGCGCTCGTCCACGCCGGACTCGTCGTCGGCACCGCGCTCGGCGACGTACCCGACGGCGTACCGGCCGTGCCGCTCCAGCGGGACCTGACCCGGCAGCAGCGCGCCCTGCGCCTGAAGCCGGAACCGCCCGACCGTGAGGTGGAGCTCGACCTCCGCCGGGAGAACGACGCGGCGCGGAGCCTGCTGCTGCACCGGCTGCGGCTCCTCGCCGTGGACTGGGGCGAGCCGGTGGCGGGCCGGGGGAGCACCGGCACCTTCCGGGAGACCTGGCGGCTGCGCTGGGAGCCGGAGCTCTCGGTCCGGATCGCGGAGGCGGGCACCTGGGGCACCACCGTGCTCTCCGCCGCCACCGCCAAGGCCGAGTCCGAGGCGTGTCTGGCGACCACCCTCGGCGAGGTCACCGCCCTCGCCGAGCACTGCCTCCTCGCCGGTCTGCCCGGCGCGCTGCCGGTGGTGATGCGGGCCCTGGCGGACCGGGCCGCGCTGGACGCGGACGTCTCCCATCTCGCCGAGGCCCTGCCCGCCTTGGCCCGCTCGCTGCGGTACGGGGACGTACGCGCCACGGACACCGCCGCTCTCGGCGAGGTCGCCGCCGGTCTGGCGGCGCGGATCTGCGTCGGGCTGCCCGCCGCCTGCACGGGCCTGGACGCCGACGGCGCGGAGGCGATGCGCCGCGCGGTGGACGAGGTGCACGGCGCGATCGCCCTCCTGGCGCCCCCGGACGAACCCGCGCACGGGCTCCGGGACCGCTGGGCGGCGGTGCTCGGCAAGCTGTCGGCCCGGGACACGGTCGCCGGGGCCGTACGGGGCCGCGCCACCCGGCTGCTGCTGGACGAGGGCCGGCTCGGGGACGGCGAGGCGGCACGGCTCATGGGCCTCGCCCTCTCGGCCGGCACCCCGCCCCCGCACGCCGCCGCGTGGATCGACGGCTTCATCGGGGGAGCCTCCGGCGGTGGGATGCTCCTCGTGCACGACGAGCGCCTCTTCGCCCTGGTGGACGGCTGGCTGACCGGCGTGCCCGACGACGCCTTCACGGACGTGCTGCCGCTGCTCCGCCGCACCTTCTCCGCGTACGAACCGGGAGTCCGGCGCACCCTGGGGGAGCTGGCCCGCCGGGGCCCGGCCGGAGCGGGGCGGGCCCGGGGGCCCGGCACCGGGGCGGCGCTGCCCGGCTTCGGCCCGGAGCTGGACGGACCCCGCGCCGACGCCGTGCTCCCGGTGCTCCGCCTCGTCCTCGGCGCCGAGCGTGTACCAGCGCGCTTCGAGCACCCGGAGCACGCCCCCGGGCACCCCGAACAGGACCGGCCCGGCAGCCCCCGGCCGACCCAGGCGAAGCCGGACCGGACCCGACCAGCCATCCCGCGCACAGGAGTTGATCGGCCGTGACGGAACACGTTCCCGTACCCGGACGGGCCCCGAGGAACCGACAGCCCCGGCCCGCGCGAGCATCCGGCGACGAGCGGGCGAGGCGGTGGCGGCTGGTGCTGGGTTCCGACAGCGCGGAGTCCACCGGCCACGCACCCGAGGGGCGGGACGCAGCGATGGACCGCACCCTCACCGCGCTCTACGGCGGCGGGAAGAGCCCGGGCGCCCGGAGCCCCGGCGAACGCGGAGCCGGACTCGGTGCGTCCGCTCCCGCCGCCGCCCGCTGGCTCGGCGACATCCGTACGTACTTCCCCGCTCCGGTCGTCCAGGTCATGCAGCGGGACGCCATCGAGCGGCTCGGCCTCGCCGCCCTGCTGCTGGAACCCGAGATGCTCGACGCGGTCGAGGCCGACGTCCACCTCGTCGGCACCCTCCTCCAGCTCGGCGGCGCGATGCCGGAGACCACCCGGGAGACGGCCCGCGCCGTGGTGCGCAAGGTCGTCGCCGACCTGGAGAGGAGGCTGGCCGGCCACACCCGGGCCGCCCTCACCGGCGCTCTCGACCGGTCCGCGCGGACCGGCCGCCCGCGCCACCGCGACATCGACTGGAACCGCACCATTCGCGCCAACCTCAAGCACTGGGTACCGATCCCGGGCACGGAGGGCACCGGCGGCACCGGCAGCTCCGGCGGCACCGGTACCTCAGGCAGCTCGCAGGACGCGGGCGGCTCGGACCACGCGGACCATGCGATCGGCGCGGACCGTGCGATCGGCGCGGGCACCGTGGTTCCGGAGCGGCTCATCGGTTACGGCCGGGCGGGCCGGGCCGTCCGCAAGGAGGTCGTCCTCTGCGTCGACCAGTCCGGTTCGATGGCCTCCTCCGTCGTCCACGCGGCCGTCTTCGGGGCGGTTCTCGCCTCGATGCGTTCGCTGGACACCCGGCTGATCGTGTTCGACACCTCCGTGGTCGACCTCACCGACCAGTTGGACGACCCCGTCGACGTACTCTTCGGCACCCGGCTCGGCGGCGGTACGGACATCAACCGGGCCCTCGCCTACTGCCAGGCACGCCTCACCCGCCCTGCCGAGACGGTCGTCGTCCTGATCAGCGACCTCTACGAAGGCGGGATGCGCGACGGGATGATCCAGCGGGTCGCGGCGATGAAGCGGTCCGGAGTGGAGTTCGTGGCGCTGCTCGCGCTCTCGGACGAGGGAGCGCCCGCCTACGACCGCGACCACGCGGCCGCGCTGGCGGCCCTCGGGGTTCCCGCCTTCGCCTGCACGCCGGACCTCTTCCCCGAGGTGATGGCGGCGGCCCTGGAGAAGCGTCCCCTGCCGGTCCCGGAGCGGTAGGGGGTGTCCGGCCGCGTGGGGTGCCGCGGGCGTCCGTCGCTGTGTCCGTCGCATGCGCCCGGTGGATGGTTCCTCGGGTGGTTCATCTCTCACCGATCCGGTGGTTGGCCCGGCGTCCGCCCGGTCGCCGCCCCGCCCGTTCCGCCGCAACCCCCGCCGACCAGCGCCCCGCAGGGGCGACGGCGTGCCGATTTGTCCCCTGCACCCCGGTCACCAGGAGCATCTGTGACCGTAATCACCGCTCGTGCGGGATCTCCGATTTAGGGTCGGGCGGAGCGCGGGGATAACCTGCCGGATGGACATGCCGCGTACTGGACTCCGTGTACGCATTCCTTGGTGACAGCGCAGTCACGTTTGCCCCTCGCGGCACGCCCACGCATCAAACCAACCGCGAGACCACTAAAAGGGACGGACGCGCGTGGACCTGTTCGAGTACCAGGCGAGGGACCTCTTCGCCAAGCACGGTGTACCGGTGCTGGCCGGTGAAGTCATCGACACGCCTGAGGCAGCCCGCGAGGCGACCGAGCGGCTGGGCGGCAAGTCCGTCGTCAAGGCGCAGGTCAAGGTCGGAGGCCGCGGCAAGGCCGGCGGCGTCAAGCTCGCCGCCACCCCCGACGAGGCGGTCGCCCGGGCGACCGACATCCTCGGCATGGACATCAAGGGCCACACGGTCCACAAGGTGATGATCGCCGAGCTGTCTCCGGAGATCGAGGCGGAGTACTACGTCTCGTACCTCCTCGACCGCACCAACCGCACCTTCCTGGCCATGGCCTCGGTGCAGGGCGGCATGGACATCGAGGAGGTCGCGGAGAAGACCCCCGAGGCCCTCGCGAAGGTCCCGGTCAACGCCGTCGACGGCGTCGACATCGTCAAGGCCCGCGAGATCGTGGCCCAGGCGAAGTTCCCGGCCGACGTGGCCGAGGGTGTCGCCGAGGCACTGGTGACCCTGTGGAAGACCTTCGTCGCCGAGGACGCGCTCCTCGTCGAGGTCAACCCGCTGGTGAAGACCAAGGACGGCCGCATCCTGGCGCTGGACGGCAAGGTCTCGCTCGACGAGAACGCCGACTTCCGCCAGCCCGAGCACGAGGCCCTCGAGGACAAGGCCGCGGCCAACCCCCTCGAAGCCGCCGCGAAGGCCAAGAACCTCAACTACGTCAAGCTCGACGGCGAGGTCGGCATCATCGGCAACGGCGCCGGTCTGGTCATGTCGACCCTGGACGTCGTCGCGTACGCCGGTGAGAACCACGGCAACGTGAAGCCCGCCAACTTCCTCGACATCGGTGGCGGCGCCTCCGCCGAGGTCATGGCGAACGGCCTGGAGATCATCCTCGGCGACACCGACGTCAAGTCCGTGTTCGTCAACGTCTTCGGTGGCATCACCGCCTGCGACGAGGTCGCCAACGGCATCGTCCAGGCGCTCGCGCTGCTGGAGAGCAAGGGCGAGAAGGTCGAGAAGCCGCTCGTCGTGCGTCTCGACGGCAACAACGCGGAGCTGGGTCGCAAGATCCTTTCCGACGCCAACCACCCGCTGGTCCAGCGTGTGGACACCATGGACGGCGCGGCCGACAAGGCCGCCGAGCTCGCCGCGGCTGCGAAGTAAGGACGAGGGACTCCACACCATGGCTATCTTCCTCACCAAGGACAGCAAGGTCATCGTCCAGGGGATGACCGGCGCCACGGGCATGAAGCACACCAAGCTCATGCTGGCCGACGGCACCAACATCGTCGGTGGCGTGAACCCGCGCAAGGCCGGCACGACCGTCGACTTCGACGGCACCGAGGTCCCGGTCTTCGGCTCCGTCGCCGAGGCGATGGAGAAGACGGGCGCCGACGTGTCCGTCCTCTTCGTGCCGCCCGCCTTCGCGAAGGCCGCCGTCGTCGAGGCGATCGACGCCGAGATCCCCCTCGCCGTCGTCATCACCGAGGGCATCGCCGTCCACGACTCCGCCGCCTTCTGGGCGTACGCGGGCTCGAAGGGCAACAAGACCCGGATCATCGGCCCGAACTGCCCGGGTCTGATCACCCCCGGCCAGTCCAACGCCGGCATCATCCCGGGCGACATCACCAAGCCCGGCCGCATCGGTCTCGTGTCCAAGTCCGGCACGCTGACCTACCAGATGATGTACGAGCTCCGTGACATCGGCTTCTCCTCCGCCGTCGGCATCGGTGGCGACCCGGTCATCGGTACGACGCACATCGACGCCCTCGCGGCGTTCGAGGCGGACCCCGAGACCGACCTCATCGTCATGATCGGTGAGATCGGTGGCGACGCCGAGGAGCGTGCCGCCGACTTCATCGCGAAGAACGTCACGAAGCCGGTCGTCGGCTACGTCGCGGGCTTCACCGCGCCCGAGGGCAAGACCATGGGCCACGCGGGCGCCATCGTCTCCGGCTCCTCCGGCACCGCCGCCGCGAAGAAGGAGGCCCTCGAGGCCGCCGGCGTGAAGGTCGGCAAGACGCCGACCGAGACCGCCAAGCTGGCGCGCGAGATCCTCGGCGCCTGATCACGGGCACCGCGGCGGCCCCGCCGCCGCACCTCGCGTGAACGCGTCACAACGGCGTGGGCCTGTACCCCTGGCACCAGGGGTACAGGCCCACGCCGTTTCCGTACGGCCGGAAGGGCCGGTGGACCGGCGGACGTCAGTGGATCAGCGGAACCAGACGTTCCGGGCCGTGGGTGAGCTGCTCGCGCAGTGACTGCTGGAGTTCCAGGTCCTGCTCGGTCAGGTGCTGCGGGCCGCCGCGCGGGGGTACGCCCCCGACGCGCTGGGCGGGGGAGAGGGGTTCCTCGTACCGGGTCGGCGCGGTGTGCAGGGTGAAGGCGGTCGCGCCGATGAGCAGGGCGGCGAAGGCGATGGCCGCCCTGGTCCAGAGCTGGGCCTTGCGCTCGCTCCCGGCGCGTACGGCCTTCGGGGCGGGCAGGGCGGGCGGCGGTTCGAGGGCGGCCAGGGAGTGGAGCCGCTCGCGCAACCGCTCGGAGAGCTCCGTGGACGACGGGGCCCCGGCCAGGTCGGGCAGCCGCTCGGCGAGGGCGACCCGCGCGTTGACCAGCCGCCCGGCGGCGGCCGGAGTGCTCGCCTCCGTCTCGGCCGCCGTCTCCGGCAGATCGAGTCCGACCCCGTCGTAGAGCAGCACCGTGCGGCGGGAGGACGGCGGCAGCGCGAGAAACGCCTCCAGCAGCGCCCGCCGCTCCGGATCGGCGGGGGGCGCGTCCGGATGGCGGTGGGCGCGGCGCACCCGGTGCCAGGGCGACAGCGCGTACTCGTGAGCGGCGGCCCGCACCCAGCCCGCCGGATCCCGGTCCACGGCGACTTCCGGCCACCGCTCCCACGCCGTGTGGAACGCGCGCTCCACGGACTCCTGGGAGAGGTTCCGACGCCCCGTCAGCAGGAAGGCCTGGCCGACCAGTCCCGGCGCGGTCCGTTGGTAGAGCGCGTCGAAGGCCCCCTCCGGAGTCGGCCCCGAAGACACGTCGGACGTGTCGGGCACGTAGGACGCGTCCTGCCCGGGCGGATCGGGTACGGGAACGGCCTCGACGGGAGCGGTGGCCGAAGCCGGAGCCGGAGCCGGTGCCGGAGCAGGAGCCGGAGCGGCGGCCTCGTCCGGGGCCGCGCCGTCCGCCGGGGCCGCACCGTCCGCCGGGACCGAGGGCGAGACCGAGGGCGAGGCCGTCTCAGCGGCAGGGGCTTCGGCGGTCGCGGTCGCCTCGACGGCAGCCGCTTCCGAGGCGGCCGGTTTCGGTCGGCGGCCCCTCGAACGGGCGGAGGAGCCCCGGCGGGCGGGCCGCTGGTCGGCGCACCCGATGAGCTGGGCGTACGCCTCGCGTTTGCGTCCCTGTGGGGCCGTACGCCCCGATTCCCAGGACCGGACGGTGGCCTCGGTGACCCCGAGCGCGGAGGCCACCTGCTCCTCGCTCAGTGACTTCGCCTCACGCAGCCTGCGCCGCTCCTTGGGGGAGGGCAGCGGGACGTCGGCGGTGCCGGTCGTACTTCCCGTCACGGATGGGCCTCCGTAGCACTACACCGGGTGAAAAAGCACATAAACGTATATTGGGCGACACGGCGCCGGTTCGCCCGTTACACGGATTCAGCGCGTGTCGTTGGCAGCATGGCGGGCGTGACCCAAGTGACCGATCGCAGCCCGATGTTGTCCCCCGGACGCGGCAGGGCTGCCGCCCTGGCCTCCGCACTCCTGCGCGGAGCGATCGCGGCCGGACTCGGTCTCGGCACGCTCACCGTCCTGCTGATGGGGCTGTGGATCAGCTCGCCGTACTCCGACGCGGGACCCGGCCGGGCGGTCCGCACGGCGGCGGCCCTGTGGCTGCTCTCGCACGGTGCCGAACTCGTCAGGACGGACACCCTCAGCCACGTCCCCGCCCCGGTGGCGACCGTCCCGCTGCTGTTGACGGTGCTCCCCGTGTGGCTGCTGCACCGGGCCGCCCGCGACGCGCTGGAGGCGGCGGACCCCGTGGGCCCGGTGGACGCGATGGAGGACCGGCCGCCGTCGGCCGCCGCCGTCTGCTGCGCGGTGGTGACCGGCTACCTGCTGGTGGTGGCCGGGGCGGTGGCCTTCGTACGGTCGGCTCCGCTCCGTGTGGACACCGGGGATTCGGCCACGCTGGCGTTCCCGCTGGTGGCCGTGGTGGCGGGTGCGGCGGCGGCCGGGGTGTGGACGGCGTCCGGCCGGCCGGTGGGCGCCACCCCGTCCTGGGCGCCGCTGCGGGTCCAGGAAGCGGTGGCCCGTACCCTCTTCCGCGACCGGGCCGAGGCGGCGACCCGCTCGGCGGTGGCGGGGATCGCGGTGCTGCTGGGCGGCGGCGCGCTGCTCGTCGCGATCGGGCTCGTACGGAACAGGACCGCGACAGCGGAATCGTTCCTGGCGCTCTCCGACGAGGTGTCCGGGCAGGTCGCCGTCCTCCTGCTCGCGCTGGCGCTGGTGCCGAACGCGGCGGTGTGGGCGGCGTCGTACGGACTCGGGCCCGGTTTCTCGCTCGGTACGGCGGCCACGGTCGCCCCCCTCGGCTTCCACGGGGTCCCCGCGCTGCCCGGGTTCCCGCTGCTGGCCGCCCTGCCGGACCCGGGCCCCGGAACGGCGGTGAACGGAGCGGCCGGAGTGGTCCCGCTGATGGCTGCCGTCGCTGTCGCCTGGTTCACCGTACGGAGAGCGGCGCCGTCCTGCGGAACCCCCGAGGACGCCTGGACTCCGGGGGAGACCGCACTGGTCACGGCGCTCGCCGCACTCGGCTGCGGCGCGGGCACGGCCGCCCTCTCAGCCCTCTCCGGCGGGCCGATGGGCACCCGGGCACTGGCGGAGTTCGGCCCGGTCTGGTGGCTGACCGGCGCCGCCACCGTGCTCTGGACCGTCCTGTTCGGAGTGCCCCTCGCGCTGCTGATGCGGACCTGGCGGCTGCGGGAACGGGCCTGGGGCTGGCGGTGGGAGACGGCCGAAGAGGTGCAGCCGGTGGGCGTCGCGAGGGCGGTGCCCGGGGCGGCCCCGGCGCCGGAGCGGCGGTCATGGTCGGCGCGCGGCCTGGGCTCCTGGCGGACCGGGACGGGCTCCCCGGACCCGGGCGCCGAGGAATCCGCCGGGGCGCTGTGTGCCCAACCGCCCGCGCACGGGAGCGCGGAGGACGCGCGCGCCTGGTGGAGTCCACGCCTCCCGTGGCGGAAGTCCGAGGCGCCGGACGCCGGGACCGCCGCAGCCCGGATGACACCCGCTCCGCCGGATTCCGCCCGCTCGGCGGCGGAGACGGCCACGGACGGGGTGGTTTCCGCAGGCCCGGGGCGCGCTGCGGCAGCGACCGCCGGTTCCGCGCCTGCCGGTCCTGCGACCGCCGGTCCCACGCCTGCCGGTATGCCCGTCGGTGTGCCCGCCGCCCCCTTCGAACCGGGGGCCGAGCAGTACGACTTTCTGCCCAGGTCGGAGCCGGCGAGCAGGTCCGAGGCGGCGGCTCCCCGGCCCGCGGAGCCTCCCCGACCTGCGGAGGCTCCCCGACCCGCGGAGGCTCCCCGACCTGCGGAGGCTCCCCGACCTGCGGAGGAGTCGCGACGTACCGAGGACCCGCGGCCGACGGCGGACGGCGCGGCAACCTGAGGCTGCCGCGCCGTCGCGCCGGTCGGGTGCTGCTGGTGCGCGGTGCTGCTGCCCGTTGTCCCTGCTGCCCGCTGTCCCTGCTGACCGTTGTCCGTGCGGCGAGCGGTGTCCGCCTGGGGACCGCCGTCCCCAGGTGGACCGCCGTCCGTACGGGTGCTGCGGTCGGTACGGGTCAGCTCGCCGTGCAGGAGACCGTTGGCCAGGTCCAGGTGCCGTTGGCCTGGATCGTCACGCCCCAGTTGTTGCCGCTGCCGTTCGGTTTGGCGACGAGCTGTTGGGCGCTCGGGTAGCTGGCGCCGATGTTCCAGGTGGAGAGGACCTTCTCCGGCGAGGGCACGTTCATCGTCACGGTCCAGTTGCTGGAGCCGCTGACCGAGACGTTGAGGTTGTAGCGGTCGCTCCACTTGTCCCCGGCGGAGAGCGTCGCGGTGCAGCCATTGCTCGTACCGCCGCCGCCCGTACCGCCGCCGCCCGTGCTGCCGCCGGAGCCGTCGAGCGTGATGTTGGAGTTACCGCTGCTCTGGTAGCCCTCGGTGGCGAGCACCATGTAGTGGTCGAACGAACCCAGGGTCATGCCCTTGCTCGCCCAGGCGTCGAAGTGGTTGCCGGTGGTGATGGTGCCGCCGGTCCTCTTGGACTGCCGGACGCTCCAGAACTGCTTGAACGTCTTGTTGTCCCCCTCGATCGACGGGGCGTTGGTCCGGGTCGTCTCGTAGATGTCGTACGTGCCGCCGTCGGTGGTCACCGTGCCCTTGAAGGTCCCGGTGGGCCGGTAGTTGCCCCAGTTGTCGACGACGTAGTACTCGACGAGCGGGTTGGTGGTCCACCCGTAAAGGGACAGATAGGCATTGCCCGACGGGTTGAAGGTGCCGGTGTAGTTCACCGCGCGGCGTCCGCCGGTGCTCCATCCCTTGCCGGCGACGAAGTTGCCGACGTTGCTCCAGTTGGTGCTGTAATTCCCGCCGGAACCGAGGTTCATGGAGACCGATCCGCCACCGTCGGACCAGTACGAGTAGTAATAGCCGTTGTTGGTGCCGGTCTGGTTCGTGGTGATGGTCGTGTCGGCGTTGGCGGTGCCCGGCAGGATCAGCGCGGTCGCTGCCGCAGCCAGGGCGAAGGCCCGCCCGAGGAGCCGGAAGCGGCCGAGGCCGCGGCTCCTCGAACGAGTGGTGCCTTCCTTCGTGAACATGCTTCCTCCTTGTGCGGACTGGCCGGAGGCCAGATGGCGGAAGACCTCCCCGGTCCGAATCTGTCATGGACGCGTCAGAAGGTTGGCCGTGTCGGAGCAGGGGCCGACACGGCGGGGTGGTGCGTTCCTGACGCGGCCGGAGCCGGTGGGGCGGGTCGTGCGGGTGCCTCACATCGACAGCCTTTGAGGTCTGTCAGCGACGTCAGTGTTGATTCGGCGCTCTGGGGTGTCAATGGTTTCGGCACGCATTGCGAAAAACTTTTTTGCACCGGGAGAGAGGGTGCAGAATGTTCTCCCAGCTCAGTGCGAGTGTCATCCAGGACGGCGTGGTCGAGGTTGAGGGAATCCCCGGATCCGAAAAGTGAATAAGGGCCGGGGAGGGGTCAGGAATTCGAAACATTTCGAAAGTTTTTCGGTTGCGCAAAGGCGTATCGGTATATGTGTCCGAGGAGGTATTGGAGCGGCGTCGGTGTGCGGGTCGCGGAGGTGCGCTCCGGCTCCATGCGGTCGGCAGTGGCCGAAATTCGCCCCTGGTCCGCCCCATGCGAACGGCCCGGCTCCTGGGGCAGGAGCCGGGCCGTGGTCCGTACGCGGAGTCGGTCGGGCGGTCGGCCAGTCAGCCGGTCGGCCAGTCGGCCGGTCGGTTGGTGGATGCCGCTCCGCGACGGTCAGTTCTTGACGCCGAAGACCGGTTCGAGGGGGTCCGGCAGGAGGTCGTTGCAGGCCAGTGCGCTGTCACGGGTCAGGGCGTCGTCCACGCAGGTGTAGTAGTCGCGGTAGACCAGCTCGACCGTGAAGGTCCCCGCCACCATCACCAGCGCCAACAGCGCGGTCACCAGTCCGCTGACCGCCGCCGTGGTCTGCGGCCTGCCGCCGACTCCCGGTACGGGCCGTCCGCCCTGTCCACCCGCCGGTACGGAACCGGGCGGCACGGAACCGGGCGGTACGGAACCCGTCGGTACGGAACCCGTCGGCACGGAACCGGGCTGCCCGGCGGCGGCGCCGTCGGGTGTCGGGGCTCCGGCGGCGGGGGTCGCTCCGGCCGGACCGGGACTCGCCGCACCGTCGGCCGGGGCCGGCGGCTTCGGGTCCGCGCGCAGCGAGCTGATCGCCCAGTAGGCGCCGAGCGCGCCGAGCAGCAGGGCGATCTCCGGGAAGCCGAACAGCACGAAGAAGAAGGCCCACATGCCGCTCAGCACCGCGTAGCGGGCGCGGCGCTGGGCGGGGTCGGTGGGGTCCCACCGCATGCCGCCCCGGCCTCCTCCGGGCTGCTCAGGTCCGCCGCCCGCGCCGGGCCGCCGGCCGAATTCGCCGTTCTCCCGGCCCGGCTGCCGGTCGCTCCACTGGCTGCCCCAGACCGGGCGGCCGTCCGCGGGGCCGGGGCCGTTCCCGTTGCCCTGCCCCTGGCCGCTGCCCTGGCCGGTGCCGCCGCCCTGGCCGCTGTGGGCCGAGGGGTGGCGGGGACGCCAGGGCTGGTCGGGCCGCCCCTCCGGGGGCGCCGCGAACGGGTTGTCGTCGGTGGTCGCGGCGCCGCCGGGCGTGCCCGGCCCGCCGGACTCACCGGAGGCGTCGGACCCACCGGAGGTGCCGGACGTACCCGAGGCATCGGCCCCGCCCGGGGCGCCCGGCGTACCCGGGCCGCCGGCGGAACCGGTGGAGCCGGTGGAGCCGGGCTGCCGTTCCCGCAGCAGGAGTGCGTGCGGTGCGGTCGACGACACCGTCGGGGCGCCCTCGGTCAGCGGTGAAAGGCGCGGAAGGCGCGAAAGGTGCGATGGCTGGAAAGGGCGGGAGTCGGTGCGGCGGCGTCGGTCCGGCATGTGGTGAACGTCTTCCCCATCTCGTCGTTTCCGCCCGTCGGACGGTTCGCGTCCCCTGACGCTACCTCCCGGCCACGCCCCCGTCCCGTGGGGGCCGCAGGGTGTGCCGGTATCGTTGCCGACGACCGGTCCGTTCGTAGGGTCCCCCGTACCCGAGGGCGATCTTCCTTCGTACGACCGCACAAAGAGTTCGTCCAGTACCAAGAGATCCGCCCGCACGTCGCAGGCGCGTCACCACGCGAGAAAGGGCCCGTCCGTGGCCTCGCCCACCTCCGCCGTTCCGGCCCGTCCCGACGCTCCGGCCCGCCTGGTCGTCCTGGTCTCCGGCTCCGGTACGAACCTCCAGGCCCTGCTCGACGCCATCGACGCGGACCCCGAGGGGTACGGCGCCCGCGTCGTCGCGGTCGGTGCCGACCGCGACGGCATCGTCGGTCTGGAGCGTGCCGAGCGTGCCGGCATCCCCACCTTCGTGTGCAAGGTGAAGGACCACGCCACCCGCCAGGGCTGGGACGCCGCGCTGGCCGCGGCCACCGCCGCGCACCGGCCGGATCTCGTCGTCTCGGCCGGTTTCATGAAGATCGTGGGCAAGGAGTTCCTGGCCGCGTTCGGCGGCCGGTTCGTCAACACCCACCCCGCCCTGCTCCCCAGCTTCCCCGGCGCCCACGGAGTGCGTGACGCGCTCGCGTACGGCGTGAAGGTCACGGGGTGCACCGTCCACTTCGTCGACGACGGTGTCGACACCGGTCCGATCATCGCGCAGGGCGTGGTCGAGGTGACCGAAGAGGACACCCCGGAGGGCGAAGCAGCTCTCCACGAACGCATCAAGGAAGTCGAGCGCAAGCTGCTCGTCGAGGCCGTGGGGCGGATCGCCCGTGACGGCCATCGCATTGAGGGACGAAAGGTTCATCTCGGTCATGTCGGTGAATAAGCCCATCCGCCGCGCCCTGGTCAGTGTCTACGACAAGACGGGGCTGGAAGACCTCGCCCGCGGTCTGCACGAGGCGGGCGTCGAGCTCGTCTCGACCGGCTCCACCGCCGGAAAGATCGCCGCCGCCGGAGTCCCGGTCACCAAGGTCGAGGAGCTCACCGGCTTCCCCGAGTGCCTCGACGGCCGCGTGAAGACCCTCCACCCGCGCGTGCACGCCGGCATCCTCGCCGACCTGCGCCTGGACGCCCACCGCGAGCAGCTCGCCGAGCTGGGCGTGGAGCCCTTCGACCTGGTGGTCGTCAACCTGTACCCGTTCAAGGAGACCGTCGCCTCCGGCGCCTCCGACGACGAGTGCGTCGAGCAGATCGACATCGGCGGCCCGTCGATGGTCCGCGCCGCAGCCAAGAACCACCCGTCCGTGGCCGTCGTCACCAGCCCCGAGCGGTACGCCGACGTCCTCGCCGCGGTGAAGGCCGGCGGCTTCGACCTGACCGCCCGCAAGCGGCTCGCCGCCGAGGCCTTCCAGCACACCGCCGCCTACGACGTGGCCGTGGCCTCCTGGTTCGCCGCCGACTACGCCGCTGCGGACGACTCCGGCTTCCCCGACTTCTTCGGTGCCACCTACGAGCGCTCCAACGTGCTGCGCTACGGCGAGAACCCGCACCAGCCCGCGGCCCTGTACACCTCCGGCAGCGGCGGCCTCGCCGAGGCGGAGCAGCTGCACGGCAAGGAGATGTCCTACAACAACTTCACGGACACCGACGCCGCGCGCCGGGCCGCCTACGACCACGCCGAGCCGTGCGTCGCGATCATCAAGCACGCCAACCCGTGCGGCATCGCCATCGCCGACGACGTGGCCGAGGCGCACCGCAAGGCGCACGCCTGCGACCCGCTCTCCGCGTTCGGCGGCGTCATCGCCGTCAACCGTCCGGTGACCGTCGAGATGGCCGAGCAGGTCGCCGAGATCTTCACCGAGGTCATCGTCGCCCCGGCGTACGAGGACGGCGCGGTCGAGGTCCTCGCCCGCAAGAAGAACATCCGCGTGCTGCGCTGCGAGGGCGCCCCGACCGCCCCGGTCGAGGTCAAGCCGATCGACGGCGGCGCGCTGCTCCAGGTCACCGACCGCCTCCAGGCCGACGGCGACGACCCGGCCAACTGGACCCTCGCCACTGGTGACGCGCTCTCCGCCGACGAGCTCAAGGACCTCGCCTTCGCCTGGAAGGCGAGCCGTGCGGTCAAGTCCAACGCGATCCTGCTCGCCAAGGGCGGCGCCTCGGTCGGCGTCGGCATGGGCCAGGTCAACCGCGTCGACTCCGCCAAGCTCGCCGTCGAGCGCGCGGGCGCCGAGCGCGCCCAGGGCTCGTACGCCGCCTCCGACGCCTTCTTCCCCTTCCCCGACGGTCTGGAGATCCTGACCGCCGCCGGGATCAAGGCCGTGGCCCAGCCCGGCGGTTCCGTCCGCGACGAGCTGGTGGTCGAGGCCGCGAAGAAGGCCGGCGTGACCATGTACTTCACCGGTACGCGCCACTTCTTCCACTGATCACGCGGTAACACGTCCAGGCGCTCCGGCACCTGGACGTGACGGCCGTGCGGCCCGCCGGGACTTCCCGGCGGGCCGCACGCGTACCGCCCGCGACCGCCGGTGGACGGGACGGAAGCGAGGTCTCCCGGGGGACCCGGCTCTCTGTTCTAATGGATCGCTTGTCCGAAGGGGTGCGCCGGGCCGCGCGATCCCGGCGTGCGCGTGCACGACTCGAAGCGAACCGGTGGGTGAATGCATTGCGGATGGGGAAAGCCGCGCTCGGTCCGGGCGGCGACGAGCGGGGCCGTACCGGAAGCAGCTGGGCCGTCCCGGCGCAGCAGGCACGCGGCGCGGACGCCGATCCCGAAGCGACGCCGGACGAGCCCACGCCCGGCGAGCCGACGCCGGACGAGCCCACGCCGGACGAGCCCACGCCGGACGAGCCCACGCCGGACGAGCCGACGCCTGCCGCACCGGCCGCCGAGGCAACCGCCGCCCAGGCACCCGCCGCCGAGGCACCCGCTCGGGAGGCGCGACCCGGCCGCGTTCCGGTGCGCCCGTACCTGCTCATCGGCGCGGTCCTCTGCGCCCTGTACTTCCTCTACTCCTACCTCCAGTACGCCCGCTTCGACTCGCCCTCCTGGGACCTCGGCATCTTCGAGCAGGAGGTACGGGCGTACGCCGGGTTCCACGCGCCGATCGTCGACATCAAGGGCCCCGGCTACCTGATCCTCGGGGACCACTTCTCCCCGGCGGTGGCGCTGCTCGTCCCGGTCTACTGGATCTGGCCGTCCGCCGTCGCCCTGCTGCTGGCGCAGGCCGCCCTCTTCGCGCTCTCCGCGGTCATCGTGGGACGCACCGTCCAGCAGGTCCTCGGTGGGCGCTACGGCCCCTGGGTCACGGTCGCCTACGGGCTCTCCTGGGGGCTCCAGGAGGCCGTGAAGTCCGACTTCCACGAGATCGCCCTCGCCGTCCCGTTGATCGCCCTCGTCTGCCGGGCGCTGCTGACCGAACGCTGGACGGCCGCCGTCCTCTGGGCCCTGCCGCTGGTCCTGGTCAAGGAGGACCTCGGTATCACGGTGGCCGCCGTCGGGCTCGTCCTCTTCGTCCTCGGGCAGCGGTTCCAGGGCACGCTGCTCGCCGTCACCGGCGTCTGCGCCTTCGTGCTCACCGTCTTCGTCCTCATACCGGCGGCCAGCAGCGCGGGATCGTACGACTACTGGAAGAAGATCGACACCGACGGCCAACAGCACGTCTCCACGCTCGACGTGGTCCTCGGCGCGTTCAACTCCCCGGTGAAGATCGAGATGCTGGTCTTCCTCTTCGGCATCACCGCCTTCATGGCGCTCCGTTCACCGCTGGTGCTGCTCGTGCTGCCCACGCTCGGCTGGCGGCTGCTCTCCCGGGACGAGAACCACTGGGGCATGGTCTGGCACTACAGCGCCGTCCTCATGCCGATCGTCTTCCTCGCCATGGCGGACGGCATCCGCCGCAGCCGTACGTCCCCGAGGCCCTGGCTCGCCTCCTTCGCGGGCGTCGTCGTCCCGGTGGCCGTGGGCATCGCCTTCGCGACGACCCAGCACCTGCCGCTGCGCGAGCTGCTGCGCCCGGAGACCTACCGCGCCGACGCCGGGACGTACGCGGCGCGCGAGGCGATGGCGGCGATCCCGGCGGGCGTGCGCGTCGAGACCGACATCACCCTGATGGCGCACCTCACCGCCGACCGGACCGTCTACTGGATCGGCGGCGCCCCCGGCACCGCCCCCGACATCGTCGCTTTCGACGGCAACGCCGGCTGGGCCCGCTCCATCCAGGACCCGGCGGCGTACGCGGAACAGCTGCACCCGGAGGCGAAGTACCGGCTCAAGCTGCGCACCGGGAGCATCGTCGTGGTGGAACGGACCTCGCCGGCCCCTGCCCTCGCGACCGGCTGAGTCCCGGGGCTGCCCGAGGTCCCGTGGTCCGGACGTTCCACGGGGAACGCGCGGAGGCCGTGCCCACGAGTGCGGGCACGGCCTCCGGACCGTGACGATCACCGCGGCCGAGAGGCCGGGGCCGGTACTGCCGCGACTACTTCGCCTTGACGACGACCGTCGAGCAGACCTTGTCCGCGAACGTCTGCTTCTTCGAGTCCCAGAGCGGCCACAGCCACCCGAGGTAGCAGGCGAACGAGTCGAGCGCGTGGGCGATGCGCCGCACGAAGGCCATACCGAAGCCGAGCGGGCGGCCGTCCGCCTCGCGCAGGACCTTGATGCCGACGGCCCGCTTGCCGATGGTCGCGCCCGTGGAACCTTCCTGGATCAGCATCCAGATGATCACGCCGAGCACGCCGAGGAGTCCGACGATGCTCAGGAGTCCGCCGAGGGCGCTCGAGTCACCGCTCGACATCGCGCCACCGATGATGATGAGGATGTACGGCACCAGGATGACCAGGCCGTCGACGAGGGTGGCGAGGAACCGCCAGCCCCAGTTGGCCAGTTCGGGGCCACCGCTGCCGGGGCCGTAGCCGGGCTGCGGCGCGTAGCCGTACGGGGGCTGCTGCGGGGGGACGCCGTAGGGCTGGCCCGGCTGCTGCGGGTAGCCGTAACCCTGCGGTCCGCCCTGCGGCGGGACACCCTGCGGGGGCTGCTGCGGGTAGCCGTAGCCGGGCTGACCGGGCTGACCCGGCTGGTTCTGGCCGGGCTGCTGCCCGTAGGGGTTGGTCGGTTCGCCGAAGCTCATGGGGTGTTTCCTTCAACCTGTGCGCAAGGGACGTCGCTGCGACGGAAGAAGGAGGCCATGCATCAGCGGTCCGCCCCCCCAAACCACCGCGGCACTGCCTGCTCATCGTTATAAGCGGATCATCACTTTGTCTAGAGCGGGACGGCAGGTGTTGCGCAAGTGCAACGCGTGCCGGCCACCGCAGGACCCGAATTGGTCCGCGGGAGGGTTCATCCGCGAGGATGGGGGCATGACTGCCCAGATTCTCGATGGCAAGGCCACCGCAGCCGCGATCAAGTCCGAACTGACCGTCCGCGTGGCGGCTCTCAAGGAGCGGGGCGTCACGCCCGGCCTCGGCACCCTGCTCGTCGGGGACGACCCGGGCAGCCGGTGGTACGTCAACGGCAAGCACCGCGACTGCGCGCAGGTCGGCATCGGCTCGATCCAGCGCGAACTCCCCGACACCGCCACCCAGGAGGAGATCGAGGACGTCGTACGCGAGCTCAACGCCAATCCGGAGTGCACCGGTTACATCGTCCAGCTCCCGCTGCCCAAGGGCATCGACACCAACCGCGTGCTGGAGCTGATGGACCCGGCCAAGGACGCCGACGGGCTGCACCCCATGAACCTCGGCCGTCTCGTCCTGGGCGAGGCCGGCCCGCTGCCCTGCACCCCGCAGGGCGTCGTCCAGCTGCTCCGCCACCACGGCGTGGAGATCGGCGGGAAGCACGTCGTGGTGGTCGGCCGCGGTGTGACGATCGGCCGCCCGATCCCGCTGCTGCTGACGCGCAAGTCCGAGAACGCCACGGTCACCCAGTGCCACACCGGTACCCGCGACCTCTCCTCCCACCTCAAGGAGGCCGACATCATCGTCGCCGCCGCCGGGGTGGCCCACATCATCAAGCCCGAGGACGTGAAGCCGGGTGCCGCCGTGCTCGACGTCGGCGTGAGCCGCGACGAGAACGGCAAGATCGTCGGAGACGTCCACCCGGGCGTGGCCGAGGTCGCCGACTGGATCTCCCCGAACCCGGGCGGCGTAGGCCCGATGACCCGCGCGCAGCTGCTGGTCAACGTCGTCGAGGCCGCCGAGCGCGACGCCGCCGAGGCGGACGCCCAGGCAGCCGGCTGATCCCGACGCAACCGACCAGCGCCCGGAAGGAAACCGATGGCTGCTGCTACCAGCCCGGCCGACCCCGCCCGCAGCGACGCGGGAGGCGGTGAACCGGCCGGAGGACCCACCGGGAAACCGGCTGCCGAGCCCGCTGCGGCGTCCACCGCCGAGCCCGCCGAGCCCGCCGAGGGCGCGGAGCCGCGGGACGCTTCCGTGGAGCCGCGGGACGCTTCCGTGGAGCCGCGGGACGCCTCCACGGAGCCGCGGGACGCCTCCTCGGAGACGGAGACGGATACGGGGACGGAGGCGCCCCAGCGGTCCTGGCGGTTCTCGCTGACCCGCGACACCGCCCGCCCCGAGGGCGGCGGCCGGGCGGCGTCGGGCGACGCCCCCGCCCCGGCCCGTCAGTGGCCGCTGCTCACGGTGCTCGTGACGGCGGCCCTGGGGCTGCTGCTCGTGGCCACCGACCCGTTCGCCGAGGCGTTCCGGATCGGGTCCCTGCTGATCGGTGTGGCCCTGCTCGTCGGGGCCGTACTGCGCTGGATGGTCCCTTCGGTGGGCATGCTGGCCGTACGGTCCCGGTTCACCGACCTGGTCACGTACGGGGTGATGGGCACACTGATCGTGCTGCTCGCGCTGATGGCGCAGCCGAAGCCGTGGCTGGACATCCCGGTGCTGGAGGACGCGGTCCACTTCACGATCCGCTGACGGGCCGTGAGCCGGCCGGCGTGACGCCCCGCGAGGCCGCCCCACGTGATGCCGCAGGAGCGTGCCCGTGGGGTGTCCGTCCCTTCCCCCGACAGGGACGGACACCCGGGGCGGGCGCGGCGGGGCGGTGCGGCCCCGGCGGACGGCTGCGCGAGCGTCGTCCGCGGCCCGCTCCAAGAGTCATGGACACGACCAGACGGGGCAAGGAAGGGCCTTGGCCTGTGGCACGGAAGTGACCATTCCGGCACCGTGTGACCGCTCTGCCACCGCCGTGCGACCGCTCCGTGACCGCCGTGCGGGCGCCTCGCACGGGCCACCGGCCCGCTCCCGGCCCGCGCGGTGCGGAGCCGGCCGGCGGCCCGACGGCACGGGGAGTCTGTGGGCCGTGACACAGGGGGGCGGGCGGTCGGCGCGGCCCGGGTCGGATAGCCTGACCGACGGATATCTCTTCACATCAAGATTCAGGAGATGTCCAGCTCCAGGGGCCGTGAGCCCCCACCGCCAGCTGTCTAACGGAGATCGCCATGACCCGCACTCCCGTGAATGTCACCGTGACCGGCGCGGCCGGCCAGATCGGCTACGCGCTGCTCTTCCGCATCGCCTCCGGCCACCTGCTCGGCCCGGACGTGCCGGTCAACCTGCGTCTCCTGGAGATCCCGCAGGGCCTCAAGGCCGCCGAGGGCACCGCGATGGAGCTCGACGACTGCGCCTTCCCGCTGCTGCGCGGCATCGAGATCACGGACGACGCCAACGCCGCGTTCAACGGCGCCAACGTCGCGCTGCTCGTCGGCGCCCGCCCGCGCACCAAGGGCATGGAGCGCGGTGACCTGCTCTCCGCCAACGGCGGCATCTTCAAGCCCCAGGGCAAGGCCATCAACGACAACGCCGCGGACGACATCAAGGTCCTCGTCGTCGGCAACCCGGCCAACACCAACGCGCTCATCGCGCAAGCCGCCGCCCCGGACATCCCGGCCGAGCGCTTCACCGCGATGACCCGCCTCGACCACAACCGCGCGATCTCGCAGCTGGCCGCCAAGACCGGTGCCGCCGTCTCCGACATCAAGAAGCTGACGATCTGGGGCAACCACTCGGCCACCCAGTACCCGGACATCTTCCACGCGGAGATCGCCGGCAAGAACGCCGCCGAGGTCGTCGACGACCAGGCGTGGCTGGCCGACACCTTCATCCCGACCGTCGCCAAGCGCGGCGCGGCGATCATCGAGGCCCGGGGCGCGTCCTCCGCCGCCTCGGCCGCCAACGCCGCCATCGACCACGTGTACACCTGGGTCAACGGCACCGCCGAGGGCAACTGGACGTCGATGGGTATCCCGTCGGACGGCTCCTACGGCGTCCCCGAGGGCATCATCTCCTCCTTCCCGGTCACCACGAAGGACGGCTCGTACGAGATCGTCCAGGGCCTGGACATCAACGAGTTCTCCCGCGCGCGCATCGACGCGTCGGTCGCGGAGCTCGTCGAGGAGCGCGACGCGGTCCGCGAGCTCGGCCTGATCTGATCCCGGGGGCTGCCCGCAGCCCGACCGGTCCGTCACCCGGAGCGCCCGTACGGCACCAGCCGTGCGGGCGCTCCGGCGTGTGCGGGCGCCTCCCGGCGCATGCCGGAGGGAGGGGAACGCGGCGCGCGGCGTGAAGGTTGCGTGCGCGGCGCCGCCCCTGGCGCGCAATCGCCTCGCGTTGTCGCCCCGCCGCCCGCTACATTGGCGTCCTTTCCCATGCAACTCCTGTGCGAACGAGCCGGGTTGCTCTTCCGAAAGGGTGCCGGTGACCGTAACCTCCGTGCCGCCGCAGGAACCGCACGGCGGGGACGAACCGGGTGGCAGGCCGCCCGTTCATCCCGCGGGCAGCGAGGCGTGCCGGCTGCTCTGCGCCGGAGTCCACCACCACGAGGGCTTCCGGGACGCGGTGATCGACCACCTGTACGTCCGGGAGAACCGGATCGTCGCCCCCTCCGCGGGCTTCGACGCGGCCCGCGTGCTGGCCCATGCCCTATGGGCCCGTAAGACCCAACTCCAGTGGGCCGCGGGCATGGTGGCGTTCTGGGTGCTGGCCGTCTTCGTCACCCAGAGCTTCTTCGCGATCCTCGCCGGTGCGTCCTTCTGGCTCGGTGTCGCGCGGCTGATCCGGGGCGCCGACGCCGAACCGCCCTTCTACCGGGTCGTACCGGCCCTGATCATCCGCTGGTACGCCCGCTTCATCCTGGGCCTGTTCGTGCTCACCGTCCTCGTGACGGTGCTGGGCGGCACCGTCGGATTCCTCGACAGCGGCGACTCGTACGACTCCTACGGCTCCTACGACGGCTACGGCACCTACGACTCGGGCGACGGCTTCCTCGACAGCCTCCCCGGCGTGTTCGCCCTGGGCCCGTCCCTCGTGGGCGGGCTCTCCGACGGGATGCCCACCTCGGTGCCCTGGCTCTGCCTGCTGGCCTTCGCCGGACTCGCCGTCCTGGTGGGCCTCCAACGCGGCCAGTTCTCCCGGGTGATGGGCGCCGAGCTCTCCCCGCAGCGCTTCGCCGACCTCTCCGCCGACCCGGCCGAACGGCACGCGGGCGGGCGGTTCCGGTGGCTCCGCGACCGCATCCGCGTGGAGCAGAGCTCCCCGCTGATCATGTACAACGAGGACGATCCGTTCTGCGGGAGCGGGGACACCCGCCGCGCCTGGAACCTCTCCGTCGAACTCCGGCCGCGCACCGACGCCAAGGCCGAGCCCATCGACAACGCGGCGATCCTCCGCCGGATCGTGCCCCTGCTCGAAGGGCTCCGGGTGCCGTCCCCGCACGGCTCGCCGCAGGCCGCCGCCGCCGTGCGCGACCGACTGCGCGAACTCCAGGTGGACGAGTGCGTGTTCCTTCCCGTACGGGGGCTGCCGAGGCGCCAGGACGCGCCGTACGGGCCGGAGGGGTTCGAGACGCACCGGCTGGCCGCCGTGGAGGAGGGCGGCGAGAGCCGCAGGCACTTCCTGCGGATCAGGGTCGGCGGCTGGGGCGAGGAGGTCGTGGTCACCGTCTTCGTCCGGGTCCACACCCAGGGCGGGATGCTGATGCTGGAGGTCGCCCCGCACATCCTGAAGCCGCTGCTGCCGCTCTTCCGGGAGCTGGACCAGATCGCCCACCAGCACCGCAACAACAACTGGTTCGGCAAGGCGTACTGGGCGGTCACCCGGGTGCCGGCCTCCCTGATGGACTCGTTGATCACCCTCGGCAGGGGCGGGGTGGGCAGCGGGAAGCAGCTCACCGAAGGCCATGGCGGCGCGCTCCCCGAGGGGCCCGCCCTGTCGGTCCGGGAGCTGGCCTCGGACACCCGGGCCACGCTCTTCCAGGACATGGACATCGACCGGTACCTCAAGAGCATCGAGGACCGGGTGACCGGAGGGGTGCGCCTCGCGCTGCGCGAAGCGGGGTGGCAGACCGACGAGTTCGAGCAGAAGATCGTGCACATCGGCGCCGGCGGAGTCTTCATCGAGTCCGCGACCGACAGCGCCATCGGTGTCGGCGACAACAACACCGTCACCAGCAACCGGCTGCGCGCGGAGCGGCGCGGCGGCGGCACCTCCGGCACTCCCGGACCCTCGGGCCCCCGGGGCTCCTCGGGCACTCCGCCACAGCGGGGTCCGGGCGCGGGGCCCTCGTCCCCGCCGTCGTCGCCCTTCGGCCCCGGCACGGCCCCGAGAGACCAGTGACCCAGCACCACCGGAGGGACATCACCATGGGAAGCACGGACGGACAGCAGAAGCCCCCGCCCGGCGTGTACATCGGTTCCGTGACGGGCAGCCCGCTCGCCATCGGCGACCACAACAGGGTCACGCTGAACCAGGGTTCGGCGCCGGTCTCCGACGAGTACGCCGAACTGCTGCGTACCGTACGGGAGCTGCGTGCCGACCTCGCCCGCTTCGTCACCACCGACGCCACCGGGGCACTCGACTCCGAACTCGCCGCGGTGGCCGAGGAGATCGAGACGGACGGCGCCGCCGCGCCCGGACGGCTCGCCCGTCTCCGCGAAGCCATGGACGCGGCCGGCTCCTTCGTGGCCACCCTGGCATCGGGCGTCGCGGTCGGCCATGAGCTCTCGGCCCTGCTGGGAGGCTGACCGATGACGGGCCGCGGCGCACCGCGCTGGAACGACGAGACACAGAGGTGGGAGACGGGCGACCAGCCACCCCCGGCCGTACTGCCCCCGCTCCCCGCCTCCCCGCCGGTGGCCCCGGCCCGCCCGGCGACCCCGCCCGGGCCGTACGTACCGCCGCCGCCCGACGGCACACCGGACGCCGCACCCGGCGGATACGTCCACGGACCGGACGGGCGGGGCGGTTTCGCGGGCGGGCCCGGTCCCGGCGAGGGCGGCGGGACGGACGGGTTCGGTCCCGGCTCCGGCGGCGGGACCCGCGACGGCTCCGGCGGCGGGACGGGCGGTCTCTTCGTCGGCGGGTTCGTCGGCGAGACCGAGCCCGGGGACGGTGTACGGGAGGAAGGCGTCGGCACCGTGTGGCAGCGGTTCACCCCGCTGACCGCCGGACTCACCGTCGGTGTGCTCGCCGCGTGCACGGCCGCCCTCTGGTTCACCCTCGCCAAGGACGACGACCACCGGCCGACGGCCCGGGGGGCGTCGGCCTCCGAGTCCGTCTCCCCGGTGGACGTGGCCGGCGGGCAGAGCACCGGTGAGGAGTCCGCCGCCGAGCCGACCGGTGAGGGCCCGGCCCCCACGGACGGGGAGACCGCCACGCCGACGCCCGAACCCGGGTACGCGACCGTCTCGGACCAGAGCGGCTTCACCGTCTTCGTGCCCGAGGAGTGGCAGCACCGCACCGAGGACGACCACGGCGTCTACTACACCTCCGACGACGGCACCTCGCTGCTCCAGGTCTGGCAGGTCACCGGGGTCACCAGCGCCATGGACGCGGTGCACGCCGCCTCCGAGAGCCGCAGCGCCAGCCCCGGATTCCAGGAGATCAGCGTCGAACCGGTGGACACCCCGGACGGCAGCGACGCCGCCGAGCTGGTCTACGCGTACGACCACGAGGCCACCGGCACCCGCCGCCAGGTGGTCGACCGGGTGTTCACCGCGTCGGACGGCAGGCTGTACGCCCTGCTGGTCGCCGCACCCGACACGGCGTGGCCGCTCCACGAGGAGATCCTCGCCCAGGCGCTGGCCGGCTTCGAACCGGAGGGCTCGGAGCTCTGACCGCCGCGTGCCCGCCGGGCCGGGTCGGCCGGGCGGGCACGCGGGTGGGTGCGCGGGCGGGTGCGCCGTGGGTGTGCCGCGGGTGTGCCGCGGGTGTGCGGGTGGGTCAGTGGGCGCCCGGGGTGTAGTGGCCCGGGACCATGCGGGTGCTCACGGCGAAGCGGTTCCAGCCGTTGATCACGTTGATCGCGGCGACCAGGTGGGCCAGCTCGGTCTCGTCGAAGTGCTCGGCGGCCTTCTCCCAGACCTCGTCCGGCACGAACCCGTCGGTCACCACGGTGATCGCCTCGGTCAGCTCGATCGCCGCGATCTCCTTCTCCGTGTAGAAGTGCTTCGACTCCTCCCACGCGCTCAGCTGCACGATCCGCTGGACGGTCTCGCCCTGGGCGAGGGCGTCCTTGGTGTGCATGTCCAGGCAGAACGCGCAGTGGTTGAGCTGCGAGGAGCGGATCTTCACCAGCTCGCCGACGACCGGGTCGAGCCCCTTACGGGCCGCCGCGTCCAGCCGGACCATGGCCTTGTAGACGTCGGGGGCGAGCTCCGCCCAGTTGAGGCGCGGGGTGTGCTCGGGAGCGAACTCGGAGGTGGCGTGGGTGTGGGTCGGTGTCGTCATGCCCACCACGCTACGGTCCGGGTGGCGCCCGGCTATGGTCCATTTCCATGACGGATTCCTGGGCCACTTTCGGGGCCGACCTGCACCTCGAACCGCACGCCGGGGGCCTGCGCGACGGGCTGATGGAGGCGCTGCGGGACGCCGTACGCACGGGGAGGCTGAACCCCGGCGCCCGGCTGCCGTCCTCCCGGGCGCTCGCCGCGGACCTCGGGATCGCCCGGAACACGGTGGCGGACGCGTACGCGGAGCTGGTCGCCGAGGGGTGGCTCACCGCCCGCCAGGGCTCGGGGACCCGGGTCGCCCGGCGGTCGGAGCCGCGCGACAGGACCCCGGCCGCGCGCAGGACCCTGCCCGCCCGCCGCCTGCCCACGTACAGCCTGATGCCGGGCCAGCCGGACCTGGCCTCCTTCCCGCGTACCGCCTGGCTCCGCGCCTCCCGCCGCGCGCTCACCGGAGCCCCCAACGAGGCCTTCGGGTACGGAGATCCGCGCGGTCGCATCGAGCTGCGCACCGCCCTCGCGGAGTACCTCGGCCGGGCGCGCGGGGTGTACGCGGACCCGGAGCGGGTGGTGGTCTGCTCGGGCTTCATCCACGGACTGCGTCTGATGGGCGGCGTGTTGAGGAGGCGGCGGGTGCGCGAGATCGCCGTCGAGTCGTACGGACTCGATTTCCACCGGGGCGTCCTCGCCGACGCCGGACTGCGCACCCCCTGCCTCCCGCTCGACGAACAGGGCGCGATGACGGACGATCTGGCGGGCATGCGTGGAGTCGGTGCCGTACTGATGACACCCGCCCACCAGTTCCCGACCGGCGTCCCGCTGGACCCGGACCGCCGGACGGCGGCCGTCGACTGGGCGCGCGCGACGGGCGGGGTGATCGTCGAGGACGACTACGACGGCGAGTTCCGGTACGACCGCCAGCCGGTCGGCAGTCTTCAGGGGCTCGACCCCGACCGGGTCGTCTACATCGGCACCGCGAGCAAGTCCCTCGCCCCCGGGCTGCGGTTGGGCTGGATGGTGCCGCCCGCCGGCATGGTCGAGGAGGTGGCCGCCGCCAAGGGGTTCTCCGACTGGACCACCGGCTCGCTGGAGCAGCTCGTGCTCGCGGAGTTCATCGCCTCGGGCGCGTACGACCGCCACGTGCGCGCGATGCGACTGCGCTACCGGCGCCGCCGCGACCAGCTCGTCGCCGCCCTCGCCGAACGCGCCCCGGACATCCGGATCAGCGGCATCGCGGCCGGACTGCACGCCGTCCTCGAACTCCCCGAAGGCACCGAACGCTCGGTGATCTCCGCCGCCGCCTTCCAGGGACTGGCCCTGGAAGGCCTCTCCTACTTCCGCCACCCCGACGCCGAACGGGAGCGCGACGCACTGGTCATCAGTTACGGCTCCCCGCCCGACAGCGCCTGGAAGGGGACCCTGGACGCCCTCTGCCGGGTGCTGCCGTGACGTGCGCCCGCCGTGAGACGGCCCGCCGTGACGTGCGCCTGTTGTGACGTGCGCCCTGTGCGGGACGCGGTGGCTCGGTTACCGTGCGGGCCGGGGCACGGGGAAGGGGGCGGCACATGGGGGCGGCGACGCTGACTCTGGCGGCAGCCGTGATCGGTGGTGCCGTCTCGCTCGTGTCGGCCCTGCTCGCACAGCGCCACGCGCAGCGGGTCCACCAGCGGGAGCAGGAGCGACTCGAGCGCCACCGTCAGGAGGACCTCACGCGGGCCCGGGCGGACCGCCTCCTCGCCGAACGCCAGGCCGCCTACGTCAGGTTCAACGCGGCGGCGCGGACGGTCAGGGACACCCTGGCGGCCTGCGTGATCGACCTGCGGCGTGCGGGGCGGCTGGACTCCTCGCGCCGAGACGCACTCCAGGAGAGCTGGCGGGCCTACGTCGCTCAGCACGCGGAGGCGAACATCATCGCCTCCGACGAGGTCCATGGCCTGGTCGGCCGGGTCAACGGAGCCCTTCAGAAGATCCACCGCCACGCCGTACGCCTGGACACCGGCCTGCCGGAACCGGGAGACGGCCTCGACGCCCTGGGCGAGCAGATCGAAGAGCTGTGGGAACGCCTGGTCGCCCTCCGCGAGGGGATGCGCCACGACCTCGGCATGACCTCGGAGTGAGGCCCGGCGGGTGGTCTCGGGCCGATGGCGCCCCGTGGCCACCCGGCAGCCGCTCCGCCGGGGCGACCGGGCGCTTACGCAGCGCACGCGAGGCGCGTGGCTGGACGCAGGATGAACTCGCCGACCGGGTCGGCTATTCGGGCCGACACGTCTCCGCCGTGGAAACCGGCCGCAAGCCGCCGACTCTCCGCTTTTCGCGGAGCCTGGACCTGGCGTTCGGCCTCGCCGGGACGGCCGAGTCGTTCGACCGGGCATGGGGGGAGCTCCGGAACGGCAGCCTGCTGGAGGGCTATCCCGAGTACCTGAGGCATGAAGCCCGCGCGGCGGAGATCCGGTTGTTCGAGGTTGGAGTGATCCCCGGGCTGCTCCAGACGGAGGAGTACGCCGCGGCCATAGAGGCGAGCGCCGTCAGACGGGGCATGATCACCGCTGAACAGGCCGCCGAGCGAGTCGACTTCCTCGCCCAGCAGCAGGCTGCCCTGGTGCGGAGCGTCCCGCCCATCGTGATCGCGGTCCTGGACGAGAGCTGCATCCGGCGCGCCATCGGGGGAAGCGGCGTCATGGACCGTCAGTTGGCGCACCTGGCCGATTTCGCGGAGCAGGCGAACACCGTCCTTCAGGTGGCTCCGTACGCCATGGGCGAGAGCCGGCCGTTCAATCACCTGCTCAACCTGCTGACCATGCCGGACCGTTCGGTCATGTCCTACGCTGAATCTCAAACGCAAGGACACTTGGACAGGGAGATGACTTCTGTCCTCCCGCTGGTGAGGGCCTACCATCTGTTGCAGGCCGAGGCGCTCTCGCAGGCGGCCTCCGTGGCCATGATCGATGAGGTACGAAAGGGCACCGCGTGATGACCGAAGCTTGCCTCCTCTGGTCCAAGTCCTCCTACAGCGGCAACGGCGGTACCTGCGTCGAGTGGGCACCGGCCCACGCGTCCGCGACGGGCGTGGTCCCCGTCCGCGACTCGAAGAACCCGCACGGCCCCGTCCTGTCGGTCCCCGCCGACGCGTTCGCCTCCTTCGTGGCGGGCGTCAAGGGCGGCGGGTTCGGCTCCCTCTGAGCGTCTGCCCCTCCTTCTGAGGCGGGGTGGACTCCACACCGCGCGGAGTGGGGCCTTCGTCGACCGTGGATCTCGGACGAAGGGCCCCCACTTCCGTACCGGGTGCCGAGGGGCAAGCCTGATCAGGCTCCATCCCACGGGGCCCTCGTCGGAGGCGCGCCGTCGGCGCGTCGTCGGGGAAGATCGAAGAGCTCTGGAGAGCGGGCAACGTGCCGTCCCGCGACGGCCTCTACCGCCCGGACGACACCGGCGTGGAGCTGCACGCGGAGGGTCCGGGCGCGTATCTGGCGCAGCCTGCTGACGCTGGACCTCAACGACCCCGCGCTCGGCTGAGCCCCGTCGGCGGCCTGAGCCGCCGGCCTCACACCCCCCCCGCCTCACACCCCCCGCCTCACACCCCCTGCGGGAACCCGGCGGTGAGGTGGGCCATGAGCTGCCCCGGTGCGTCTTCCTGGAGGAGGTGGCCCGCGCCCTCGATCCAGTGCAGTTCGGCGTGCGGGACGTGCTCGTGCAGCCATCGCGCGTACTCCGGGGGAAGGATGCGGTCCTCGCGTCCCCAGACGATCCGTACCGGGATCGAGATGTCGCCCAGCAGTCCCTCGTACGCGGCGGTGTCCGCCTGCCGGATCTGGCGGTACTGCCGGTAGAACGCGGCCTGCCCCTCGGCTCCCCGCCACGGGGCGAGGTGCGCGTCGAGGACGCCCGGCCGGAAGCCGACGTGCGTGGCGTGGCGCAGATGGGCGGCTACCAGGGCCTCGTGCGCGTACTCCGGGAGCCGGCCGAAGACGTCCGCCTGCTCCAGGATGAGCCGGAAGAGCCCCCGCTCCCAGTCGCCCCCGCTCACCGCGTCGAAGAGGGTCAGGTCCCGGTAGTCCCGCTTCTCCAGCAGCAGCGTCCGCAGGGCCACGGCGCCGCCGATGTCGTGCGCGACGACGCTGGGGCCGTCCAGCCCCCAGTGGTCGAGGAGGGCGGCGAAGTTCCGCGCGTGGGCCGCGAGGCCGAGGTCCTGGCCCTCGCGCTGGTCCGACCGGCCGAAGCCGAGGTGGTCGAAGACGTAGACCGTACGGGTGCGGGCGAGCGCCGGCGCGATGTCCCGCCAGAGGTACGAGGAGTACGGGGTGCCGTGCACCAGTACGACGGGGTCCCCGCTGCCGAAGCGGTTCCACCGGATCGTCCCGCCGGGCGTCCCGAACTCCTCGTCCAGCTTCCACTCCACGGTGGACCTCTCTCTCTGGCACGGCCGGCGCGATTCGCGAGCCGGTGGCCGGTATTCCCGGAGAACGGGCTTCTGCCCCGGAAACGCCCCCGCACCACCCTCCCGTGGAGCGCGGTCACCGCTCCGGGCCGACTGCGCGGTCGGGCACCGGAGCGGCCACCGGACGGCTCACCGGACCGCTCATCGGAACGTCACGGAACCACTACCGAACCACCCCCGGAACGCGCTCATTTGTTCATCACGGGTATCCGCCGGTGCGGCCTATGATGCTCCGATGCTGAAGTTCACCGACGTCATCCTCGACTGCCCCGACCCCTGGAAGCTGGCCGAGTTCTACGCCAAGGTGCTGGGCTGGGAGATCAACACGGAGGGAAGCCAGAAGGACTGGGTCAACCTGCGCAACGACGGGATCGAGCTGTCGTTCCAGCGGGTGGAGACCTACCAGCCGCCCGTCTGGCCGGGCCAGGAGCACCCGCAGCAGTTCCACCTCGACTTCGAGGTGGACGAGTTCGAGCCCGAGCACCAGCGGGTGGTCGAACTGGGCGCGACCTTCGTGAAGAGCTTCGTCGGCGAATCAGGGTACGGCTGGCAGGTCTACACCGATCCGGCCGGACACCCGTTCTGCCTCTGCCGCAACCGCCCCCAGGACTGAGGGGCCGCGACCACGGCCGACGACCCACGACCCACCGCCCCGGCTCCGCCACGGAGCCGGGGCGCTCGTGCGAAAGCAGGGTTCGTCCCTGGACGAAAGCCTCCGGTCACACGTCCGTCGTGCACGGCAGGGCCGCGATGTCGTCGATGGGCAGCAGGGGGATGCCGGCGGGCGGCATCGCGGCGAACAGGGCGGTGGTCGCCGGGTCGTCGGGTACGGAGCCCTCGGTCTCCTCGAAGTACTCCGTCATGTACACCCGGACCGGCTCGGACGGCACGACCGCCGTACGGTCCGCCGCGTCCGCGAGCTCCGGGGCGGTGGCGAGCAGCGCGAGCACCATGCCGGGTACCCGGCCGGCGCCGGGACGCAGGGAGGGCTGGAAGTAGGGCACGTCCAGCACACGGGCGCCGTGGCGCGCGTAGAAGCGCAGACGGGCGGTCTGATCGCCGTGCTCCCCGTCCGGACGGTGTGCGGCGGGGTGTTCGACCTCGGCGAGGGTCAGCAGCGGGTGGGCGCGGGCCTGCCAGCCGGTGCGGATCTCGCCCATCAGGGCGCCGCCGATGCCCGAGGACCTCAGGTCCCGGCGCACCGCCATGTACGAGAGCAGCACCACCCCGCCGGCCGGTGACCACTCGGCGATCGCGGCACCGTCGGGGCGGCCGTCGCGGACGACGGCCGAGATCCACTGCGTCCCCGATTTCAGACCGGCCCGCAGCTCCTCGCGGGTGACGAGTTCGTGAGCCGGGAAGTTGGGGACGAGGAGTTCGTCGTACACCACGTCCAGCAGCGGACTGTCCAGCCCGATGTCGGTCACCTGCATGTTCGTCTGTCCCTTCCTGCGCCGCCCGCGGCGTCACCCGCGGTGGGGCGGGACCGCGGTGCGGCGTACCGAGTACTGACCGGGCGCCCCGGACGCATACCCGCCGGCACCAGGGCACAGCCTGGCAGACGGAGGCGCACGGGCGGGCAGGGTTGATCCTTCGGGCCGCGCGTGTCATCCGCGGGCGGGTCAGGGCGCCGTGGGCCCGGGCAGGGGCTCCTCCACGGATTTCGTCAGCTCGTCCTCCATGTTCCGGATCACCCATTTCGCTGTCCGGGCGAAGTCAGTGAGATCGGTCCCGAGATCCTCGGCGCTCGGTGGGACCGGCAGACCGAAGGTGTCTCCGGGGTCCTCGCCGATGTGCCGCCAGTACGGTGCGAAGAGGGTCCGGCTCCTCGCCTTCGCGGCGGCCACCTCCTCGGTGAGCCCGGCCCGCAGGGCGTGGTGTTCGCGCCGTTCCATGCCGATGAGGACGCTGCGGTAGAGCGAGTCGGAGTAGCGGTTGGGGTACTGCCCGTACGTCTCCTGGCGTACGTGGTAGACGAAGCCGTGCAGGGCGGCCCGTGCGTGAGCGTCGAAGGACCGCCGGGGATCGTTCTCGGCCCAGGCGATGTCGGCGAACAGTTCGGCGAGCCAGACCGGCAGTTCGTGGTCCTCCGCCTCCGCGATCCGCTCTTCGAGGCCGTCGAGGAGCATGCGGGCGCGGGGCGGTTCAGCGGTGGCCCAGACCATGCCCTCGCCGTAGGCCGCCCAGTTCCCCATCCACAACTCGTTCTCGTCCGTGCAGGCGGCGCCGCTCGCCCGGTACCAGGCCACCGCACGGGCCCGGTCCGCGTGCGTTTCGTTCCCCGCGTACCAGACCGCCTCGGCCTGCAACAGGCAGAGGACGATGTAGACGCGCCGCAGATCGGGATCGGCGGGGACGTGCCCGCGCCGGAGCCCCAGGTACTCCGCGACGGCGTCCAGAGCCGCTCCCGCCCGCTCCCACCGCTCCGTGTCCCGGCCGGGTACCTGGTTGAGGCGCCCGGCGACGTAGCTGGTGCGCAACTGGTCCAGCCACGTCACCCAGCGCAGGTCGCGGTCGTCGGGGAGTGCCTGATACGCGGCCACGAGCTGGTCGCAGTAGCTGGAAGGCACCTCCATGTCCCACCAGAAGAACGCTTCCAGGAACAGCCGGATCATGGCTCGCTTGCTGCCGTCGAACGCCTCGCGGGGCAGATGGGCGGCGTGGTGCAGCCACTCCTGGGAGTCGCGCTGCCATTCCGCGTCCTCGAAGCGTGCGCCGAGCGCCATGACCGACTGCTCTTCGAGCTCCTCGTCGAAGTTCATCCTGGCCCGGTAGTGGCGTTCCACCGAAGCGTGCAGCTCGGCGTTGGCCGTCGGCCGGGTGCGCCGGAACCGCCGGTCGAGGTTCTCGCGCAGATAGTCGTGCAGCCGCCATCCCTCGTTCTCGTCGTCGTCGAAGGGGGTGACGAAGGTACAGCGTGTCAGCCAGTCGTAGAGCTGGGACGCCTGCCTCTCGGTGACTCCCTCGGTCTCGTGGAGGACGGCGGTGAGGATGGTGGCGGTGCAGCGGCGGAGCACCACGAGCAGGTCGAAGAGCGGGACCGCGCGCCCCACGACGCGTGCGGCGAAGTCGTCGACGTAGGTGCGTACCGCCTCGAAGGCGCCGTCGTCGTCCCAGTGCCCGGTGCCACCGAGCAACAGCGAGCGGACCTCGTCCGCCGATGCGTTCGGAGGCAGGGAGTCGCGGACGATGGCGCTGCAGGTCGCCACACCGATCGGGTGCCCCCGGGTGAGTACGGCGATCTCGTCGGCCGCCGAGGCGGACTCGGCCCGTCGCCATCCGGCCTCGGCCAGACGGTCCTTCACGAAGGCGGTGGTCTCGTCGTGGGGCAGCAGACCCAGTCCGAGTCGCCGCACTCCGGGCTGCGACAGACGCTCACGTCCGCCGGACACAGGGCGTCCCGCGTGGACGACCACGGCGGTGGACATCCCCCGCAGCACGGCCATCAGCCAGTGCTCGACGGGCGTTCCCGCCGAGGTGTGCACATCGTCCACGAGCAGGGCCGTCGGACGGGACCGGGCGGCCTCGTCCAGCACCCGCGTCAGCCGCAGCTGCATCTCGGCGAGCCGGGACAGCACAGGCTCGCGGGGGAGCGCTCCCGCGACCGCCTCCCCGATGCGGCCGACGCTCACGCCGCTGGAGTGGCTGATCTCGATGGCGACATTCGCCCCGGCCGACGGTTCCCCCGAGTGCCAGACGTCCCGTGTCGCAAGGATCGCGGCCTCCAACTCCCGCCCTTCCGTGGGGTCGAGAAGGGGAGCCGCGCCACCGTCCGGGGCGTACGCCCGGTGTACGTCGGCGGCGACCGCGTCGATGATCTGGCGGCAGGCGGCGTACTCCGCCATCTCCCGCCCGTTGGACTCCGAGGCCCCGCCCTCCCCGTACTGGGGGGCGCCGGCCGTGACGAACAGGACGAGGCGCCCGTCCTCCTTCAGCCCGGCGGCGATCTCCTCCAACAGCAGGGTCTTGCCGCAGCCGCTGTCGGCGACGACGTCGAAGCGCACACCGCTTCCCACACCACCGGCCCGTGCGGCGCTCAGCACGGTGTCCCGGGCACGGGCGAGCGTGGGCGTATACGGCTTGCGGGAGGTGGCCCGCTGCGGCTCGGCCGGCGCGCCGTCCTGCGACGCGGGCGACACGGCTGCCGCGGGCGGCGCGGGTGGCGCAGCGGGGGCGGCGGCCCGGACCGGATCTCCGCCGATGCTCACGTCCTCGCTGCGGTGCACGTCCACCCGCGAGTTCCCCCGCCAGGTGCCGAACTGGGGCACGTCCACCCGTCGCGACCGCCGCACGCGCACCCGCCGGTCGTCCGGAGCCCGTCCGGGACGCGGGTTGCCGGTGCGGCGCAGCACGAAGAGCGCCACCAGGGAAAGCAGGTACGCACCCAACAGCAAGGACACGACGACGAGGAAGGTCCCGCCGAACGCGAGGCCCGACAGCCAGATGAGGAACGTGGTCGCGAATCCGGCGAGCAACACCGGCTCGACCTTCAGGCCCTCGGCGATGCTGGAGAGAGTTTCGGACGCGGCCGAAAGGATCTGGCCCCATACCTCCAGTGGCCCGCCGGGCTCGGGGGCCGGGGGAACGGGGGGTGGGCTGGTCTCCGACATTTACGCCTCCATGACGAACTACCCTGTGAAAATAGGGTGTTGAGAGGCGCGGCGTGAGAGTTTTCACGTCATTCTCCTTCGCGCGCGGGCGAAGGCGGGTTGCTCGTCGCCACTCCACACGGTCCCCCTTCCGTCTCGGCGGCGACCGAAGCCGCGTCGTCGGGCACCTCGCTCCGGCTCCTCCCCGGCCTCCACATCCCCCACGGCTCCCTCAGGCCCTTCAGCTCCCTCAGCCCTCTCAGGCCTTGTCGGCCGCCTTCAGGTGGCGGTCGACGCAGGCGGTGATGGCGGGCGCGACCTCCGTCATCTCCGGGCGCCAGCCGGGCACGGCGTTGACCTCGCAGACGGTGAAGGTGTCCTCGGAGGCGAAGAGGAGGTCCACCCCGGCGATGGCGAGCCCCATCGCCCCGGCCGCCCGTACGGCCAGCGCCTCCGCCTCCGGGTATGCGCCGAGGCACGCGGTGGCCGAGCCGCCCTGGCCGATGTTCGAGGCGAGGCCGCCGTTGCGGGAGGTCCGCACGGCGGCGCCCACGGTCTCGCCGTCGACCACGATCAGGCGCAGGTCCCGGCCGTGCGAGTGGGACACGTACTCCTGGAAGAGATGCGGGGTCTCCTGCGCCAGGGCGCCCGCGACGCCCCGCAGCAGGTGGGTGTCGGGGGCGAGGAACACCTGCTTGCCCTTGTGGCCGGTGACCGACTTGACCACGCACGGGGTGTCGAGGCCGGTGGTGCGGACCACGCCTTCCAGCGGCGCCGTTCCGTACGAGAGGGTGTCGGGCACCGGAAGCCCGGCCAGGGCCAACTCCTGCATCTGCCATACCTTGTTGCGGCAGCGGAGATGCGCCGCCAGCGGGTTGACGAGGGTGGCCCCCATGCGTTCCAGGTGCCGTAGCAGGGTCACCTCGCGGTCGTAGTGCATGGAGCCGGGGGTCTGGCGTACGAGGACGACCTTCGGGGCGGGGACCTCCGCGCCGCCGAGGGTCCGCAGGAACAACCGGCCCTGCTGGACGCCGAACACGAACTCGTTGGTGTGCCAGACCGCGAACTTCGGTCCGTGGAGCGCCGCGAGGGCGTCCGACAGCCGCTGCGTCGCGCCTTGCAGCGGTACGGGAAGCTCCCGTACCAGCAGCCACACATCCGTGGGGGGCAGTAACTCCGTACGCTCCATTGCCTGTCCGCCTCTCCGGGCTCGCTATCGGGACCGGCAGGAACTTAGCGTGGCAAGCGCGGGTTCCTGGAGGGAACGAGGATGTTGCATCCAGGAGAGCACCCCGTGCCGGTGAGCGTTCTGCCTCTCCGCCCGGGAGGCGACCGTGGTGGGCGTGAGCGTGCGCGTGCGCGTGCGCGCGGGCGAGCGGCGCGTTCCCGGCCAGGCCGGCGCCGTTCGAGGACCCCTGAGTCGCGGGGCGCGGACCCATGTGCCGCGGGGCGCGGGCCCATGAGGGGTGGGCCCGTGCCCTCGCGGTCACAGCCGTTCGCCCCGGCTCCGCGCGTTGCACCGCGCGTTCTCGGCGCGCAGCCGTTCAGCGGGGTCCGCGAACCGGACCTGCGCCGGATCGGCCTGCCACTCGACCCCTCCGGACACCGGCCGCAGCTGCCAGAAGGCGCCCGCGACGCTCCGGAACTCGCCGATCAGGCCTGGCCTCGTCGCGTCCACCACCAGCGCCCCGACCGTGGGTTCGCTTCTCTTGGCGTTCACTCTTCTCGTCCTCTCCGCACCCTGGTGGTGCTCCTCGGGACGCCTGGTGGGCGTCCCGGCACCCCTAGAGTGAGGCAGAAACGGGCCGGTTGGTATGGAAACCGGGACCGGCCTGCACCGGGGGCGTCCGGGTGCATGCGTCCGGGCCCTACCAGCGTCGTCGCGGGGGCCGCTCCGAACGGCCGGACCACCGGTCGGGAGCGGGGGGATGAAAACCGGGAGGCAGGTTGACCGGTATGCGGTCGGCTCGCGCGAGCGCGGCGCGCGGGCCCGGCGGTGAGGGGCGCCGGCGTACCCGACGCGCCCCTCACCACCGGCTCCGACACGGTCTGCCCGCGCGCCCACCATGATCGCGCCGGGGTCCGGCAGCGCGACGCCCACGGCCCGCCCCGCCGGAGCGACCCCGTGCCCGAGGGGGCGGATACGCGCCACCGGCGACTTGGTCCTGTCATGACCCTGGCGAAACATGGCCGCCCGGCTCCACAATGGGCCGCGTTCGTGGGAGCGCTCCCATCCCGGTTCCCTCCGCGCGCCCCGTACACGTATCCGCACCCCGCCGACGCATGACGAAAGGTGTCCCGGTGAACGCCCCGCCCCCGCGCCTCCGTACCCCGCGCCTTCTCCCGCCGCGCCCCCGCGCCCGGTCCGCCTCGCGCCTGTCCGTCGCTGCGGCCGTCGCGGCCCTGCTCGCGGTGGGCCTCGCCGCCCCCGGCGCTGCCGCCGCCGACGAGCCCGCGCCCGCCGAGGGCGCCGAGCAGATCACCAACGGCGACTTCTCCGCCGGTACCGCGCCCTGGTGGTGGACGGCGAACACCTCCGGGACGGTCGTCGACGGCCGCCTGTGCGCCGACGTCCCGGCCGGCACCGCCAACGCCTGGGACGTCATCGTCGGCCAGAACGACGTGCCGCTCGTGGCGGGGGAGACATACCTGCTGAGCTACACCGCGACCTCCACCGCGCCGCTGACCGTGCAGACCCGCGTCCAGGAGGCCGTCGAGCCCTGGACCACCGAGCTCGCCACCGCCGACCCGGTCGGCGCCGAACCGGTCACGGTCACCCACGCGTTCACCGCCACGGCCGACCGGCCGAGCGCCCAGGTCGCGCTCCAGATCGGCGGCGGCGAGCGGGCCACCACCTTCTGCTTCGACGACGTGTCCCTGCGCGGCGGCGCCGAACCGCCCGTGTACGTCCCCGACACCGGCTCGCCGGTCCGCGTCAACCAGGTCGGCTACCTCCCGCACGGCACCAAGGCCGGCACCGTGGTGACGGACGCCGACGACCCGCTGACCTGGACGGTGAAGACCGCCGACGGAACCACCGCCGCCACCGGCGCGACCGTCCCCGGCGGCGAGGACCCGACCTCCCACCAGCGCGTCCACACCTTCGACTTCAGCGCCCTCACCACCGTCGGCGACGGCTACACCGTGGACGTCGACGGGCAGGTCAGCGAGCCCTTCTCGGTACGCGCGGACCTCTACGACGGCCTCCGCTCCGACGCGCTGGCGTACTTCTACCACAACCGCAGCGGCATCCCGATCGAGGCGGACCTCGTCGGCGAGGAGTACGCGCGCCCCGCCGGACACGCCGGTACGGCCCCCAACCAGGGCGACACCGACGTGCCCTGCGTCCCCGGCGTCTGCGACTACCGCCTCGACGTCCCGGGCGGCTGGTACGACGCCGGCGACCACGGCAAGTACGTGGTCAACGGCGGTATCGCGGTGGCCCAGTTGATGGACACGTACGAGCGGACCCTGACCGCCGCCGACGCCGAGGGCGCCCAACTCGCCGACGGCACCCTCCGCGTCCCGGAACGCGGCAACGACGTGCCCGACATCCTCGACGAGGCCCGCTGGGAGCTGGACTTCCTGCTGCGCATGCAGGTACCGGCGGGCGAGCCGCTCGCGGGCATGGTCCACCACAAGGTGCACGACGCCGCCTGGACCGGCATCCCCACCCGCCCCGACCAGGACCCCCAGCCGCGCCAGTTGCACGCCCCGTCGACCGCCGCGACCCTCAACCTCGCCGCGACCGGCGCCCAGTGCGCCCGGCTCTTCGCCCCGTACGACCAGGAGTTCGCCGACCGCTGCCTGCGGGCGGCCACCACCGCCTGGAAGGCCGCCGTGGCCCACCCCGCCGTCTACGCCGACCCGGCGGACGGCACCGGCGGCGGGACGTACAGCGACAACGACGTGACCGACGAGTTCTACTGGGCCGCCGCCGAACTCTTCACCACCACCGGGGAGTCGGCCTACCGCACCGCGCTGCTCGCCTCGCCGCTGCACGGCGACGCCGACAAGATCTTCAGCGTCGGAGGCGGTATCTCCTGGGGCTCCACCGCGGGACTCGGTGTCCTCACTCTCGCCACCGTCCCCAACGACCTCACCGCCACCCAACTCGCCGGCGTGCGCGCGGTGGTGACCGCCGGTGCGGACCGCTACGCCGCCCAGTCGCGCGCCGAGCTCTACGGGCTGCCCTACTCCCCGGCCGGCGAGGACTACGTCTGGGGCTCCAACAGCCAGGTGCTCAACAACATGGTGGTGCTGGCCGTCGCCCACGACCTCACCGGCCAAGCCGTCTACCAGGACGCCGTGTTGCGCGGCGCCGACTACCTCTTCGGCCGCAACCCGCTGAACCGGTCGTACGTCACCGGCTACGGCGAGCGGTACTCCGAGAACCAGCACCACCGCTTCTGGGCCCACCAGAGCAACCCCGACCTGCCCCACCCGCCCCCCGGCTCCGTCGCGGGCGGCCCCAACCTGACCGCCGTCGCGGCCGGTGACCCGGCGGCGGCCGAGAAGCTCGGCGGCTGCGCCCCGGCCATGTGCTACCTCGACGACAACGGCTCCTGGGCCACCAACGAGGTCGCCATCAACTGGAACGCCCCGCTCGCCTACGTCGCCTCCTACCTGGACGACGCGGGCGACGGACGTGCGGCGGCCGACCGCACCGACCGCGTCTGCCGGGTCTCCTACGCCTCGCACGCCTGGTCCGGCGGCTCCACCGTCACCGTGCGGGTCCGCAACACCGGCACCGCCCCGCTCCCCGCCTGGCAGCTGACCTGGCTCTTCCCGGGCGGACAGCGGATCGGCCAGACCTGGAGCGCGGACCTCGCCCAGAGCGGCCGTACGGTCACGGCGAAACCGCTGGACTGGAACCGCGCCCTCGCCCCGGGCGCGACCGCCGACTTCGGGTTCAACACCAGGGGAACGGCCACCGGACCCGACCCGGCCGTGTTCAAGCTCGGCGGACGCGCCTGCTCCACCGGCTGACCGCGCTCCGGCACCGCCGCTTCCGGGCGGCGGTGCCGGGAGCCCTACTTCCCGCTCAGCACCGCGCGGAGCCGGTCCAGCCCCCAGTCCAGGTCCTCGCGCTCGATCACCAGCGGCGGCGCGATCCGGATCGTGGAGCCGTGGGTGTCCTTCACCAGCACGCCCCGCTCCATCAGCCGCTCCGAGATCTCCCGCCCGGAGCCCAGCGCCGGGGCGACGTCCACCCCCGCCCACAGCCCCCGGCCGCGCACCGCCTCCACCGCGCCGCCGCCCACCAGCCGGTTCAGCTCGCGGTGGAGATGGGCGCCCGACTCCGCGGCCCGCGCCTGGTATTCGCCGGTCCGCAGCATCGCGAGCACCTCCAGCGCCACCGCGCAGGCCAGCGGGTTGCCGCCGAACGTCGAACCGTGCTCGCCGGGCCGGAACACCCCCAGCACCGCCGCCGAGGACACCACCGCCGACACCGGCACCACCCCGCCGCCGAGCGCCTTGCCCAGGACGTACATGTCCGGCACCACGCCCTCGTGCTCGCAGGCGAAGGTCCGCCCGGTGCGGCCCAGGCCCGACTGGATCTCGTCCGCGACGAAGAGCACGTTCCGCTCGCGGGTCAGCTCACGGACCCCGGCGAGATAGCCGGGCGGCGGCACCAGCACCCCCGCCTCGCCCTGGATCGGCTCCAGCAGCACCGCCACGGTGTTCTCCGTCATCGCGTCGCGCATCGCGGTGAGGTCGCCGTACGGCACGATCTCGAACCCGGGGGTGTACGGCCCGTAGTCGGCACGCGCCTCCGGGTCCGTGGAGAAGCTGACGATCGTGGTGGTCCGGCCGTGGAAGTTGTCCGCCGCCACGATGATCTTGGCCACGCCGTCCGGGACGCCCTTGACGGTGTACCCCCACTTACGCACGGTCTTCACCGCGGTCTCCACCGCCTCGGCACCGGTGTTCATCGGCAGCACCATCTCCATGCCGCACAACTCGGCGAGCTCGGTGCAGAACGCGGCGAAGCGGTCGTGGTGGAACGCCCGCGAGGTGAGCGTCACCCGGTCCAGCTGCGCCTTCGCCGCGTCGATCAGCCGACGGTTGCGGTGGCCGAAATTGAGCGCCGAGTACCCGGCCAGCAGGTCGAGGTAGCGGCGCCCCTCCACGTCGGTCATCCAGGCCCCGTCCGCCGTCGCGACGACGACGGGCAGCGGGTGGTAGTTGTGCGCGCTGTGGGCCTCGGTGGAGGCGAGGGTGTTCTCCGTGGTCGACACGGGGTCTCCGTTCGTCGTGCGGCGCGGGTGGACGCGATGCGGACCGGGCGGGTCGCGCCCCGGTCGAGGGCTGCGGGCGGGTCCCGCCCACTTTGTATCGTTCCGTCGCGCCGCCACCCGGGAAACCCGCGCGGCACCGGCGTGGCCGCCGCGCCCCGCACGCCCGGGCCGCCCCCGGCAACGTGTTCCTCCTCTCACCGCCCGTCCCGCCGGGCACGTACACCGCTGAGCAGGGCCGCCCGGGAGGCCGTCCGGGATTCCGAGTACCGGCTGCCCGGGATCGGTTGCGCACCTGAGACAATGGGCACATGGCCTCTGACCGACCTCGCGTGCTCTCCGGAATCCAGCCCACCGCAGGCTCGTTCCACCTCGGCAACTACCTGGGCGCGGTGCGCCAGTGGGTGGCGCTGCAGGAGTCCCACGACGCCTTCTACATGGTGGTGGACCTGCACGCGATCACCGTGCCGCAGGACCCGAAGGAGCTGCGGGCCAACACCCGCCTCGCCGCGGCCCAGCTGCTGGCCGCCGGTCTCGACCCCGAGCGGTGCACGCTCTTCGTGCAGAGCCACGTCCCCGAGCACGCGCAGCTCGGCTGGCTGATGAACTGCCTGACCGGGTTCGGCGAGGCCTCCCGGATGACCCAGTTCAAGGACAAGGCGGCCAAGCAGGGCGCCGACCGGGCCACCGTGGGCCTCTTCACCTACCCGGTGCTCCAGGTCGCGGACATCCTGCTCTACCAGGCCAACCAGGTCCCGGTCGGTGAGGACCAGCGCCAGCACATCGAGCTCACCCGTGACCTCGCCGAGCGCTTCAACGGCCGCTTCGGCGACACCTTCACCGTCCCGGCGCCGTACATCCTCAAGGAGACGGCGAAGATCTTCGACCTCCAGGACCCGTCGATCAAGATGAGCAAGTCGGCGTCCACGCCGAAGGGCCTCATCAACCTCCTGGACGACCCGAAGACCACGGCCAAGAAGGTGAAGAGCGCCGTCACCGACACCGACACGGTGATCCGGTACGACGTCGGGAACAAGCCGGGCGTCAGCAACCTCCTGACCATCTACTCCACCCTCACCGGCACCACCGTCGAGGCGCTGGAGCAGAAGTACGAGGGCCAGATGTACGGCGCGCTGAAGACGGATCTCGCCGAAGTCATGGTGGAGTTCGTCACGCCGTTCCGTACCCGCACGCAGGAGTACCTGGACGACCCGGAGACGCTGGACTCCTTGCTGGCCAAGGGCGCGGAGAAGGCCAGGACGGTCGCCGCGGAGACGCTGGCGCAGGCGTACGACCGGATGGGCCTCCTGCCCGCCAAGCACTGAGTCGAAGGACCCTGGCGGGAGCACGGGGACGCGCGGCACACTTGCGCCGACGGCCCCGTGCGACCGCCGGTGCCGCGGCGCCCGGCGCGCGCGGTCATCGAGCACCATCGATCGACGACAGAGGAGAACGACGTGGGGACCGTAACGCTCGGCGTTTCGATCGCGGTCCCGGAGCCCTTCGGCACCCTGCTCCAGCAGCGACGTGCCGGCTTCGGGGACCCGGCCGCGCACGGCATCCCCACCCACGTCACCCTGCTGCCGCCGACCGAGGCGAAGTCGGACGAGGTGCCGGCCGCCGAGGCGCACCTCGCCCGGATCGCCGCCGACTGCCGGCCCTTCCCGATGCGGCTGTGCGGGACCGGGACCTTCCGCCCGCTCTCGCCCGTCGTCTACGTCCGGGTCGTCGAAGGCGCCTCCTCCTGCGCGTGGCTCCAGAAGCGGGTCCGGGACGCCTCCGGACCGCTGACCCGGGAGCTCCAGTTCCCGTACCACCCGCACGTCACCGTCGCGCACGCCATCGACGAGGCGGCGATGGACCGGGCCTACGAGGAGCTCGCGGAGTACGAGGCGGCCTGGACCTGCGCCTCCTTCGCGCTGTACGAACAGGGCGCCGACAGCGTCTGGCGCAAGATCAACGAATTTCCGTTCGGCGCGGGCGGCGGCACGCCCGCCGTACCCGTCCAGAGCGGGTTCTCCGCCGACGAGCCCTCGTTCCACGGCCTGTCCTGACCTCCACGGCCCGCCCCGAGCCGTCCTGACCTGGGGCCTCCGGCGCCGGAGGGACAGTGGGCCGTTCGAGTGGGAAAATTTTTGCACAGGGAGGAGCGACGGCCCGGCCGCCGTTCCGTCATTCGTCACTGTCGCGGAGGTGGTCCGCGTGGTCCCGCTCTCCAGCCGTGAACGCCAGATACTGGCGCAACTGGAAGCCTCGCTCGCGCGGGACTTCCCCGACGATCCCGCCGTCCAGTTCGGGCGCGACGTCGAAGGCGAACACGAGGGGGGAGGCGGGCGCGGCGCGGGAGGCGAGCGCGACCTCCTGAAGAAGGCGCCGGGGGAGGGCCCCGGCACCGCCCCCGGCCGAGGGAGCCCCCGCGGGGGCGTCCCCGGCGAAGACGCCGGGAACGCCCACCGCGAACCGCTGGGCGCACCGTCCGCCGCGGACGCGCCCGGGGGACGCACCGGGATCCCGGGCACCCGCGCCCCGTACCGCCCCGGTCGTTTCGGCCGGCTGATCAGGTCCCGCCGGACGTTCGCCGTGCTGGCCGTCGTCTCGTTCGTCTTGCTGGGCGCCGGCATGATCACCGGAAACCTCTGGGTGGTGGTCGCCTTCGTGGTGACCTGGTCGGCGACCTTCCTCGTCGGCGCGGCCCGTATGCTCTCCTGGTCCCGCAGACAGGGCTACTGACCGGCCCCCGGGCCCTCACAGCCCGGCGGGGAGCCGGCGGAAGAGCGGGCGGGGGACATGGCGCAGCGCCGCCATCACCACCCGCAGCCCGCCCGGCACCCAGACCGTCTCCGAGCCCCGCCGCACCCCCGTGACGATCGCCTCGGCGACCTCCTCCGGGGTGGTGGCCAGCGGCGGCTCCTGCTGCCCGGCCGTACGGGCGGTACGCACGAACCCGGGCCGCACCACCAGCACCTGTACCCCGCTGCCCTGCAGCGCGTCACCGAGCCCCTGCGCGAAGACGTCCAGGCCCGCCTTGCTGGAGCCGTAGATGAAGTCCTCGCGCCGGGCGCGTTCGGCGGCGACCGAGGAGAGCACCACCAGCGACCCGTGGCCCTGCGCCTGGAGCGCCCCCGCGCACACCAGGCCGGCGGAGACCGCTCCCGCGTAGTTGGTACGTGCGACCAGCGCGGCGGCGGCCGGGTCCTCCTCGTCGCGCGCCTGGTCGCCCGCGATGCCGAAGGCCAGCAGCACCATGTCCACGTCCCCCTCGGCGAACACCTTGCCGAGACCCGGGGCGTGCGACTCCGGGGCCAGCGCGTCGAACTCCACCGTGGAGACCTGGGCGCCCAGCCCGCGCAGCTCGTCCGCCGCCGCCTCCAGCGCGGCCGACGGGCGCCCGGCCAGCCGGACCGTACGGGTGCGCAGGGCGATCAGCCGGCGGGCGGTGGCCAGCCCGATCTCCGAGGTGCCGCCGAGTACGAGCAGGGACTGCGGGGCACCGAAGGCGTCCTTCACGGGAACACTCCTGGCTGGTCGGGAAGGGACGGGGACGGGCGGGTGTCTCGGAGCCCGACGGGCGGGTGTCTCAGAGCCCGAGCCGACGCGCGAGGTCGGAGCGGAACGCGCCGGTCGGGTCGGTGTCGGCCCGCAGCGCGCGGAACTCCGCCACCCGCGGGTACATCGCGGTGAGCAGCTCCGGTCGCAGCCGGGAGTCGCGGGCCAGGCCGACCCGGCCCCCGGCGGCGGCGACCTCGTCGTCCAGCCCGTCCAGGAAGCGGCCGATGCCCGGCTGTCCGGCGGGTACGTCCACGGCGAGGGACCAGCCGGGCGCCGGGAACGACAGCCAGCCGGGCCCGCCGGCCCCCAACCGTTCCAGCACCGCGACCGAGGACGGGCAGGCCCGGGTGGAGAGCCGGCGCACCACCCGGCGCAGGGTCTCCTCGTGGCCGGGGCCGACCGTGAACTGGTAGCGCACGAAACCGCCCCGCCCGGCGGGCGCGGGCATCCGGGGCAGCGCCTCGGGGGAGCGGAAGAAGGCGTCGAAGCTCCGCAGCACCCCGGTACGGGCGCGGGGCGCCGCGCGGTGGCGCACCTCGTTGACCAGCCCCACCGCGGTGCGGCCGAGCAGACCGGTCGGCGCGAAGGCGGGCACGGGCGGCAGCGGCGGCAGCAGCGCGGGCGCGCCGAGCGGAGCCCGCCGGTCGCGGGCCGGCAGCGCGGCGAGCGGTGCGTGCGCGCCCCGCACCAGCACCGAGCGGCCGGTGGCCCGCCCGCGCGCCATCAGGTCGATCCAGGCGCTCTCGTACGGCGGGCGGGTGGCGTTCCCCGCCATCCGGGCGAGCAGGTCGTCGAGGTCCGCCGCCCGTTCGGTGTCCACGGCGATCAGCGAGGTGGCGATCCGGCGGCAGCGCAGGGTGGCGGCGAGGACGATCCCGGTCAGCCCGAGGCCGCCCGCGGTGGCGTCGAAGAGCGGGGTGCCCGGCAGCACCGTGACGACCGAGCCGTCCGCCGTCAGCAGCTCCATCGACGTCACGTGCCGGGTGAAGGACCCGGCCGTGCGGTGGTCGTGGCCGTGCACGTCGGAGCCGATGGCCCCGCCCACCGTGATCCGGCGGTCGCCGGGCACCACCGGGAGGTACCAGCCGGACGGGCGCAGGGTTTCGGCCAGCCGGTCCAGCCGCGTACCGGCGTCGCAGACCACGGTGCCGGTGACCGCGTCGAAGGAGCGGACCCGGTCCAGCGCGCCCATGTCGAGGACGGAGCCGCCGGCGTTCTGCGCGGCGTCCCCCGGCGACCGCCCGAGCCCCCGGGCGATCGCACCCCGGGGCCCGCGCCCGCGCACGACGTCGGCCGCCTCCTCGTACGTACGCGGACAGAACCGTACGGCGGTGGTCGGGGCGGTGCGGCCGGAGCCGCTCAAGGACACCGTGTCGACGGACATGCGGATGACCGTATCGCCCGAGAAAACCTCTTTGGGGCATTTGTTACAGGACTCACCGGAACGGGTGGTGGAGCGAGTGTCAGCCCGCGCGGGCGTCGAACTTCTCCCGCCGCACGGAAGTGTGCGTCCCGTCCGCAGGTTTTCGGGGGCCCGGAGGGTACGCGTACGTCATGGACTGGCTGAAGAGACTCCCCGTGGTCGGCCCGCTGCTCGCCCGCCTGATGGAGACGCACGCCTGGCGCTCCTACGAGACTCTGGAGCGGGTCCACTGGGCGAGGCTCGCGGCGGCCATCACCTTCATCAGCTTCCTCGCGCTCTTCCCGCTGATCGCGGTCGGCGCCGCCGTCGGCGCCGCGCTCCTCACCGACGACCAACTCGACACGATCGAACAGAAGACCGCCGAGCAGGTGCCCGGCATCTCCGACCAGCTCGGCATCGACAACCTCGTCGCGCACGCCGGCACGGTCGGGGTCGTCGCCGGGGCGCTGCTGCTCTTCACCGGCGTCGGCTGGGTCGGCTCGCTCCGCGACTGCCTGCGCGCGGTCTGGGGCATCGACGACCAGGACGACGGCAACCCGGTCGTCCGCAAGCTCAAGGACGCCGGGCTGCTGGTGGGCCTCGGCGGCGCCGCTCTGCTGACCCTCGTCCTCTCCACCGTCGGCTCCACCGCGGTCGGCTGGACCGCCGACCGGATCGGCATCCCCGAGGACGGCGCGGGCGGCGTCCTGCTCCAGGCCGCCGCCATCGCGGTCGCGGTGGTGGCCAACTTCCTGCTGCTGCTCTACCTGCTGACCCTGCTGCCCGGAGTGGAGCCGCCGCGCCGCCGGCTGGTGGTGGCCTGCCTGGTCGGCGCGGTCGGCTTTGAACTCCTCAAACTGCTGCTCGGCAGCTACATGAGCGGCGTCGCGTCCAAGAGCATGTACGGCGCCTTCGGCGTGCCCATCGCCCTGCTCCTGTGGATCAACCTCACCGCCAAGCTGCTGCTGGTCTGCGCCGCCTGGACCGCCACCGGCAGCAAGGAGGAGAAGGCCGAGGAGGGGAAGGCGGAGGAGAAGAAGGGTGAGCCCGCTACGGACGGGGGCGACGCCGGACCAGGTCCGGCAGCGGCCAGCGCCGGTTGACCAGCAACACGCCCGCCGCGAGCGCCACCAGGACCCCGCCGACCACGGCCAGGGCGATGCCGACACCGCCGGACGGCGCGTCGGCGGCGGCCGATTTCGCCGCGGTCTGCTGCGGCTTCGCCCCGGCGGCCGCCTGCGGTCCCTTGCCCGTACTGGTGCCGGTGTCCGATCCGGAGTCCGTACCGCTGCCGGTGTCCGCCGACTTCGGCGCCACCAGTTCGCCGACCGGCGTCACCTTGCCGCTCGCCGCGAAGCCCCAGTCCAGCAGCGAGGCCGCCTCCTTGTAGACCGCGTGGCCCGCGTCGGACGACGGGTTCATGACGGTGACCAGCAGCACCCGGCCGTCGCGCTCGGCGATTCCGGTGAAGGTGTTGCCCGCGTGGGTGGTGTAGCCGTTCTTGACGCCCGCGATGCCCTTGTACGGGTCGATGCCGACGTCCCCGGTGAGCAGCCGGTTGGTGTTCTGGATCTCGAAGGACTCGCGCTTGCCGTCCTTCTCCTCGCCAGGGAAGTCGGCCGTGGCGGTCGCCGCGTACTCGCGGAAGTCCTTCTTCTGCATCCCGCTGCGGGCGAAGAGCGTGAGGTCGTACGCGCTGGACACCTGGTTCGGGGCGTCGTAGCCGTCCGGCGTGACCACGGTGGTGTCGAGGGCCTGGAGCTCGTCGGCGTGCTGCTGCATCGCGGCCACGGTCTTCGCGACGGCGGCCTCCTCGCCGCCGGGCTCCTCGGCGCCGTTCTCCCCGCCGGTCGAACCGCCGCCGTCCTGTCGACCGCCGTACATCGAGGCGAGGACGTGCACCGCGTCGTTGCCGGAGCGCAGGAAGACGCCGAGCCAGAGGTCGTGGACCGTGTAGGTCTGGTCCTCCTTGACGCCCACCAGGCTGCTGCCGTCACCGAGGTCGGCCAGTTCGGCGTCGGTCACCTTGTGGGTCAGCGTCGAGGGCTGGAGAGCCGGGAGGACGGTGTCCGCGAAGAGCATCTTCAGCGTGGACGCGGGAGGCAGCCGCCAGTGGGCGTTGTGCGCCGCGAGGACGTCCCCGCTCTCGGCGTCCGCCACGATCCAGGAGCGGCCGGTCAGCTCCGCGGGCAGCACCGGGGCGCCGGGCCCCAGGTTCACCTGGGTGCCCTCCTTCGCGAGCTGCGGCCCGCCGATGCTCGACATCGGCAGGGTGGGCCTCGGCTGCTTGTCGTCGTCCTTGTCCTTGTCCGCGGCGAAGGCCACCGGACCCAGCACAAAAGTGGACATCAAGGTGGCGCAGATGACCGTCAGCGCGGTCTTTTTCAGAGCAGGCACGGTCGGAAACGTACAGGGCGTTCGTGTGAATGGGGACCCGGAGCCCCTGACCCGCCGTGCGCACCGCCAGGACAGCCCACCCCCGGCACCGGCCCGGCCGGGGCCGCCGTTCCCGACGAATCGCCAGGAACGAGACGCCCCGCGGTCGGTCGTCCGGGCCGTCGTCCGGTCGGTCGTCCGGTCCGTCGTCCGGTCGGTCGTCCGGTCCGCCGGGGGAGGGGCACCCCCGGCGGGGGAGGGAGTGCCGGGCGGCGATACTGGGTCCATGAAGCTCAGCCGTCCCGTCTCCTGGTTCCTGCTCGCGTTCGGTGCGTGGTCGTGGGTGATCTGGGTGACTATCCAAAGGCAAGTACCCGTGACCAGGAAGAGCCCCGCTCGCACGCCCGGGGGGAGCGGTACGAACGGGGCTCTTGTCACCCTGTAGCCGGGTTGCGGCGTACCCGCCACAGGGGGTTTTAGGTGCGCATCAACGCGTGTGCCTGGGCAACAACGTCGGCGTTCTCGATGTGGACGGTTCCGAAGTACCCGCCACGCCATCCGTAGGCAGTGTTCCCGTACTGATGGGGGCGGATCTCAGACAGCGTGTTGCGCACCGAAAAAGTCCAGTCGCACTCTTCGACCGTTAGGCGCATGTCGGCTGGGGCGTTTGTGCTCGCCCAGCCTGAGCTGAGGCACCAACGGCCAATCTCTTCAACGGACGATGTGGGGGACGAGTGACGCGCTGCGATAGACCAAAGGTCCGGCACGTGCCCTTCGTGGTCCGGCATCGTGCCGACAAGCCCCATTCCCTCGTGTCCCCGGGCGGCGTAGACCAGCAGCATGTGTTCCCAGTTGTGCCAGTCATGCAGGAACTTGCGGATGATGAGACGGGACGTGCCCTTGATCTCTGACGGCATGAAAAGACCCTATCCAGAAGCGGGCGGGCCCCCGGTCGGAACCGGAGACCCGCCCTGAAATCACTACTTCACCTGCGTCGGTCAGTGGCCCGGGGAGCCGGAACCGCCGTTGCCGTCGCCTTCCTCGATATCGGTGTTGTCGGGTCCGTCGTCGTCACCCCGAAGGGTGGCCGTGCGCTTGAGTGCTTCCTTGAGGGTCACCGTTGACCTCCTAGGTATCCGGCCCGAGGACTGTCCCCGAACCGTCGTGCACTTGCGACTTGCGACTTGCCGTTTGCTACCCGTCCGGGCGGTTGTCCGTTTCAACAGCCCGGACGGGGTTGTACACCCTGCGGATACAGGGGGCTTGGAACCCGGTAGGCGGGACGGGGGGCGTGAACCGCCTACCGGGAGTGGGGCCCGTCCGACTGCAACCGTCCCCGCCGACTACGGGGTCAGTCGGACGGGGGTCTATGGGGCCGACTCGGCCTCACCACGGTTGAGACGGGCGGTGCTCGCCCTACGGGAGGCGCTGCGGTCGCGTCGCTTGACGCCCCACTCGTCCAGTCGCGCACAAACGAAGTCCCGCGAAACCCCCCACCGCGCGCACAGGGCGACCATGGAGAAACCGGCGTCGTACTCCCGCACCACGGTCTCTCTACGGTTGATGAAGTGTTGCCGCGCGATCCGGCGTTCCTCCGCCGTTTTTCGCGGTGCGGGGCTCACGCGGCGTCCGCCGGGTCGTCGGGGCCTTCGTCCTGGGCGTCACTCTGCCGCTCAGGTTCCGTGGTGGGCGGAACCCAGTCCTCAGTCAGGTAGGGGACATCCCTGTTGATCAACTTCGTCTCTCTTTTCTTGAGACCCGACCGGGTGCCGCTGTCCGTAGTGCACCCGGTCGGGCGTTTGGAACCCGGTAGGCAGGAACGGGGGGAACGAAGGTTCGACCGCCTACCGGGAGTGAGACCCGCCCGACTGCCGCCACCCCCCACGGGAGAGACAGCCGGACGGGGGTCTTGTCGCTACCGCAGCGCCCGCCACGCCCGACCCAGCCGGCGCGTCGTGTCGCAACGAAGACTGTTGCGGCAGCGGGGGCACTGCTGGGTGTGGATGATCCACACTCGGTATGCGTGGTCGCCGGGGCTGAGAGGCTTCTCGACGGTCGCCATCACGCGCCCCCGTTGCAGGTCGAGCACCACAGGTAGCTGCACGAGTGGCCCGGGGCGGAGTACGGCAGTGTGCGTTCCGGGACGGAGTAGGCCAGCTCGTACGCCCGGTCGTCTATGGCGAACTTCGGCATGGTGACGAGCCCATCCGCGCCCAGCACTCCGCCCGCAAGCTCCCACCAGGGGGCCTCAGGGTGGCTCTGCGGGGCAACCGGCGCCTCTTCGACCCGAACCAACTCCGGGTCCGGGAGCGGCCGTGTGCGGCGCCGCTGTAGCTCTGTCACGGGTGATCCTCCCTCAGGTGTCGCCGAAGCTTCACGTTGCAGTCAGACCGGCGCGACCCGTCATCCTTGGCGTCAGCCCGTTCCGACGTGATGTCGGCGCAGGTGGCGCACTCGTCAACCGGGGCCGGTGCTTCCGGGAGGTAGCCCAGCCTGGGGGCAGGGTCAAGCTCATTGTCGAACATCAGGACCGCCGTCCGTCCGAAGCGTTTGCTTGGAAACAGATAACGGGGTTCGCGCGCAAGTTGGCTACTGGCATTCTTGTGTCAAGTGCTTTGACACAAGGGGGAGTTAACCTATGGCCAACGGTTACGGGTCCTGGTTGAAGGCGGCGCGGGAGGCGAAGGGGTGGAGCCAGGAAGACTTAGCGACGAAGTCGTACCTGTCTCGCTCACAGATTGCGAACTACGAAAGCGGCCGGCGGCACCCGACCGAACACGACGCGCGGGCCCTTGATGGGGCACTGGGCACGGGCGACGTGCTGACCACGTTCCGCCCCGGTCAGCCGGTCGGCGACGTTCCTACCTGGTTCGAACAAGCGCTGGAACTTGAGCAGCAGGCAGACAAGATCCACGAGTTCGCCCCGTCGTACGTGCCTGGCATCCTCCAGACTGAGGCGTACGCAACGGCGGTCATTGAGTCGAGCTACCCCCGGCGGAGCGAAGAGGACCGGCGCACGGACGTTGCAACGCGACTCGAACGGGGAAAACTTCTCGAAAACCCGCTCGCGCCCGAAGTCTGGGCGCTGTTGGATGAGGCGGTCATACGGCGCCCCATCGGTGGACGCTCGGTCATGGCTGAGCAGTTGAACCACATCGTGCGTCTCGCTGAGTCGGGCCGGATCAGGGTCAACGTCCTGCTGTTCGCGGCCCTGCCGCATCCGCTGCTAGACGGGCAAGTGACCCTGCTTTGGTTCGATGACCAACCGCCGGTTGCGTACGCCGAAGGCATGCGTACAGGCACAGTTCATGACTCGCCGTCGATGGTGACGGAGATTCAAGGGGCTTACGATCTTGCCCTGAGTGAGGCCCAGCCCCTTCATGCGTCGATCGCCCTACTGAGGGCACAAGCGAAGGAATTTGAAGATCATGACAGAACGCCGGATCGCTGACTCGTCCACGCGGACGGGGTGGCGGAAGTCGTCGTACAGCGGCGCACAGGGAGGGTCCTGCCTTGAGGTTCTGGACGGCCTCATGGGCTCCGTGCCGGTCCGCGACAGCAAGGCGCCCACGGGTCCCGCGCTGGTTATTTCGTCGGGTCCGTGGGCGGCTTTCGTGGCTGCCGCCGTGGACGGTACGTTCAGCCCCTGACAGAACGCGCACATCGGGGACCCTTGGGCGAGTGGCCTGAGGGTCCCCTACGTGTGTCTGCTGCTACGCGCAGAACGCTGCCTTCACCGCGTCTACGATCTGCTGCCCCTGGGCGTCCGTGAGTTCGCCGGCCGTGCCACCGGAGAAGCGCGAGTTGGCGTTCGCGGCGACGGTCGCGGAGTCCTTCCCTGCCTGAAGATCGCTGCACACGTTCCGGGACCGGTTCACGGCGCGGTCTTCGTCGGCGGCAAGCTCCGGCTTGATGCCCTTCAGTGCGTCCATGAGCGCCGCTGTCTGCCCCGCGTCCGGTGAGGGGATGGACGAGACGGCAGGGGCGGAGCTGGGCGCCTCAGCAGCCTTCGGGGCCGCTTCCTCCCCGCTGCACCCGGCAAGGGCGAGAACGGCTATTGCGGCGGTGGTGGTGAGCATGGCGAAGCGGCGCACGGTGGTCCCCCGAAAGTGGTTGCGCTGTACAGGAACCGTGATCGTAGCGTGTGGGTACGACAAAGCCCCCGGTACCGCCCGCGAAGGCCAGTACCGGGGGCAAGTGCCACCGTGTCATCTGCCGGCACACACGGCGGCTTCCGGATGTTCCGCCCCACGGAGTTCACGAGCGAGGAACGGGCCGACCATACGCAGAAACCCCCGTACTCCGCGCCGAGTTGGCGAGAAGCACGGGGGATGTGGTAGCGCCCTACACGGTTAGCTCCGCGTCGAGCTGCTTGAAGCGCTTCCGAACGGTGGCGGGGTGCCGACCGGCAGCAGCGGCGACTTCTACCGGGTCGAGCTTGTGGCGCCACCCTTCCTCAATGATCTTGTTCGCTTCCGCGTTGGGCATGCGCTCATGCCGGATGAGGCCCTGAGGGGCTTCCTCGGCCGCGAAGTCCTGGGCTACGTCGATCGGGTCCGGCTGGGCGTCAAGCAGCTCTTCAAACGCCTGAACGTTGAACGCGGGGTGTTGCGCTCGTTCCTCGGCGGTCAGGGCGAACGGTGCTTCGCGCTCGACTTCGGCGAGTGCCGCCATGTAGCGCGGCCCCACTTCGGCGAGCAGCATCACGAGCGCGGGCGCGATGACGTGTACCGCCACCCCGACCCAGTCGCGTGCAGCTACGGACAGCCACGTGTTCAGGAAGACGGACGCAAGGCCCGTGATCCAGCGGAACGCGACCGGCCACGCCCCCAGCCCCGTTACGCCGTACTTCGCCAACGTGGACTCAGCCGACAGCGCCATGATGAACGCCACGTCCACGATGAGGCCCAGGACCCAGCCGGACCACGACCACGCGCTGTGTCCCGCGACGAACGGTGTCGTCGTCATCGCGGAGTAAAAGACCAGCCCGATGATCAGGAACCACCGCCCGCCGGTCAGCACTCGCCGGGTTCTTGTGATCGTCTTCGCGTCCAACTCGCTTACTCCCTTTGGTAGTTCCTCTTTCAAGATCACCTAAGGGAGTGAGATACCTAGAAGAGCGAAACGACGGTTTCCGCATCCCAGGTGTCCGCCGGCTCAGTGGACGCGGTGGCGTCACTCGCGCACGAGTCGGAGAGCGGCACGCCCAGGCGCTCGGCGAGTTCAGCGCTGCACACGGCGCCGGGGTCAGCGTTGTACGTGGGGTCGCCCCAGTTGCTCGGGTCGGTCAGGTCGGTCGGGTCAACGTCGGCTCCGACTCCTTCGCCGTCCGCTTCGATGCCGGGGTTGTTCGCGTCGTCCGGGAAGGGAAGGTACGCGTCCGGCACGTGGGGGAGCGAAGGGGCGAGCGCGGCCCCGATGTCGTCAAGGATCTTGCCGTCACCTTCCGCGTCCGTGGCAAGGCCCTTGCTGCCTGCCGTGGGCTTCGCGTGCTTCGGTGCGGACGTGGGCTTCTTCTTCTTCGTCTCCGCCCCGCTGGACGGCTTCGCGTGCTTGGCGGTGCTCTTCGGGGGTGCAGTCACGGCGGTAAGGCTTCCGTCAGCAGCCACGGGTACGGTCGCCGTCTCCGTGGCGGTGTCAGCGGGAGTGGTGGCGGGGATGGTGGCGGGACTGCCCGAACCCACGTACGCCGTGTTGGAGCTTCCGGCGAATACGAGCGCGCTTAGCCCGAAGGCGCACACTGCTGAAGTTGCGGCTGCTACTGCCGTGGTGGTCATGCCCGCCATGCTGCTATCCGATCGATGATCTTGTTTATTTCCGGACTACTTACAACTTGAATATTTACACACCGAACGACCTGAGAGGGGCCACACTCTGTAACGCTCACGCAACGAGTTCGGGGGTACCCGGGTGGTCGTATTCACAGGAAGTCCAAAGCACGGGGTACCAGACGAGTTCGCACGTCTCGGCGCTCCGCGTCCACTCCACGGCACCCACCAGCGCGCCACGATCTTTCCGCCGACCCACGACCCGGAAGCCGTCGTATCGGGGGACTCCGGGAGCGCTCAAAAGCTTTGCTACCAGGCGCCCTTGCGCCCGCAGCACCTGTCGAAGCTCTTCGCATGACTGGATCAGTTCCTCGGACATGAGTCCCCCAAGGGTTGGGCACAGTGACCACTTCCGCAGCTCACCCGTGGGCACCCAGACGGACAGCGAGAGCGTGAACGGCGCGGAATGCATGTGACCCCCCAAAGGTCGGAACGTGGATCTCTATGTTGCACGCTGCGTGACGAAAACGACTCCGCCGTCGGGTGTGGGCGGCCCCCTACTCAGGGTGGAGAAGCCGTCAGGCGTGTACGCCCCCAGGTGGAGTTATGTACTTTCCGTACACATCGTTCGAACAGTCGTCCGAACGAGTCACTGACTTTACGCCCAGGGGCTGACAGACGCCACCCCTTAACGATCACTGGGGACGCGTCAGCAAACAGCAAAGCCCTCACCCAATCTGTGCGATTAGGTGAGGGCTTGTGCTGTTTTGGGGTGTTGCTCAGGCGGCTAGCAGGATCACGAGATACCCGGCATCGTCGGTCGCGATGCTCTCGCCGTCCTCAAGGTCGAAGTCCCCGGCGGTTACTCGCTTGTTGCAGGCGGGGCACCCGTAGAGCGACCCGGTTATGTGCCGGTAGTCGGTCTTGCCGCACTCGCCGCACTGGTGACGGAACATGATTCCTGCCCTTCGCTGCCGTTCGTTCTGACAAGGAAGAATCTAAGGTAATCACGTGATTAGGTCAAGCGACGAGAGCGGCGCCCCGTTCGAGAAGCCCCGTGATGTCCTCAGCGGTGAAGCCTCCCCGATGCTCCGCGAGCGGTTCGCCGTAAGGGTCGGCGTCGTCGTAGACAAACACGGTTGGAACCGTCTCGACCGCTCCGGCGCGACAGTCGTACGACGTGACATCCACGAACTCCGGCTCCACGCCCAGCGCCCAACAGGCGTCATCGAACACTGACTTGACCCGCTGAACTCGCGTGTTGCGCTCCGGGAGATCCACGAGAACGGCAAGGATCACTTCGGCTCCGCTTCCTCGTACCGGACGCACACGGTGTCGGTCACGAGATGTGTCGTCACCTTCCCGTTCACGCCAACGGCCGTGACTAGATGCGTAGTTGTCGCGTAGTCAGCGCACGCCGGCCCCGGGTCGCACGCGGTGAGCGCGGCGCCAACGAGTGCCACGCCAAGGATGGTTGCGGCGGTTCGACTCACTTCGACTCCTCAATGTCTGCGAAGTTCACGCGGAGCTTCCATGCGTCTGTGATCAGCCTGTGTAGCTCATCGAACGCCGCGATCTTCTTCGGGCCGTAACCTTGCTCGCTGACCAACTCGCCGTGACGATCCTTGTCGGCCCACGTGTCGGCCATGTCGTCCAGTACGTCTATTGCGGCCGGACTCAGAGTCAGCAGCGCATTCCCCGTGCGCAGCGATTCCCAGTCCGCGACCACGGCGGCATAGGCGTTCTGGGATATTCCGGGGAGCGCGTGTGCGCGACGGGTGATCTCCGTGGGTACGTCGTCGGGTGTCATGCGCGCTCTCTCTCGCAAGGGCCCGAACCTAATCACGGTGATTAGGTTCGGGCCGTACGGCTAGTTGCTGTCGTCTCCGGCAAGCCACTGGGCGAGTGCAAGGGCGTCGTCCGGGTTCACACCCTCGTACCAGTCGCCCCCGCGAAGCAGTGCCTGTGCCGCTCGCCATGCGTCGTGGCGATGTGCCATGGCTTCGGCGCGCTTCTGTGAGGCACTGGGACGCGGCGGCTTCGACTCAGTAGCCACGGGCGAAGCGGGTCGGCCCCATCGCGTTCCGCAGCGCATCCCGCCGCATTGCTTCCGTGCGGTCGTACATGCGCTTCGCGCGCTCATCCGGCGTCTCTCGCGGGATAACCTTGTCGGCTTCCTCGGTCAGCCACGCCGCAAGCTGTCGAGCCTGAGCCGGGGTCATGACGGCGCGATCGTTCGGGACGGCAATGCTGATCTTCCCGGGTTCGTTGGACTTCACGAAGCCGATGACCCGCCCTACACCTTCCGTCTTCAGTACAGCCTTCGTCTCGCTCGTAATCTGCATGGTTGCTGCCTCTCTTGGATGTTTGTGCGGGTCGGTCTGCTTGGTGGTCGTGTTGCTCACGCGAAGGGCTCCGTGCCGACTTCCATGGCTTCGTCAGCGAGGAAGAGTGCCTGCCCCAGGGCTCCGACCCGCACGGCCCAGTCGGGTACGTCGTACGTGTAGACGCGGAACCCGCACTCGGCGAGAGTTGTCGTCCAGCCGTCGAACCAGTCGTCTAGTGCCTCGCGGGAGTCAAACCCGCAGCGCTCTTCGGGGCGAATGGTGCGCAAGGTCTTGTCGAAGCTGGGGCATGGGTGCCGTTCGTCGGTGTGCTCCCAGCGCATCGGGTCGATTCGCTCATTGGTGTCTTCGCCCAGCGATGTGCCGTAGGCGTAAGGGCCGGCGGGGAAGCTCATGACCCGCGCAATCTCGTGGGCGACTCTCCATACGCGCATCCGGCGCCCCCTCTGTCGTCGCTTGTTCGTGCGTGCCCCGGGCGGGAGTCGAACCCGCTCGTGTCCGGTTGATCAATCCGCGCTCTACCGTTGAGCTACCGGGGCTCAGGGCCGAAGCCCCTACGTGCTATCGGCGTGCCGTGAGGGACGCGAGGGCGACACCCAGGCAGAGAATTCCGAAGTTCTGACACATGTCCGAGAAGAACTGCATTGGGTTTCTCCTAGGTCAGGCGGTGCGCATCATGCGCTTGATGAGCGGGACTGATTCGGCGAACGAGTGGCGCACGCTGCTGATCACGTCGCCCGACGCGCCGCGTGTCACAAACTCAACCGCGTTGCCTGCCCGCTGAGTGGTGACCGTGTGGCCAGTAGGGAGATTGAAAGTTCGCATCGTGCGCCCCGTCCGGTTGGTGGTTCCTTCTTCGGACGCCAGTAAGGGAGTGAGATACCTGGGCTCAGACGCCCGTACCGTTCCGTCCCTGATTGGTGAGCTTCGCGGCAGCAGCAGCCTCATAGGCGTCCGCCTTCGCCTCAGCCCCGGCGAGCCTCAGCGCGGCAACGAACCGCTTCGCGAAGGACTTGTACGCCTTCGTGCGGTGCTGCTTCACGTTGTACCAAGTCGTTGCCATGGCTTCGGCGAACCCTTCCTTGTCCGTCTCGTCGCCGTGGCCGAACTCCGCGAAGCCGTCGATACCGAAAGAGTGCTTGAGTACGGTCCGCTGGGCGGCACCCATGGAATCGAGTACGCCGTGTACGCGGTTGCGCTTCTCGGAGCCTTCGGCCATACGGGCATCGCTGACGTTGCGGAGATCCTCAGTGAGTGCGCTCTCGGAAGCCGTGGAGACAGCGGAGCGAAGAACCGCCATCGCGTCGAGCACGTAGCGCCGCGTCTGCGGGTCACGCGGGACGGCAACGGTGTCTTCGAGCGTCTGCACGAGAGCGGGCAGGGACGCGGCGAACTCTGAGGGTGTCGAGCGGCTGACGCTGATCCCGCAGTATCGGGCGAGCACGCTGAGGGCTTCGAGTGCGGCACCGTGGCCCACCTTCGGGCGAATCTCGCCGTCCGGCTCTTCGTCGGCAACCCCGGGGAGAACGTCAGCAAGAGAAACGTTTCTCTCATCGCTTCCCGCGCCAAGCGGCTTGTCCAGCGAAACGGAACCCTGCCAGGCAAGGCGCGCGGCGTCGGCACGGTCGGGGCTCAGCCGGCGACCCGCCGGGGGGAGCGTCTGGCACATCTTCATTGCGGCGTACACGTCGCCTTCGGCGGCTTCCACCATCGCGGCGAACGTCTTCACGGCGTTCTCATCCGCTCCGGCGCCCCCGTTGCGCTCCGCCCGTACTGCGTCCTTCAGCGTCGTCTCTATGGTCGTGAAGGTGAAGCGCTCGAACGCTTCAACCGTGTCGTCCGAGAAGCGACTCAGCGCGTCCCACACGGCCACACGGCCTATCTGTGCGAACTCTTCCCGGTAGTTCGCGAAGCCTGCCCCGCCGTGCGGCGCCATGCGGGTAGCAGCCTTCGAAGCGAGGAGCATTACGCGCTCTTCCCCGTGCTGAATGACTTCGGCACAGGCGGCAAGGTCGTGGTTCTGGGCGCGCTGAAGGGTCGCGAAAGTAAGCATTGGGTGTCTCCCTGGGGTGTCTGAATCGCACGAAGGGAGTCAGATACCTGGGAGCGCCCGGCATGAGCCGTACTGATCACCAGCAAGTTCCGCTTAGCCCTGAGGGCATGGCGGAGCAACCAATCACAGGTCGCTGACTCGCTGACGGGGGTTGATCAGTTCCGGTCCGTCGAACAGTCCGAACATACATCGAAGGTCATCACGTGATTACCTTCGTTTTGGGTTCGGACACCTGCGGAGACCCGCACGGGAGGTAAGGGGTTGCCGTGGATTCCAAGGCGTAACCCCGGTCTCATCCTTGAGAGGTACGGAGACAGGCGACGCGCGAAGCCCCGTTACCTTTGGTACATAGGCGACGGGGCTTCGGTCGGTCGGTTGAACCTAATCACCGTGATTAGGTGGCTTCGTTACGGGCGTGTGACCTAATGGGAAGTCAGAATTCCGGTTCCGCTTAGACGGTCGCGCCGTACAGGGAGCCCCATGAGTACCCGCCGATGTCAGCACCGGCCGTGATCGGCACGCCGAAAAGGTCCATCGTCATGCAGCGCTCGAACTCGCGCGCGATGTCCACAGCCTCAGCCTTCGGAGTGCTGAACACGATCTCATCGTGAATCGGAAGCTTCATGTACTCCAGAAGCCCCGCATCCCGCATCGACAGCATGGCCTGACCCAAGAGGTCACGGGCTGCGCTTTGGCACTGGTAATTAACGACGGCGTACGCACGGTGACGGTCAAGTGGGAGCCTTCGCCCCGTAGCCGACACGGTGACCATGCCGGTAGCCCGCGCTTCTCGCTGCCACCGCGACGACGCGCGTTTGATCTCCGGGAACACCCGGTTGTACTCCGAGACGGCGCGCGCAATCTCGACTTCCTCGGCACCGGTCTGCCTCGCGATGGTGGGGACTCCACCCCCGTACACGCAGCCGAACCCACAGCCCTTGAACACCTTCCGGTCCCGCTTCGACGCCCGCTCACCCTTGATGAGCCGCGCCGTGTACAGGTGGATGTCGAAGCCGTCCGGGTACAGCGACGGGTCCGGGTGCGGGTCGCAGAACCCGGCTTTCATGCGCTTCACGTCGGCGAGCGCGGCCAACACGCGCATTTCGATTGCTTGAAAGTCCACGGAGCCGTAGACGTGGTCCGGCGCGTCTCCGACTACCGCCCGCCGGATCATCCAGTCTGAGGAAGGGAGCGTCTGTGCGGCGAAGTCTCCCGTGATCGTCATGCGGCCCGTGCGTGCGCCCAGAGTGTTGACGGTCGGGTGGAGCCGCCCGGACGGGTCCACGTTGGCCGCGAATTTGTCCGCGTACGACGTGACCCATTTGCCGGCGCGCTTCGAGCGAAGTACCGCTTCGGCCAGAGGATTTGGCGCGCGTGCCCCAATGGTCTTCCAGTCGCGGTCAAGGTCAGCAAGCGGGAGTAGAACCGCCTTGTCTACCTTCAGAGCCCCGCCGTCCGTGGTCTGGGTCAGCGTCTCGCCCATGGCAAGCAGCGCTTCCGCCACCTGGGCGCCGGAGTTGACGGAGTCCACCCCGTAACGGGCGGCAACCGTGAGGTACTTCTCTTCTTCCTCGCGCAGCATCTTGCGGAGCGTGTCTACGTACTCAAGGTCGAGCGTGATTCCCGCGCGCTGCATGTGGGCGCACATGTGGGCTATCTCGTGCTCGTACGCCACGAGCGCCGGCCGGACCCCCAACCGTTGGTGCTCCGCGTCCAACACAGGGTCGAGCCGCGCCGTGTAGATCACGTCGAGCCCCGCGTACAGGTTGTATGTCGGGTGCCGAAGGTCGATGCCCGCCCAGCCGGTGGCCTTCGTCAGCCCCAGCGAGCGGAAAACGGCGGTCAAGTCGCCCTGAGTGTCTGGCGCTTGAGGGTCCACGTAATAGGCGCTGAGGGGCTTGAGGCCGGTCCCGATGCCGCCTTCGTGGGGCTGACGCGGATCGATCAGAACCGCTTTGATGCGGGTGTCCGTGGTCCTGGGCGCGAGGGATTCGAGGGACACCCCCGCGTGCGCGTCCAGTACGAGCCAATCGAAAGCCGCGTTGTGGATGAGGAAGCGCGGACACCGCTTGAGGACGTACTGAACTGCTTCAACGAAGCGCCCGCCCAGCTCGTAATGGATGACCCAGGCTTCCCGCGTCGTGCCGAACTGCACTGTCCGAAGCCGGTAGTTGGCGCTGTAGACATCGAGCCCCGTTGTCTCGGTGTCCAGCGCTAGGACCGGCTGACTCCGCGCCCAGTCCATGAAGGTGCGAAGGTCCCCAGTCGTCTCCGGAACGAAGATGGTGACCGGTTCGCCGTTGACGCCGTGTGCGTACGTGATCATGCTCTGACTCCCTTCCTCGTTTGGAAGGGAGGAAGGGAGTCAGATACCCGTCAGCCGTTGCGCGCGTCTAGAACGGTTTTCAGCTCTCGGAACGCCACGAGCGCTTGAAGGGGCACCACGCCGTTTCCGATGCGCTCCAGTTTCTCTTTGTGCGTCAGCCCGGGGACGGCTGTCACCCAACCGGGTTCCAATCCCATCAGCCACTCAGCGAAGACGGGCGAGAGCTTCACGCCACCGCGCGGCCCACGGATCACAGGCACCGGTGCCGCTGTCTTCCGGATCAACTCCCAGCGGTACACGGCCGGAGCGAAGACGCCCCACCATTCGGCAGGGGAGTGCGGCCCATCGTCGGGAAGGGTGTCTTCCGGCGTCACGTGAAGCAGGAAACACACTTCGTCTTCGAGGGTCGGCCCGTGTCCGCCGGCTTTGCGCTTGTCCGGGTGCTGGGCTGAACCGTTCGAGCCCAGGTTCGCCGTGGGCGTCTTGAAGAGCACGTCCGCGCGGTCACGCGGGAAGAGCCTCGCTATCGCCGTTACTAGATCGTCGCCCCCAGCTCCGGGGCGGTCAGCCTTCGCGAAGTCCGGGCCCCGGTTGGCGTCCGCCACGGTCGGGGTCGGAAGGAGTGGCAACGCAGAACCATCGTTCGCGCATGTGCGGCGCCCCAACGTCGGAAGCTCGTATAGATTTCCACGCAGCGTCATACCCTGCTTCGTGAAGCGATGTGAGGACTTCGCCGAGCCCCCGATTTCGGATCGCTCCGACGTTTTCCAGGAAGACGTATTCCGGTCGAATGACCCGTACGGCGTCAGCGATGTTGAACCAGACTCCGGAACGCTCACCGCGAATCCCTTCCCGTCTTCCTGCATTTGAGATGTCTTGGCACGGAAAACCGGCCGTGATAGTGCGCACGCGCCCGCGCAGCTCTTCCCACCGCGCCGTCTGAACGTTGCCGATGTTCGGGGCGTTCGGGAAGCGGAACTTCATGACTTCGCATGCCGCCGGGTGGACTTCGGCGACCACGGTCACTTTCTGCCCCGTCAGGTTCTCCACGGCGATTCCCAGACCGCCGTACCCTGCGCATAGTTCGAGGATGCTCAACTGTTCTCCCTTGTTGACCAGCCCTAAGGGAGTGAGATACCTGGGTCCGGACACGCGAAGGGCCCGGACCTAATCATCGTGATTAGGTCCGGGCCCAGGTCCGCGCTTAGTCCTTCCGGAAGATGGCAGGGTTGGTATCAGCGGTGGCGGGGGCGTCAGCCGGACGGATGCCGACGAGTGAAATCCCCTTGTTCGTCTTCTTCTTCGTCACGTTGCGCTCTTCCATCGCCCCGTACAGCGCCTTGCGCGACCACACTTCGGACGGCTTCAACCCTTCCTCCGCACACCAATCCACGTACGTGGTGTACACGTCCGCGCCCGGCATCGTGCTGGACTCGTCTTCCACGAGCACCCCCGGGAAGAACCCTGCCAACGCGTCTGACGTGGCCCGGTACTCCCGTGTAGCCGCCGTGATGCTCTCCGGGTCGCGAAGGCCCTGGGCGTACCACTCAGCGGCACCCCGGACGGCCCATGCGATGATGCCCGCCGCTTCCGCGCGCAACTTTCTGTCAAGGTCGTAGTCGCGCTCGTGCGGCGCGAAATAGCGAGAGAAAGGAATGAGCTTCACGCGCCTCCACAAACCCTCATCCTGGGATTTGAAGCGTGGCTTGTGATTCGTCGCGAGAAGAATCAAAAAGGTCGGCGCGAAGGTGAAGAATTCCTGACGCAAAAAGCGCGCCGTCACCTTGTCCTTGCCGGTTACCCGCTTCAGTACCGCTTCGGACATAGGCTTTCCGGACTCGCCTTCGGACGCCATGACGAGACGTGAACCCCGCAGCGCTGCAAGGTCGTTGGGGATACCTCCGCCGTTCCCCTTGTCTTCGAAGGTGGCGAACGGTGTCGTCTGCGTGATGCGCCCGAAAACATCGGTCAGGGTTTCCGTGAAAACGGATTTTCCGTTGGCGCCCTTCCCCCACAAAACCGCAAAACACTGTTCGCTCGTGTTGCCGGTAATTCCGTACCCCACGAGCCGGCGGACGTAATCCACCAAGTCGGGGTTTCCGGGGAAGACCTCTGAGATGAACTGTTCCCAGCGCGGCGCCTGGGCGTCGGCGTCGTAGTCCACGGGCAGGGAGACGGTCAGCATGTCTTCCTTGTCGTGGGCGCGGAGCTGCTTCGTGCGAAGGTCCACCACGCCGTTCGCGAAGGACAGTAGGTGCGGCTTCGCGTCGAATTCCTCGGCGTCAACGTAGACGCTCGGAACGCTGCGCAGCTCTTCCAACAGATTGTTGATCTTGCTCGTGGATGTGAAGCCTCGCGACTCCTTCACGTACCCGGCGAGCACGAGCGCGGCGCCCATGGCGTGGATTTCCTGCCGCACCCGGATCGCGGACTTCACCCAGGTCACTCCGTCCCAGACGAAGAAGCCCAGCCCCGGAGCGTGCTTGATACGCCCGTCAGTCCACGCCACGAGTGCGTACGCGTTCATCGCGTCGGCGTCTTCGCCGTACGTCGCTGCGACTTCGCCCAGGATGCGCGCCGCTTCAAGTCCTTCGTCCACGGAAACCACGGCGGTACCCGTGCGCTGAGCTACCTCCGCCTTTCGGTGTGCCGCTTCGACCACCGCGCGATCACGCACCGGCCGAGCGCTCTTCACCGCGTCATGCAGCAGCGTCGGAAAGGCTTCGGGGTCGCGCGCCCGCCAGTCCGTGAGGTCATCGCCCAGCACGGGGATGCCCAGGGCGTACACGTCGATTCCGTGAGCGGCCAAACCTTCGGACAGACGCTGCGTGAACGAGTTCCCCGACGTGTCGTTGTCCCCAGCAACGATCACATGGAAGCCCCGCAGCCCTTCGGCCAACTCGGCTATAAGATCCGGGTTGTTGACGAGTGAGGCGCCCCGGATGGCGAGCGCGTCATAGCCCACGGAAAGCACTGTGAGCGCGTCCCCGGGGCCTTCGGTGACGATGATGGTTCCGTAACCCGACTCGCCCCGGAAGACGCCGTACGGAGCCCAGCGGAGCCCTTCCGGGTTGCTCAGGCTCAGCCACCGCCCCGGGCATCGTCCGCTCAGGTCGCGTCCCTGGGCGCCTCTGGTGACCCCGTCGAAGCCGTCGAGCGGGACGACCAGGCGCGGGAACCGCGCGAACGAGTTCGACACGAAGTCGGGGTGCGCGTCGGGGTCGCTTGCCGCACGGGCGTACCGGAGCCCCAGGCGCTCGCCCGTCTGACGATCGATGCCGAACCGGTCAACGGCGTAAGTGTCAGCGTCGTTCAGCGCCGCAAGGGGAAGCGCGTCCAGCCACATGCGTAGCCGCGTGACCGGCGCTCCGGACACAAGCTTGGGCTTCTCCTTCGGGACCGTCAGCCCTTCGCCGGTCGCGTCAAAGAGGTCTGCCCACGCGAGACCCGCAGCGCGAACCACGTTCCCCGTGTCGCAGCCCGCACGGCACGTCAGCCGAACTTTGTTGTCGTCCCCGCGCCAGATGCGCAGTGAGGGCCGCGAGTCGGCGTGCCCAGGACACACGGCCAGATAACCGCCGTCTGCCTCTTCGCTGACATGCTCGAACTTGCCCAGCAGGGTTGCGAACTCCACGAGGAATCCCCTTTCGTAGTGTCTCGTGGAGCCCTAAGGGAGTGAGATACCTAGAACGTCGTCGCCCAGGCGGCAAGCGTCTTCGCGCCCTTGCTGAGATTGCAGCCGGCGCACGCAGGAACGATGTTGTGGGCGGCGTCCGCCCCGCCCTTGCTCAGCGGGTGCACGTGGTCAAGGTGCGTGGCGCGAGCGTCGCAGTAGGCGCACCGGTGACCCCAGCGGCGCAGGATTTCCGTTCGGCTGTACGGCTCGTGGGCAACTCCGTAGTCCTGGGCGCGCTTTCGGTGCGTCAGGGTGTGCCGCTTGTCCGGGGGAAGCTTCCGGTAGTAGTTCTGTATGTGTCGTTTCCTGCGACGGTCCCGGCATGGCTTGCACGGGCACTTCGGCTCATGCCCCATGGCTCAACTCCCGGGCGAGTTCCTGGGCGCGTCGTATGGCGTCGGCGAAGTCCCAGAACTTGAGGGCGGGTTGGCGCGGGTCTGTGCTCAGCACCACCCAGACGCCCCGCTTGAGCACTCGCAGCCTGCTAGCCACGGCGCACCCACTGAACGTCAGCGCCACGGCCCACGGCGTGCCGGACAGCGTCCACGTACCGGCACCACTCAGCCCGTTCACGCATCGGCTCTTCGATCAGCAGCCGGTCACCCGTGCCCGCAAGTCGTACGTCACCCGGGGCCGGCGCGCGCCCAGGGGCAATGATCAGATTCCGCATGTGACCTCATCACGGTGATTAGGTGGAACGACAACAAGCCCCGGTACGAAGCTCGTTGCTCCGCCCGGGGCTGGGTTGTCTTGCTAGTTGCTCTCGTCTTGTTCGCCGGTCACGTTGCTCCGCAGCAGCCGTGCATGCGTGGTCGCCACGTGCTCCATCCGCAGACTCCGGCGGGGCACGTGCCCGCTGTCCATGCCGGTCGGCTCGACCTTGAGCATGGGGAAGAGCCGACCCCCCACACGGTCGAAGTAGATTTCGCGAATGATCGCGTCGGCCGCACGTACGCCGTTCTTCCGCCGTGAGGGGTAGTTGATGAGGTCACCCGTGTACAGCGCCTCACCCGCGTAGTCCGTGACCGTTCCTCGGTCTGCCACTATCGGTACTCCGGGTCAAAGTCATCGGCGGTCGGGACACCGAAGCGCACACGGCGCTCACGCAGTACGGCGCGCGCAGCCTCAGGGGGGAAATCCCAAAGCGGCGCCTTGACAGTCTCGTCATCGGTGTTCCGCAGCGCGCGCGACCAGTTGTACGGGGGACTCGCGTCAAGCTTCGCCACGATCAGAGCGCCTTGTACGCGCGGCCGATGAGGATGTTGGGCTTCGTGTAGCTCACGAGCTTGTTCCGCATCGGGCCCTTCGTGGGCGTGTACTCCACGTACTCAAGCTCAAGTTCGCCGGTCGCCGTGCCGCCCACGTCCTCAAGCGCGCCTTCGGACTCGTGGAGCACCTTGAAGAGCGTCCACGCGCCCGTCTGGAACGAGAAGAGACCAAGCTCCGGATCGTCCGCGAGACGGAACGTCACCTTGATAGACGGGTTCGGACCCTGATAATCCTTCGCAGCCTGACGGCGCTCCGCGAAGAGCACGGGGCAACCGCACGGAGTGCCGATGAGGCTTTCGTCTCGCGGGTGGCTCAGGAAGTTGTAGCCATCGCAGTGATGAACGAGCTTGCCGTTAATCCACTGCTTCATGTCCCAGTAAATGCCGTCCGGCTCGATGATCACCGGAATCTTCGTCGCGCTGGTGAACACGTCGATGAAGTTCTCAGACTGAGATTCCTCGTTCTCCACCGGAGTGCCGCCGAACAGTTCGGCCACCGCGTCGGCAACCACCTTGTCGCCGGTAGAGATGCGCCACTCAGACAGCGAAACGGGCTTCGGCTTCTTCGGGTCGCTCTCGTCCATGTAGCCGGAGTGCAGCCGGCCAACGGTGTCATCCGTGTAGACAACGCGTGCCTTCGGCTTGTTCTCTTCGTCCTGGGCCCAAATGCTCTGACGCGCCATGTAGGACAACTCCCTTTGTGCGGGCGCCCGATAGCCCTCATGTGTGAGGCTTTCCGGGCAACCGGTGTGCTCTGCCAAGAAGGGGTAAGGGAGTGAGATACCTGGGAACGCGAAAGCCCCCCAGTGCCCGGGAAAGGCACTGAGGGGCAGACGATGAAGAGTCGGTCAGTCTGCTGGGGTGTCGCCCAGCACAGCGGCAAAATCGTTCCGTTCCGCGCGTCGGCGCTGGATAATGCGCTTTCCCCGCTCGACCGCGAAGGCTGGTGAGAGCATCCCGACGTACACGCGGTGCTCATCGAGCATCACGGAACCCACGACCCTTTTCTGTCGGAGCTGCACACGCAATTCGTTGTCACTGAGTGGCCATTGCCCCCGCTTCACACGCCAGAACTCCGCCACTATCGCGCCCTTCGCTGGGTGCCGGTCACGAGCCGCGTACGCTTCTTCCGCGCAATCGGCTTCAGGATCACCTTCCGGGACAGTTCCCGGTCCCACTCGAAAGTTCCTCGCAGCCTGAGGAACTGGGCGAAGACTTCGTCATCCGTGACGACCGGCTTGAACGCCCAGTCCTCATCCGTTATGTGCAGCACCGCCGCGCCGTCGAACTGGGGCATCGGCTCTCGGTTGCCGTCCGCATCAAGGACGTAGTCAGCGCGCTGGTACGCGGCGAGCTGTAGCGCCACGTCTGGATAGGTGGACTTGCCGGTTTTCCAGTCGCCCATGATCAGGTGCCGGGTGCCGGACCGGTCGGGGGTCGGGGTGCCGCTCTCATCAAGCCACACGTACAGCCACACGTCGAAGGAGCCGGCGTACTGGTAGGTGTCCGACCACGCCACATCCTCAGCGCGGACGAATTCCGGGTTGACGGCTTCGAGGAACTGGGCGAAGTGCTCGCGGTACGGCTCCATGTCGGAGGAAACGCGCACCCGGAACTGTCCGTCCGCCCGCCGGTCGGACAGCCCACCTTCACCCCGGATCATGCGCTCGAACATGTCGTGGGCTTCGGAGCCGATGTCAGCCCGGATCTTGGTGTACCTGCGGGCGGCACCCTTCAGGTAGTCAACGGCGCTGTCTCGTCCGCCCCGGTCAGCCATGTCCCGGACGAAGTCGATGCTGTCGAGCGCGAGTTCAGCGGTTAGCTTCGCCTGCCACGGCGCTAGGAAGTTCTGCTTCGCGAGCTGACCCAGGATAGATGTCACGCCCGGGTATACGCGCTCTCGGTCGGTCGGGTGGACGTAGAGGCGGTTCCCGCCACGGAAAACTGTCTGGACCTTCGGCAAGGTCTCTCCCTCCGTAGATGCTTCTACGGGTTACGAAGGGAGTCAGATACCAGCGGTGGGACGAGTGACGCAGGTGACGCAGTGAAGGCGCTCCGGGATTAAGGCTTGTAGGTGTTGGTGTAATTCTGAAAAATCAAGCACTCCGTCACTCCGTCACTCGCTCCGCTGAGCAGAGACACGACGGAGCCCCGACCCTGTGTGACTGGCCGGGGCTCCGCCAAAGACGAGCTGGGCGCGCTACTTGCCGCTGCCGTCACCCTCGGTGTCTTCCGGAACCAGCGCGCTGTAGTCGAGTCCGAAGGTGTCCACCACTTCGCGAATCAGGGTGTACAGCTCCGCCTTCGTCTTGCGCTTCTGGGCGGCAGTCAGCTTCTTCTGACGCTTGCCGGCCGTTTCGAACATCTTCCGGACCTTCGCCACGGTTTCCACGGTGCGCTGGGCATCCGTCTTCTCGTCGCCCTCGCCCAGCTTGGCCACCGCGTCGGGCGGAAGGTCAGCGAGAAGATCGTTGATCTCTGCCTGAACCGCTTCGGCCTTCGCCGTGTTGCCCGCGTCTTGGTGCCCTTCGAGCTGCTTCCGCGCCTTTTCGATCTTCGCCACGCGTCGATTCACGCGCATAGCTTCGGTGCGCCCCCGAAGAGGTAGCGTGATGTTCTTGCTCGCGTAGAGCGCCCGGATAGCCTCTTCAGCGGTCATCGGTTCAGGGACGTTCTCGCCGTCAACATCAGGATCGGATAGCTTCGCGTCCCGCTCCGCGTCGCTCTTCTTCAGGATCTCCACGGCGCCCGGAAGCAGCTCGCCGAGCATCCCCACCGACTTCTCGTCGTCTCGGTCGTAGCCCCGTAGCCACGTCACGAGTACGTCACTCGCCTTGTTGTGTGTGGCGGTCTGGAGTGCTGCGAGCGCATCCCTCAAGGGAATGTTGTCCTCTTCGACTCCCGCGAGCGCATCACTGTAAACCCTGCCCGCTGCCGAACGTGCAGCCTTCGTGCGCCACGTGAGGTCAGGCAGACCGGTTTCCGGGTCAATGATGTTCTGACGGATCGTCAGAAGAACGTTCGCGACCAACCCCCCAGCGTTCTGAACCTCAAGCCCAGCCGAAGCCCCTTCCCGCATCTTCTGTGCGCCGGCGGCAATGAGCTGGGGGACGTTGTCCCACGTCATCGGGTCATCGGTGTTTTTGGCGACTTCGGTAGACGGCGTCGGTGCAGCCGTGGGCTTCGCCTTCGCCTGGGCGGGTGGCTTCTGTGCGGACCGAACCGCGTTCCTCAGGGCCGTGCGCTTCCCTGCCGGAAGCTTGACGATATTCGCCTCAGCTTGCTTGGCGAACACCGTAGCGAGTTGGGCATCCCCCTTCTCGACTGCTGCCTTGATCGCGTCAATGGACTCGTGGACCTGAGAGGTCAACGCATCAACGTCAACATCCGGCTTCGGCTTGGCGGGCATGTCGCCTCTTTCGTCGGTAGCGGTACTAGCGGGGATCGTAGCATCGGGCATCACTTCAAGCCGGGGCTTCAGCAAGCACGTGCGGCACGTGACCGGCGCATCCGTGTACTCAAACTGAACGTCCGGCCCCCATGACGGGCTGGGAAACAGCGGGAAGGGTGCGGTGCTCGCAGCGTCGCCCAGGTGAACCGCGCCCCCGCCGATGCTGACCACGTTCCGCGTACCCATGTTCCCGCCCCTTCGTTGCCGTGTGGTCCGATGACGGTAACGTGATTACCTACGGATGTGCAACCTAATCACGGTGATTACGTCGCGCGCCGGAACGCGAAAAGCCCCGCACCGACCGGCCCGAAGGTCAGTCGATGCGGGGCTATGTTCAGCTCGGGGGGAGTAGCAGGCTGTCAACGATCGCGTTCAGGTCTTCCAGCGACCCAGTGTTGCCGATGGTGAGGTCAGTTGCCCAACTGTCTAGCTCTGTCTCGCTCTCGTGCCTGCCCGCGTCACCGGAGAGACCGGCACCCGGACGGGTTACCCGGATGAGTGAGAAGCCGTTGTCCAGCAGCCACCGCGCCTCATTTGCGTACCGCACATCCGAGACGACCACAGGTAGACCCAGCTCGTGGGCCGCGCTGATCGCGGGGCGTGCCGCCCTCACCCAGAATTCGGGGTCAGTGTCGCGAACGGTTTGCCCCACGGTCTGAAGGATGCGGCGAACCTCTGGGTACGTCGTCTTCGCGTAGTCCCAGCCCACCGCGCGAACGAGGGTGGACAGCCGCGTGTGTACGCCATACGACGTGGGGATGAGCGGGTCAGTGCGAAGCGCGGCGGCGCGTACCCGGTCCGCGAAGGCCACCCGCTGATAGCCGTACCGCTGGTGAAGTCGCCCCGCTACGGAGTCCTTCCCCGCCTGGGCGTGCCCGATGAGCCCAATGTTCTTGTAATAGGCCATAGCCTGACTCCCTCCCTTGATGTTTCCACCCCAAGGAAGGGAGTCAGATACCTAGCCGCCCAGCACCGCACGCGCCACGGACACCACCACCGCACCGGGGAAGTCAGGCTTCACGGCCGAAACGGCGCTTACCGCACCGACCACGAAGGACAGCATGACGCGCTTGTGCCCCAATACCCAGGCGAGAGCCGCCCGGACCTTTGCGCGCGCCGGCTTACTGTGCTCGCCCACCATGCCCCCTAGACCTTCGGAACCTTCAGCGCGTCCCACGTCGCCTTACCGGGCCAACCGTCAGCGTCGGCGCCCTTGAACCCCTGCTTCTTCTGCCACTTCGCGTACGACGCCTTGTCGGCATCCGTCCACTGAGCGCCCGGACCCGACTTGTACGCGCTGCACTTCTCGGCAACGAGTCGCTTACCCATGGCCGTGATGATGGCGCTCTTCGGCTTGCCCTTGAAGTACGCGGCACCCGGGAACGGCTCAAGCTTGGTGGCGACCGGTGCCGTGACCGGCTCCGCGATCTTTGCGGAAGCAGCCACCTTGTACCCGAACTTCGCCGCGCCAGGGTCGGCCGAAAGACCACCGCTCAGCGCCGGGTAGCCGTAGCCGTACGTGTACGCGTCACGCCGTGCGCGCTTCTTTGCGTACACGCCATCGCCTTCGGCGCTCCCGTTGTCGTTCGTGTTCCCCTCGTACGTGTAGATGTAATCCGCGTCGTACGCGTACACGAGACCCGTGTGGGTGCCACCGCCGGCCCCGTAAAAGACCTGGGCACCAACAGCCGGGTACGCACTGAACCGCCCCTTGCCCTTGAACCACGCCACACCCGCAGCACACGACGCGGTACGCGGGAAGAGGTCGGCCGCACCCGCCTTGAGGGCAACCCAGCTCACGAACGTTGCGCACCACGCCTGATAGTCGGCCCACGCAAGGCCCGGAACCTCAGCGGCGTACTTCTCCTTGTTGTTCCAGTGCCCGTCAGTCTTCCCTTCGTGGTAGCCGACTTCGGCCTTAGCGACCGAACCGAGCTGGGTGAGAATGTCAGTCATGCGCGATGCTCCAAATCTGTGCAGCAAAAAGCCCCTCAGCGGAGAGCGAAGGGGCGGGCAACCTAATCACCGTGATTAGGCAAGGGCCATGATCGGGATGTCGTGGTCGGCGAGTGCGGCGCTGTTGGTCTGGCTTACCGTGGTCGGCAACGTCGTCTGGCCGTCGAGATACCACGCACGCGCGAACGGAGTTCCCGGCATCCAGAAGTTCGCCGTGCTCACCGGTGATTCGTTCTGGACGTGGAAGAAGCCGAAGTCGGCAGTGCCGCCCACGGTCTGGAGCCACGCCACCCAGTACCGCCCAGGCTGAAGCGTGGTCGAAGTGAGCGCGATCGAGACGGCGCCAATATGGTTCGACACCATCGCAGGAAGGGAACCGGTTTCCTGCCCCGCCATCGTCAGCGCTACCGCCGAGGAAGCGACGACGCGCGTACCGGACGCGTTGTAAATGCCCGCCATCCAGCGATCGGCGGTCACCCCGCCGTACCCGCGCGCGAACATCACGGCCTTCGTGACCGTGGTCGGCTCCGTGATGTTGAAGCCGGTCAGGAACAAGCGGCCCGTCTTCAGATACTTCGCTACCGGGTTCGCCACCGTGTACGGGTCGCACGACCAAGCCTGAAAGCCCAGCGCCTGGGGAGTCCACGAGTTCTTGGCTACCGCCGTGGGCACCCGCGAGATAGGCAGGCGCGATGCGGAATCAAGCTCCGCGACTCCCGACGCGGCGCCCCTGGTGGTCGCGGCGAGCGCCCCCACGTCCGCAGCCCCTAGGGTCACGTCCCCCGTCTTCGAGTTGACCGAGGAAACGGCGCCCGTTCCCCCAGTGCCAACCGTCACGGTAGTGCCGTCGCTCTGAAGTACCTTCAGCTTCCCGGCGTCCGCGTAGGCGACAACACCGTTAGTCGGCACGGTAGTTGGGACCACCGCAGCGTTCATCATGCCGAGAACGTACGTGCCCCCGCCGAACGGGGCGCTTCCTGTACCGATACCCACGTTGTAGAGACTGTTCAGCAGCGAGTTCGAGTAAATGGACCCGTTCGCGCGGATCAAGAACCGGTTCGAATCGGTGCCGTTACCGAAGATGGTCAGCGGGTCCGACGTGCCGTCGCCCCGGACTACAGCAGCGGCGCCCAGTGCGGTTCCCACGGCAGGGACAGCCCCCACGGTGCCGGGCGTCAGCGCGACATTGCCGCTTGCGTCCGGGGCAACCGCGTTCACGGAGTTGACCGTGCCGGACCCTGACGGGCCGGTGTCCCCCTTCGGTCCCTGAGGGCCCGTCGCGCCCGTCGCGCCCGTGGCACCCTTAGCACCCGTCGCACCCTGAGGGCCCTTGAGCGAGGCAAGCCACTCGTCCTCAGTGCCGGTGAAGCCCTCACCCTGGGCAACCTCGTACGCGGACGGGCCCGGAACCGCCACGTAGTTCGGGCTGGACGGGTCAGCCGGCGCAACGTCGGCAAGGTCCACCACGTTGTTCAACGTGTCCTTCGGCAGCACCATGGAATAGGTGCGCGCTCCGACAACGCCGGTCAGATTCTCCTTCACCGTGTACGTCCAGCCGGAAGGGTTCATGTTCGGCGCGTCAGTCGCGGGGAGTCGAACCCCGATGTTGCCGTCCGCGTCCACGAGCTGGCCCGTGTCGTCCAGCGATACCGCGACCGGACCGGCGATGAAGAGATTCGACTCCGAGAACGTCAGCAGTGAGGGACCGGTGAACGTCACCGTTCCCTTCAGCGCTCGCCCGTCCGGGCCGCAGTATGTAGCGGTTACCCGCACGGTGGGTATCGCGCTGGGAATGCTCATTCGCCCCCGCCTATCAGGTTGTCAATGTGCGTGCGAAGCTCTCGGTTCTCGATACGAAGTTCGGCCACTTCGACACGCAGCGCTTCGTTCTCAACTCGCAGCGCGCGTACTTCGCCGACGAGTTCTGTCACTTTCTTTTCGAGTGCGTCAGCGCGGGCGGTCTGTGACTCCGCCACGTCTCGCCATGCGTCCCGCGCGCCCGTCCGAACCTGCCGGTAGATCAGCAGCAGAAAGAGCGCGGCGCCCCCGACGATTTCGGAGGCATTTACCACTCCGGAAAAGTCCATGCGCTACCCAATCCACGGATCGTTGATGTTGCCGGGGCTGCCGCCGGTCGCCCCCGACATGGATGTCCAGCCCCAGCCTTCGGGAGTGGCTTCCGGGATGGCGTCCGCCGGAAGCCCAACGCAGTAATGGAAGTTGGAAATGCAGTACGTTCCGTCGTCGTCACCCGGAACGGCCCGACGCTGCCAACCCCAACCGCTCGTGGACTTGTAAATCAGTTGCCACCACGTCTCACCGTTGAAGGTCCCCGACATACCGGTAATGCCATCGTCGGTAGTCGCGTTCTTCTTCATGGGTGCGGCGAAGTAAGTGAGCTGGGACGTATCCGGGCCGGCGAGGTACCTGTGTTGCAGCTCGATTGTGTAGACAGAGGCGCCGTCTTCGTAGTCCCAGCCGTACGGGATGCCGTGCACCCAGCGCATGACGAAGGTGTCCACAGACCGCGTCGAATCGCCGTGAAGCAGCACCGACGTTGACGCGCTGACGCATTCCTTGACGTTGTTGCCGGTGTGCTTGAACGCAGCAAGGCGCACTTCGGCTTCGCGCTTGCCCTTGATGATCTGATCGGTAATGAACTTCAGCTCGACCCGGTCGTACACGAGCCCCGTTACGTTGGCGATGCCGACCGATGACCAGATGTTTCCGGAGACCTTCCCGCGCGGGACTGCCGCCCAATCGTTGGTCGGGTATCTGTCGAATTTCGCGAGGACTTCCGGCTTTCGCTCGACAGCGGCAAGCCGTTTCTTCAAGTCGTTCAGCTCGTTTACGAGCGAAGGGCTCAGCGCATTCGCGTTAATCGCCACTGGCGAACAACTCCTCATTGGCGAGAGATAGCGACGTGACCTCAGTACCGTTCACGTCCACGTCTGTTCGCCGCTCCGTAACCACGAAGTCGTCAAGAACCGCGACGTACCCGGAATCAATCTGAACCGCTCCGGAGTCCCCGGGCGTGAAGGCGGTTGGTGATAGGTCGCTGGGATACAGGGTGAGCGTCGGGATAGCTACCGGGGCACGCCCAGCGGCGGCAATGGCATGCGCCTTTTCAAGCAGGGACGTAGTGGACTTCACGTCACTGAAAGTCGAGACAACGTGCTTCGTTGGCATGCTCAAGGTGTTGTCCGCGATACCAACGAGCTTCGTCCCGTTGCCGTTGTCAGCGCCTACCGCGTACACCCGCGTTGCCATGGCCGCAGAGTCATAGCTGACCTGGGTCACGTCGCAGTTCACGCCGTGTGTCAGCACGAACGGGAATGAGCTTCCGCCGAACCCCGACTTCAGCGCGCGGTTACCGACACGCGTTGCGCTCCGCCAGTAGGTCTCATACCGGAAGTTGAAGCCGCCGTCTTCTTCGGCAAGTTCCGATATCGCGTCGGCAACAACCTTCAGTTCGTACTGAGTCCATGTGCGCGCTCGAACTCTGCCGGTCGTGGTGAGCTTGGACGTGTCGGTGTCGATCCCGCCGTCTTTGTTGCACAGGGCGAACCAGTCGGACAGCAAGAGAGCTTGGTCAGCCGTCCGGTTGTAGCCGTCGTGCAGCACGCGGCCGGCGTAGTAGCTGTGCCACCCCGAAGCACTCAGCGCGAGCGTCCCGGCGGCAAGGTCAGCGGTAGCAGTCCAGACGGGTCCGCCCCACACCGGTTGACCATCGCGTGTGACCACGAGTCCGGAACTCCCGGGTTGGAGCGTCGCCGGGTCCGCAGCATCGAGCGGCATACCGACCGCGCACGTTCCCGCGCCGTTCAGCGTGTCCGCGTAGCTAATCCCCGTGACTGGCAGCGAGTTGACCACGTTGCCGGATTTCATATCGACTTGCAGCACTTCAAAAACTGGCATCGAGACTCACCCCTCTTCCTATGCGAAGGGAGTGAGATACCTAGACCCATCGATCAACCCACGAGACAACCGCCGTCGCCTGGGTCGCCGCGTCGGTGCTCAGCAGCCGCAACCGATGCTCACCCGGGGCGAACTCCGGCCACGTCGAACCTGCCGTGATGAGCCCCGCGATGGAAGCACCCGACCCGTCTGTCACCGCCTGGGCGGCACTGTCAATCAGCACCGTGCCCGTGTACTTGACGCCGAAGAACTCGCCCGTGGTGTCATCCGTCAGCGTGGGCGAGACCGCCCCGTGAATCTCCACGGTCGGCCGCGCGTTAAAACTCCCGTACTGCGTGAAGCGCGCAACCGGGGTCGCCCCCGCAAGGGCACTTCGCACGGGAACCGCCCGGGGCTCATCCCCGAAGATGTATGGGGAAGTGGCGTACAGCTCAACCACCATCGTGCACGTGAGGTAGGCAAAGCTCAGGTCCAGCGGAGCGCTGCGCCGCCGTACGCGGACCGTCGTGTAAGCCGTCTGATCCCCCGCCACGCCCGGGAACCGGAAGCGGAGAGGGAGTTCATCAGTGCACGGCTGAAAAGCCGCCTGAGCAGCGTTCAGGGCTTCGGTGAACTCTTCCCGCGTGGACCCGTAAATCTCCAGAGTGAGCGTCGTCGTCCGCCCGTTCATGTAGTCGCGCCCAGGCCAAAGCCCATGACGCTGCACAAGGGTGAGATCCGACGTGCGAACCTCAGGGGCGGACAGCAGCCCATCAACCCCAACTATCGAGATAGGGGAGTCCGGTTCACCCATGACTAGCCCGCGAAACTCGCATGTCCAGTCGCCTAGCTCCGCCACTGGTCTACCTCCCTCATGGCGAAGCCCCCCAGCGGTGAGGCTGAGGGGCTGCACCTAATACCGTGATTACGTCTACGCCGGACCCGTGCGGAGCGCCCAGGCCACTTCACGGCCAATCGCGAACGGGTCAGCGTTCGACTGGACGTTGACCGTTACGCCCCCGCCGGAGCCAAGTCGATGGTTCGGAACGACCGTTGACCCGTTGGGCAAGATGACTTCCTCCGGCCCCCGCTCGCCGACCCGCACCCGTCCGCCGGCCGGACCGCCCATCGCGCGCACCTTCGGAATGGGGTTATCCGGCAGGTCGATGCTCAGAGGGCCCATGCCCAACTTGTTCGGGATTGCCCAGTTGAGTAGATCCACCACGTTGTTTACGGCGCCCTTTACGGCGCGCGTCACCGTGGCACCCAGCGAGGATGCGAAGCCGCCCAGCTTTGAGAGCCCAGTGCTCAGCCCGTTGACCATCATTCCGCCGAGACCCTTTGCGGCGCTCAGCATGCGCGAGTTGAGTGACGTGATCTTGCTGGGCAGGCTGGTAAAAAACGAGACAACCGAGTTGACCGCGTTGCTTGCCAGATTCTTGACAGACGTGAACGCGCGCTGAGTCCCCGACACCATCGTGTCCCAGTGCTTTATCAGCAGCCCGGGGCCCGTGAAGTTCAGGAACAGATTCACGAGCCAAGAGAAGATCTTCTTGACCCAGTCCCAGATGAACTGGAACACGGCAATCGTCTTCTCGCGGATGGTGTCCCAGTTCAAGACGATGATGGCGACCAGGGCGACGATCGCGGCAATCACGAGCGCAATCGGGCCCATGGCAATCAGCCACGCAGCCGCCATCCGTGCCGCCTGAATCATCGACTGAACGCCCATGAGAACCCACTGAGCCACGACCACGGCGCCGGACGCTATCGCGCGCGCAGCCATCGCCACCCAGCCCGCGACCGTGGACCACGAGGAAGCGACCTGGGTAGCCGCTGAGGTGGCCGACGCAGCCGCCGTCGTAACCCAACCGGTGACCACCGCCGCAGCCGTGACCGCTTGCTGTACGCCCCAGGCGATGAGCGCGGGAAGCAGCGTGAGGAGAATGAGCCCCGCCACCATCGCGAATACCGTACTGTGCTCGCTGATAAAACCCGCCGTCGCGGAGAACGATGTACCAACCCAGCTCAGCTTGTCGGCGAGCTGCTCGACAACGGGAATAGCCGTGCCGCCCAGGAAGTTCACGACCCCCTGTTGCAGCCCGCGCGTGAATTCCTTCACCTTGTTTACGGCGTTGTCATGCATGGTGGCGCCCGCCGACTTCGCGGCGCCGTCAATCTTTCCCAGCGACGCAACGGCAGAAGACGGGTCAAGCGCGAAAAGCGAAGTCTGAAGGTCCTCAGCCTGGGTCCCGAAAAGCGAGACAGCAAGCGCCGATTGCTTCGCAGGGTCCTTTACCGCGCGGAGCTTATCCAAAGTCTGGTCAAGCGCCTTTGCGGCAGCCGGACCGCCCTGGGCAATCGCCTTCGTCATGTCCTTACCGGACAGGCCAATAGCCTTATAGCTCTCGTTTACCTGATCTCCGCCGGCCCGGACGATAAGGCCGAATTCCTTCAGGGAGTCGGCCACCAAGTCGGCGTCTCGCGCACCGCCCTTGAGCCCCTGGGACAGCAGCCCCATTGCCGTCTTACCGTCGAGCCCCAGCCCCTTGAACTGGACACCGTATTCATTGAAGGTGTCCAACAAGTCCTCAGCCTTATTGGCACCTTCCTGAGTACCCTTGACGATAATGTCGAAAGCCTCAGAGGCATTCTTTGCAAGGCCCGTCTTCAGCATCTGTCCGACCGCATTTGAAACCGGTCCGACTTCGTCGCCCAGGACGTTCGCCACGTCCATAGCGCTCTCGCTGATCTTCGACATTTCGTCGGCCGTCGCACCGGCGGGTATAAGCCCTTGCTGCCAAAGGTTCTTAAGAGCCTCATTGGCGTCCGCCACGGACTCGCCATAGCCGTCCGCGTACACGGCCCCAGCCGCTTCGCCCAGCCGCTTCGCCTCAGCGGGCGTGGCACCGAGCTGCGCCGCGAGAAGGTCACTGTCAGCTTCCTGCGACAGAGCTTCCATGATTCCCGCGCCGATGCCGACCGCGATAGCCCCGCCCGCCACGAGCGCCAGGCCCTTCGCGTGCTCACCAAAAGCGCTGACCTCATCCGACGCTTCATCAAGCGTTCTGGACAACTGTTCAGCGTCGCCCATAATCGTGATCTGAATGGGCTTAGCCACGACGCACCCCTTAAGTCATTACCGGCGTGCGTCGCTCTCCACTACCGCTTGCCGTGCCGCGTCCAGCCCGCTTTGCCGCGTGCTTTTCCGCATCAACGTCTTGCACCATCTGATTTACCAACGCGTTGAAATCGCGCAGCTCCATACCGCGCACGTCCGACCATGTGAGGCCCCGGAAGTGCCCTATGAGCCGCGCGCACGCGATTACGCGTTGGTCGCGGTAGGGTCCGCCTTCGACTTCCCCGCGAAATTGATCTGAAGGTTGTCCGCGTCCGCGATGGTGAAATCGGAGTTCTTCCGCTTCATCACGACATAGGCAATTGCCTTAAGCATCGGACCGCGCTTAGCGCCCGGCTTGTTCAGTGAGTCGAGCGGCTGACCGGTGATATCTTCGATGGCGCAAATCTCGCCGATGGTCAGCGAATCAAGCTTGAGGTCAAGAACATCCGGCATAACGGTGGACGCGACCTTGACAGGCTTCTTGGCGGGCATATCAACTCTCCAGGAAATCGCGCACCACGGCGTCTATTCGGCGCTCATAGGTCGCGGCGACCTGGGCGCTCTTACGGGCCATGGCACGGAATAGGAATCGGTTCGCGCGGATATTCCGCTTGCGGTAACCGAAATGAATGGCAGCGGCGTACGGCACTCTCGACGCACTACCGGCCTTAATGACAGCGCCCTTTGCGGACGCCACAACCTTGATGGACTTGTCCAGCCGGCCCGGACGGTAAGCCTTGCTCGACTTCGCGTCGCGCTTACCGTCCGGACTCTCATGCACAGCCTGAGGAAGCAGCACTTCGCCGCTCGCCTTGTTCGCTGCACGGACAGCCTTGTTGAGTTCCTTGTTCTTCAGCGTGCGTACGCCCCGCTGGAACTCTCGAAGCCCCTCAACCTCAATCGTGTACGCGGAGCGCTGAGCCACTACGGCGCCACGGAGGTACCCGGCTCGACATACGTCACCGTGATAGCGGCGTCACCATCGCCGGGATCGAGCACACGGAAGGGAAGGTTATGCGTGGTGACTTCGTCCGTCGCAGCCTCAGGAGACTCGCCCGTGAACTGGATCGCCGGAGCCTCTACGGTCAGCGAAGTGCCGGGCAGGATGCCGACGAAGGACACCTTCACAGCGCAGACCTCACCCGCGATGAACGCCTCATACAGCCCCAGGGACGCCGCGTTGAACTCCCCTTCGACCGTGCCCTCATACGTCGGGACAGCGTTACGAACAGGCTTCTTCTTCAGCGCGTCGCCCCGCAGGAACCGACGATCCGTCTTCATGCCCAGGTCGCCGGTCAGCTCGACCGACGTTGCGTCAAACTCGACCGCAGCCCCCGCGCGGGACAGCTCCACGGTCGTGCGCGTCCAGTCGTACGGGTACGCCTCAGCGGGGTATGTCGGTGCGACGATCTGCCCGGGGGTGCTGGTGTGCGCCACGTCCTGAAAGTCGAAGCTGACGGACAGCTTGACGTTCTCTTCCACTTCGGCGGACAGCGTCCACTCAGTGGCGACACACCCAACGTGCTTGTACGCGACTCGTGTTCCGTCCGTTCCGGGGCGAACCATCTGCGCCGAGAACGACGGCGCCTGAGACACGTCGGAAGTCTTCAGAACGGTCGTCTTGACACCGCCCGTGTCCGTGACGGTCGCCGTGTCGAACGCAGACGTGAGTAGAGAGCCGGCGCCCGCGTCGAGAAGATCGCATTCAAGCTCACCTTCTCCGCCCATGTTGACCACGTTCCGGCGGTCAGCACGCGCCGTCTGCATCCCCGCACGAAAGCCGACGCTCTCAATAAACTCGCGCGAAGTCTTCCAAGAGTCAGCCTGCCCTTCGTAGCCCTCAACCACCGCAGACAGTGCACCGTAAGAATCCTCGCGGCCAATGCCGATACTCGCGTCAAGCGCCATGGTGCGCCCCCTTACTGATAGACGCGTCCACGAACCCGGACGCGAAGGGTTAGCGCACTGAAGGCGCCGTCAGTTGTCTCGGTGGACTCCACGCTTGCCGACTCCGGGCGGACATCGAGCAGCCCAGGAACGGCGGCAAGGTTGGAGTTCAACGCACCGCACGCTGTCTTCACGTAGTCGCGAAGCTCGTACGCGGCGCGCTCAGAGTTGATTGGGCTACCGGCCGCGATCACCACGGCGTGTACCTCTACGTAGCCGGTGAGGTTCGTGGGCTTGGCCCCCGCCCGCATCGCGACCGGCGTAAGGTCATCGTCCGTGGTCGCGCCAAGCCAAAGTTGCTTGCGCCGGCCGGTATCGCCCGTCTCCGCGAAGGTGACCTGAACACCCGCCGGGACTGCTGCCCGGATGGCTTCGTACAGCGCCACCTTCGCCTCAAAGATCAAAGCCACGAGCGCCCCCTACATGAAGATGAACGGCAGACGAACCCGGTACAGGTTCAGTCGTGCGTTCACCTCGGGGAGTGAAGTAGGGCGCCACGTCCCGCCCGCCTGGGCAAGCTGAATGGACCCGAACTCGCTCTGAAGCTGAAGCGCGCGATCCGGAATCCGAGACACGTGATCGAGCACGTATTGCCGCGCAAGGGTGCGCACGCACCATCGGATCGTTTCCGGCGTGGGGGACTCCACGCTGTCCCACTTGCGTCCGCAGTAAACCTCAACCGTTTCAACAGCGAAGTCCACGGCTTCCGATAGAAGCTCATCCGGGAACAAGCCCGCATCGTCCAGCCCGTCAAGCGAGCGGATTTCGTCAAGGGTCGCGTACGCCACCCGGCCCCCTCTCAGGGAGGGCGGACCTAATCACCGTGATTAGGCCCGCCCCAGTCGGCAGGATCAGGCGACGGTCAGAACCTTCGCGCCCCGGGTGTCCACAAGCAGACCGTCAGCGCGCTGAAGGAAGCGGTAGACGATCTGATCGGTGGAGAACTTGACATCCGTCGAACGGTCAACGCGAAGCGGGCCGGAGAAGCGGACGCGGTACTTGCTCAGGTCCGCGAACAGAACCTTGTCAACGGGCATGCCTTCGTCGGTCTCAACCGCCTTGCCGTTGAAGGTGTCCGGAGCGCCAACCTGAACGCTGGACTGCCAAAGATACTGGCCGTCAGCACCCTTGAGCTTCCGCATCTGCGCGGCCCGAAGATCGTTCACGACGAACTTCGCGTTGGCGCGGTACGAAGACGGAACCTCATAGAAAAGATCGATCAGCGCATCGGAAACGGTGGTGTCGGTGTCGGTCGTCGCGAAGGTGGCGTTGGCCGGGGAAGCGTCGGTCAGGATGCCGCGCGGCTGACCCGTACCGGTGCCGGTCAGGAAGTGTCGCGCCATGGCGTCACCAATGGCCGGACCAGCGTCGGACACGAGGAAGCCGACAAGGTCAAGAACCTGATCGGTCGCGAACTCGTACGAAACTACGGCGCCGTGACCGTACTTGAAGCCGGTCATGCTCCGCTGAATCGTGGTCGGGTAGGACTCCGGAATCGGCTGACCCTCACCAACGATTGCAGCCGAAGAGCGCCCGGTAACGACCGTGAAGTCCATCGGGTTCGCGTCCGACGTGCTGAAGGTCGAAGCGCCACCGCGCATGATCGCGGACCGCTCCACCGCCTGGGCGATGAGCTGACCGTAAAGGGTCCGGCTCAGAACGTTCGGGTTACCGGCCTTCGTGCCGTCGCGCTTCTCAGGGGCGAACTCGAAGGAACGAGCCTCGCCCAGGTTGCCCAGACGAAGAGTCGCGTTGTCGTCCACGTCGGCGGACCGCTGGGCGCCGGAGCCGGAACCCGGGAGGCCGGCGAGAAGGGAGGTCACCGCGTCCGTAGCCTTGATGGCTTCGATACCGCGCTTGATGCGACCGTCGAAGTCGGCAATCGCAGTAAGAAGCCGCTCTTCCTTGCCGGTCGCATCCGCGTCCATCGGCTTGCCCGCGAACTCGTCGGTGAGCGCCCGGAGTTCGGCGGTCGCACGCTCGCGCGCGTCAAAGTTGGCGCTAAGGGTAGTAGCGTCCATGTAGTGCCCCCTACAGAAAAAGAGCGCGGACGAGTGCACGCGCGTCAAGGTGAGAAGCCGGGGCTATGCCCTCAGGCTGGGAATCGCGCTCTTTGGCCGGGGGCGCGAACTCCCCAATGCACAGCGTCTGTTCGATGCTGCGAAGCGATGCTTGCGTGGTCGGGTAAGCCGGGTTCACAACCGGGCCCAGCTCCGAAACGTCCATGGCGGTAATCTCGCGAACGGGCAGACCCGTTTCCGCGTCGTCTTCGTCGGACCGACGCTGCCCGCCGTCGAGCACGCGGAACGTAAAGCTTGATCCCTTCAGGTCGCCGCGCTTCAGAAGCTCAGCGACATCACGACCAACCGTCGTGTTCGGTAGATCAACCTCATACCAACCGCCCTCACGATCCTCCCCAACTCGCAGCGTGCCGGACGAAGTTCGCCCCAGAAGGCTTCGCGCGTCGTGGTTGAAGGTCGCGTACACGTCGTTCTGTCGCAGCGACGGGCCACCCGCCCCAGGGACGATCCGTTCCCGAAAGCCGCCCAGGTCGTGACTCAGCTCGTTGAACCGGTACGCGTACCCGCGCATAGAAATGCGCCCGTCATCTGACGCGCGCTCTTCGAGTGCCCCGACTGCTATCCGACGCTCACGCGTCTCCGTCATCTTCAGTGGGCCCTTCGTCATCCGACTCGTCCGGCTCCGCGTCCGGCTCAGTAGTCGGGGGTGTTTCAACAGCCGGCGGAGTAGGCTCCGGCTCCGGCTCTTCCTCATCCACGGCGCCCAGGTTCAGCGGCACGCGGTACGACTCGCCCAGCCCGTCAGGGAGCGGCGACATGTCCTCAGCGGCGCGCACTTCGTCAATGCTGTAAATGCCGTTCTGAAGACCCAGTGACCAAAGCTCCATGCGCTCTTTCGGCGCCCCGCGCTTGATCTCATCCAGGTTGAATTTCACGAACTTCTTCCGGTCCGCTGTCTCCGCGAACAGAAGCCGATTCAGGCCAGACTCAATACGCTCAAGCCACGGGCGCAGAGAGAACATGGAAAACGCGATGTTCTGCTCGGCGAGTCCGGAGCCCCACGAAGTCGAGTTCGTAGCGTCGGAAATCAGGTGAGGCGGCACGCCAAAAATGCGCGCGATCTCCGGAACCTGAAACTGTCGCGTCTGCAAGAACTGAGCTTCGTCCGGCGACATGGCGACCTTCGAGAACTTCGCCCCTTCGGTCAGCAGTGCCACACGGTGCGCGTTGTCCACACCGGAGTTCGCAGCGCGCCACGCTTCACGAGCACGGGCGAGACCTTCCTCAGACATGGCCCCCGGGACTTCGACCACGGCCCCCGGCATGGCGCCGCTCGCAAAAAACTTGCTGCCGTACTTCTGTGAGGCAAGGGCCAAGCCGATGGACTCACGTGCGTACGTAATGGGGGAGCACCCGACGAACTCGCCGGGAAGCATCATCGCCGGAATGTGCAGAACATCGCGTGGCGTGAACCACCCAAGCAACACTTCGTTGCCGTCCGCGTCCACGTCGAACGCCTCAAACACCTTGCGGCGCAACCCGTTCGGCTCCGTCTGCACCATGTGCACATGGATTTTCGTGGGGTCGAGCACGTCCAGCCCGGCAACGTTCGGACCCTGCCACCGCACGGCCAGAAAGGCGTTACCGTCCAGCAGAAGAGAAAGCACGGTCTGAGACAGAATGTCGATGCGGCCCATACCGCCCGGCTCCGCGTTCGGGTAGTCGATCCACTCCGGCGAGTCGATTTCCCGCCGTACCCCGCCCCGCTTGCTGTACACGGTGAGCGGAAGCGTTGCGATCGTCTCGGACAGCAGCCGGACGCAGCCGAACACGGCCGAGACCTGAAGCGCCTCATGCGGCGTAACTCGCTCGCCGGACGCTGCCACCGCCCCCAGGCTGTACATCGACGGGTCATAGGGTTCCCAGCTCCGTGCCTGTTCCAGCGCTGGAGAGCCGCCCCGCCCGAAGAGCGCAGACCAAAAACCCACCGTGGGCCCCCTTTGGGTCGGGACCTAATCACGGTGATTAGGTTCAGATGTCAGAGAAGAAGTCGTCCACGTCGGGCAGGCCGGTAGTGAAAACCTGACCGCCCGTCTCCCAGGTCGCGACAATCGCGGTATCTGTGCGGAGTCCGTTGTCTTCGCGCCACATGATCGCGCCGTGGACAGCGAGAATCATTGCTATGGCAAGGTCGATCTTTCGACGGCTTGCCGCGTATTCCTTCGTAACGCGCGCGCCGTTCTTGTCCTCCCGCAGCACTGCATTGCCGATATGGCGGGCGAGCGCGGGATTACCGTCGTGGCACAGCCGGCCGTCACGGCAAGCGTCGTACACGGCCTGAGTCGCCGGGATCATGCGCTTCAAAGAGTTAGTCGGGAACGCCTCAACCGGGAACCCTTCGGCTTCCAAGTTGTCTAGCGTCTCTTCCCAGCGGTACGGGTCGGCGACCAAGGTGCGTACCCGGTAGGCGCCCAACGCTTCGTACAGCGCGTCGCGCACATCCGCCATGGGGACACGCCAATGCACGTCATCTGCCGGGGCTTCCCAGTGCCCCAGAACGAACACCTTCAAGTCCCGCACGCGGGTAGCGACTAGCGCTGTGCTGTCACCCTTCCATGACCCATCGAACCCCAACACGACTTCGTCGCCCGGCTCCAACGGGTCATCCGGCGCGGCCAGGGAATCCCACAAGCCGTGCGGCAACCACGTAGATGCACCCCGAACGAACTGCGACAGACGGTAGATGCGAAAGGAGGCTTCCGTACTCCGCTGAGCAGCAGCTTTGAAGTCGTCCGGATTCAAAATCTCGTACGACGGATTGCATGCCGCCCACACGTCGGGGTCAAGGTGATCCACCGTCTGGCCCAGCTTGGGCCCCCACGACCGGTAGAAAAGCGTTGGGTCATCGGCTTCGCCGGAGTTGACGCGCTCACCCTGTTCACACAGGGCGGCAAAGGGCCCGTCCGGATCGGGGCCGGCGGTCGAAATGATCAGGAACATGGGCTGAGAGCGCGCGGCGGAACCGAGCGTCAGCGCGTCGAAGAGATCGGAGTTCTTAGAGAACGCGTATTCATCCAGCGAGACAGCGGCGGGGTTGAGACCCTGTTGCCGTCCGGCGTCCGCCGAGACGACGCGGTATGTGTTGTCTTTGTACCTAATCACGTCGCGCTGGACGTTGCAGACGGCAGACAGCTTCGGGGAAGCGTTCACCATCTGCTTCGCGGAATCAAAAACCATCCGCGCCTGATTTCTGTCATTTGCCGCAGCGATCACCTGACGCTGAGAGTCGCCCCGGTCCGCGATCAGGTGGTAAAGCATGATGGCGGCGGCGATCGTGGACTTGCCGTTCTTGCGCGCCACGCAGACGACTACGGTCCGATGCTTCCGGCGCCACCGGCCGAAGGTGTCCTGAGTCAGCTCGTACGCGTCCACGAGCAACGCGCGTTGCCACGGGAGCAACCGGAACTTCTGACCGGCGAACGAGCCGGTGAGGTAACAAAACTCTTCAATCCAGCGCGCGACCCGGTACCCCTCAGAAGGGAACGCGGCGTCGGCGGGTATGTGCCGGGCGATGACCGGATCAATCTCAGCCACCGGTACTCCTTGCGTGTCATCACGTGATTAGCTATGTTCACGACCACGGCAACGAACGACGAAGGGGCGCGGCATGAATCACAGGGGATGGCTTCGAGGCGAACTCGAAGCGGAGGGGTACAGCCGCATCTACGTATCTGCGGTGGCCAGTGCCACGCGGGATACCCGACTGAAAGCGGCGACCGGCAGCAGCACCCGGGCGGCTGACCGCGTCAAGCGCGCCGAACTGAACGGCCGCATCTTCGCCTACACAGACGTTGCCTTGATGGCGCTCCGCCAGTCGCACGACATCGGCGGGGAGGAAGCGGAACGCACGGTGAAGAGCCACGTGAAGCAGTGGGCGGAAGCCACCGAGGAAGACGAACGTTGGATGGCGGAACGAGCCTGATCAGTCATCCGGTAGAGCGCGCCCCTGGGGGAACCTGGGGGCGCTTTGCTGTGCTCAGAAGTCCTCAGGACCCGCAGACACCTTCCGTGCCTCAGCGGCGACGATGCCCAGGCGCAAACGCGCTTCCGGCGTGAAGCCGATAGCCGTCTCAATCGAGCGGAGTTCCTTCTCCGTGGACTCCACGTAGCGAAGCATCGGGTGCGCGACGGGCTGACCGTTGTAACCCTCGGACATGTAGCCGTCCGCAGCGACAAGGGCGAGCAAGTCCGCGCGTCGGTCGTGCAGTTCGCAGTACCGCAAGATGACGTTGCGGTCGGTCTCAGGGGAGTACGCACCCATGCCGGCCGACCACACGTTGCGCCACACGTCCTTGCCCGTGCTCTTCAGATGAGCGGGCACCCGGGGCGCTCGACCCTCGTACACGACAGGGGCCGCAGCAGACGCCGACGTGTTGGCGTTCCCCGTACGCAGCTCCGGGGCCTTCGCGCGACTCATAGCACCCCCTTAACGGGTCGTTAACAGACCCATTCTCAGCGTGCCGAAGTGGCGCTTGCCCAGTCGCTGCAAGGGTCGTGGTCGTTGGGGGGCATGGGTCCGGCGCCTCACCTAGCGCGCGTACGGCGAGCTGGGGCCGGGATCGCTGAGACCCTGAGCCGTGGACTTCCGGACCGCTCTCCCCCTAGAAGGGGCGCTTCCCGAAGTCGATGGCCGTCTTGATGCGGTGGCATCGCTTGCACAGAGGCTGCACGTTGCTCTCCACGTCCTCACCGCCCAGGGCGAGCGGCTTCACGTGGTCGATGTCCAGCTCACTGCCCACGAACCACCCAGTGCAGTGCGCACAGTTGGTCCCGCCCGCCGCACGTACAGCGCGCCTCAGCTTCGCAGCAGCGTTGTTGCCACGAGCGATAGCCGCCCGCCGCTTGCTGTGCCCCTTGATGCTGCGCCGTGCGTTGTAGTCCGCGTGATGGGTGCGGCACCGACCCTCATGGGTGGCCCACCCCCGGCAGTCCAAACAGCGTGTGCGCACGGGCACCCCCCCCTATCCGAACGGGGGCATACAGGGAGGAACACCCCCCTACCCCTTTAGAAGCGCCCGCCGGTCAGGAAGTGGGCACTGAGCCACGCCATGAACGCAAGCAGCGTGAAGCGGCGAAGACGAACCCAACCCGTGGGGTCAGCACTACCCTTCACCGCGAACCACGACCACACGTGCTCGCTCAGCGTGTCGCCGGCTGACCGGTTGAAGAGCGCGCGGCCCTCAATGGCGACGAACGCGCCCAACCACACGAGCCAAGCCCACGTGTACCCGCTCATAGGCCCAGCCCCTTTCAACGAAGTCTGAGCCCCGCCCGACACGCCTTACGCCCCATGCTTCGAGGGGGCCGCGTGAGGGGCGAAGCTGCGCCCAAGCCGAACTGATCTTGCGACGCGGTGGGGGCAACCAACCCACACCCGACACGCCCCGACTGTCACTTACACGGCCTGTCTAACGACCGAAGGCCCACGGACCAAACGCGTGTCTTCCCAGCGTACTTCCGGCTGGATTTGAACCAGCAACCCCCGGGTTATGGGCCCAGTGCTCTATCCGTTGAGCTACGGAAGCGCGACGGTCCGGAGTGGGGATTGAAGCCACCGCCGGAGCCGTCTCAACGGGTCTCAACGTCGGGAGAGACGACGGAGAACCCGGGAATAAGGGAGCGCACTCAGACCGCCGGAGCGTTCCGCTACTAGATGCGCGGTGCGCTTTCCCTCTACCTATATGAAGGGAGTGAGATACCTGACGGGCAGCAGCGAGCGGGCGCGTGACGCAGAGACGCAGTGCCCCGAAATCGTGGTTGTCCCTTGTATGTGTAGGTGTGATTCAGGATTTTAAAGAACTCCGTCACTGCATCACTCCGCCCAGCTCCGGGCCCGTTCGGCTGTCCGCTGTCGTGACGAAGGAACCAGTAGTTAGACTAACTAAACACCATGGGCCGCACGAAAAGGGGCACCAGCCTGGGTTGGCCGGCGCCCCTTCGCTGAGGGCGGTTACAGGGCTGCTAGCTCTGCTTCGGTCGCCTCATCTTCGTCTTCCGTGTGCAGCTCCGCCCACTTGAAGTGGACGCGCTCTTCTATCGGTATGCGCTTCTTCGTCTCCATGTTCATCCCGCCGCTCACGGACACGGAGTCAAGGAAGAAGCTCAGGAACTCGCGCCGCGCGTACACGTCCCACTTCGACCACGGGTTTTCCTTGCTCATCGGGTCCTCACCGTTGAACCACTCCATTGGCACGGTGGTGCTGCTGTTGATCTTCTCGTCCAGTTCGTCAAGCCGCGTCTTGCAGTCGGCTTCGTACGTCCGGTACTGCTGCATGGTCGCGCGCCACGTTTGAAGTTCGTCGCGCCCCTGGTACAGCCCCGCCTGACGGTCGGCTTGCAGTTCCTTAATCGAGCGCGTCACGTTGTCAAGGTGCGCTTTGGTTTCCCGCCGGTCGTCCGCCACGCCTGCAAGGTTGTTTTGCAGCGCAAAGCGTTGGGCGGCAACCGCGACCCATGCCCGGTCGTTCTCGTCTTCCATGTCCACCGTGGCGAGACGTGCCCAGACGCGTTGCGCAACGTAGTTGTCCAGGGTGGACATGATGACCGCCATACCCCCATGCCCCTTCGGGTTGGCGCACATGTATTGGGGGTTGGCGGGCGAGCCGTTACGCATTTTGCCGCTCGCGTTTTTGGTCATCGAGCCCTTGCAAATGTGGCACCCCAGGAAACGCCATCCGGCCAGTAGCGAAGGAATGGAGTCCGCTCCCGGCTTGCGAGCGGGATTTACCTTCTTCGAGCGCAGCTCGTTTAGGGCAAGCCACCGCGAACCGCTGATTATCCCCGTGTGCGGCGTCAGGGGCTTTCCCGTTTCGTCGCGCCGGATCACGTTCACGTACGACTTCCCGTGCTTCACGCGCTCGTACGCGAACCCACCTATGCCGGGGTGGTTGAGAATCCATCGGACGGTTTGTGCGCGCCACACGATCGGCGTTTCTGCTTTGTCAAGGCGACGGGCCGCGATGGACTTCAGGCGGTTTTCCGTTGCGCGCTTTTCGGTCGCGCCCGGCGGGGTTATTCCCTCTCCGTGGAAGGTTGTTGCGATCTTGTTATCCGCGATTCCCGTCTCGCACATCGTCACCATTCTCTCTACCAACTCGACATGTGCGGGGTTGTCCTCATCCGGCTCCAGTACCGAAATGACGATGTTGCCAACCTTCTTGCGGACAGCCCTCATGCCGAACGGGGCTGTTGAGGAATGCACGCCACCCAGTGCGGCAATCTCGGCCTTCGCGCCCCGCAGCCGTTCGGCTTTCAAGTCGCTGTCCTGCTTGGCAAGTGCCGCGATCAGGGCGAAGATTGCCACACCGATAGGCGTGGACGTGTCAAGGAACGGTTCCAGAACCGACATGAACCGCACGCCGTGGTTCTTGAACTCTTTATCAATTTCAAGCGCGTCGTGTGCGCCCTTGCGCGTGAGCCGGGAAAGCTCGTTCACGACGACAACGTCTGCTTCGCCGGCGCGGATGCCGGTCATCATGTCTTCGAAGTCGGCGCGTATGACGTTCGGGTCCCACCCGGACCGGCCAACGTCTACGAACTCGCCGGCTATGACCCAGGGCACACCTTGCAGGGAGCGGGAAGCCACGAGCGCGCGACCGGCGGCAAGCTGGGCTTCGGTGGATATCTCGGAGCCGTCAGCGCGACCGGATGACTGACGGGCGTACAAGTACACCCGCACCACGTCAAGTTGGTCGTCTGGGACATTGGCGGAGACGAACGGTGTCATTGGGCCTGTGACCTGGGCTTTCTTGGCGGGGTGAAGTGGTCCTGGGTAGTTTCGCATGGCTCACCTTCGCCAAGAACCTGTGGAAGGACGGCAGCGGACTCGCGTTCGACGACGCGGGCGATCCGACCGCCTACTTCTGGGTCCACCTGCTCCTCGCGATCACCTCGTTCCTCTTGGGGACGGCTGTGGGCGTCATCGGGTTCCGCGGACTCAAGGCGCTCCGCACCGAACGCGCGTAGGGCCTTTCGTCTCCCGATCCGGACGAAGGCCCGCACAGTCTTTCTGCGGGCGGTCTTCAGCCGCTCACCGCCCCCGGGCCGGAGGCGGTGAGCGCCCCCGCGTACTGCACCGGCACCTCCACGGGCGCGGCCCGCTGCGCGGGTGCGCGCGCTCCCTCCCGCCCGGCCCGGACCGGATCGGCCGTCGCGCGCAGCGCGCCCCGGAGCTCCGCCGCCGCGCCGCCCGTCGCGCGGGTGCCGCCGGCCGTCATGTGCCCTCCTCGCCCAGGACCCTTAGCATGCGCTGAACGAGCCGTACGGAGCACGTGTGCGGCTGCATCGGGCGGGGGTGTGGCAGTGGCCGTGGTGTTCGCGGTGGTTCTGATCGTGGTGGTGGCGCTGCTCGTCGGCGTGCACCGCTATCTGTGGCGCCGTTTCGTCGGTGACACCACCGCTCCGGGTTCCGCGCTCCGGCACCTGGGCACGGTCGCCGCCTTCGTGCTGCCGGTGCTCAGTGCCGGCGCGCTCGTCTCGGGCCAGGCCGGCGCCCCCTTCCGGCTGCAACGGGTGCTCGCCTGGCCCGGATACCTCTGGCTCGCCTGCCTGCTCTACCTCACGCTCGCGCTGCTCGTCGGCGAGGTCGTCCGGCCGGTGCTCCGCCGGTTCCTCGGCCGCCGCCGGCCGGAGTACGCCGCTGAGAGTGGTGGCGGCACCGCCCGGGAGAGCGCCGACGCGCTCGTGCGGTCCGGCGCCCCCGCCCGTACGGCCCCGGAGCCCGCGGCCCCGGACCCCGCTGCCCCGGCGTCGGACGCTCCGCCTTGCGACGCCCGGCCTTCCGACGCCCCGCTTTCCGTCGGTCCCGCCCCGTCGCGGCGCCTCTTCGTCGCGCGGGCGGTCGGCGGTGCGGCGGCCGTCGCGGGGTTCGGGACGGTCGGGTACGGCACCTACGGCGTGCTGCGCGGCCCCCGCACGAAGCGGATCACCGTGCCGCTGGCGAAGCTGCCGCGTTCCGCGCACGGCTTCCGGATCGCGGTCGTCAGCGACATCCACCTCGGTCCGATTCTCGGCCGCGCCCACACCCGGCGCGTGGTCGACGCGGTCAACGCGACCCGGCCCGACCTGATCGCGGTCGTCGGCGATCTGGTGGACGGTTCGGTCGAGGACCTCGGGTCCGCCGCCGAACCGCTGGCGCAGCTGGAAGCCCGGCACGGCAGCTTCTTCGTCACCGGCAACCACGAGTACTTCTCCGGTGCCGCCGAGTGGGTCGCCCACGTACGCGAACTGGGGCTGCACCCGCTGGAGAACGCCCGGGTGGAGATCGACGGCTTCGACCTGGCCGGGGTCAACGACGTCGCCGGGGAGAGCGAGGGGCAGGGGCCCGACTTCGACCGCGCGCTCGGCGGCCGGGACCCGGCGCGGGCCGCCGTTCTCCTCGCCCACCAGCCGGTCGTCATCGACGACGCCGTCGCGCACGGCGTCGACCTCCAGCTCTCCGGCCACACCCACGGCGGCCAGCTCTGGCCCGGAAACCTCGTCGCGGAGCTCGCCAACCCGACCGTCGCCGGGCTCGAACGGTACGGCGACACCCAGCTCTACGTCTCGCGCGGCGCGGGCGCCTGGGGCCCGCCGGTCCGTGTCGGAGCGCCCTCCGACATCACCGTGGTGGAACTCGCCTCCCGGCAGGCCTGATCCATCCACTTTTCACCGGTAACTCCGGTATGCACCTTCGGTGCAGGTTCCTGGTGTCGAAGCCCGGTGCGTGAAAGTCGACATGGTGATACGTCAGTTCGGCGACCGCACCCCCTCGTCGGCCTGTTTTCGTCACCCCGAGTGACGGCTGTCCCACTCAATGGGCAGGTGAAATGGGCCTCTTGACGTCGTGCGTTTCAAGTGTCAACCAAAAGCCCGTCTGTCACCCGTTTGGGCTTCCAGTTGCGAAAATCGTGTGATTGAGTGAGCGCGAACATGCGGTGATGTGCGTGTATGCGTGCGTCGACCGCGGCGGGGCTGGTAAGGGAGAGCACGGCAATGCGTTCGATCCGGGTACGGATTCTTGCGATATGCGCGGTACTGATCATCGCAGGGGTCGGGGCCTGGCAGCTTCTCCCCTCCGACGAGGGGGGTGGCAAGCCGATTACTGTGGGTACTGCCGACGAGGTCACCTCGCTCGACCCGGCGGGTGCGTACGACGCGGGATCCTGGTCCCTCTTCAGCAACCTGTACCAGACTCTGATGACGTTCAAGTCCGGAGCCATCGTCCCCGAGCCGGATGCCGCCGAGAGCTGCGGGTTCATCGGCCAGAAGCTCACCACGTACCGCTGCACGCTGCGGGACGACCTGACCTTCTCCAACGGCCACAAGGTCACGGCGAAGGACGTCAAGTTCTCCTTCGACCGGATGATGAAGATCAACTCGGACGTCGGTCCGGCGGTGCTCTTCCCGAGCCTGCGGAACGTGGTCGCCGACGGCCGCACCATCACCTTCAACCTGTCCGCCCGTGACGCGACCTTCCCCGCGAAGCTCGCCACCGGCGCGGGCGCGATCGTCGACTCGGCGGCGTACCCGAAGGACAAGATCCGTACGGACAACAAGGTGGACGGCTCCGGGCCGTACGTCCTGAAGTCCTACGAGGACGGCGTCAAGGTCTCGCTCACGCCCAACTCCCGCTACCGGGGTGCGATCAAACACGTCAACGCGGCGATCGACGTCCGGTACTACGAGACCTCGGACAAGCTCCTCGCCGCCTGGAAGGCGGGCGGCCTCGACGTGACCCACCGCCAGCTGCCGCCGGCCGAGATCAGCAAGATCAACCCGGCCGATCCCGAGGTCCAGGTCACCGAGACGGACAGCGCCGAGATCCGCAACCTCGTCTTCAACGTCCGTCCGGGCGCCAAGCTTTCGGACAAGCGCGTCCGGCAGGCCATCGCCTGGACCATCGACCGCGGTCCGCTGGTGAGCGACGTCTACGACTCCACGGTCGAGCCGCTCTACTCCCTGATCCCGCAGGGCTCCATCGGCCACTCGACGCCGTTCTTCGACGACTACCCGCAGCCCGACGCGAGCAAGGCCGAGGAACTGCTGCAGGAAGCCGGCGTCCAGACCCCGCTGCACATCGACTTCGCGTACCGCGCGGACGGCGCGAGCACCGCGGAGACCGCCGAGATCAAGCGCCAGCTGGAGAAGGACGGACTCTTCGAGGTCAACGCCAAGGCGGTCAAGTGGGAGGACTTCCAGAAGGGTTACGCGTCCGGCAAGTACGACGCGTACACCGTCGGCTGGCTCCCCGACTACCCGGACCCCGACACCTTCGGCGGGCCGCTCGTCGGCACCGACAGCAGCCTCCACAACGGCTACTCCAACCCCAAGCTGGACGCCCTCGTCTCCGACACCCAGGGGTTCGAGGACCGCAGCCGCACCGCGAGCGACTTCCAGAAGATCCAGGACATCGTCGGCGAGGACGTACCGCTCGTCCCGCTGTGGCAGAAGAAGGACTACGTCGTCGCCAAGACCGGGATCTCCGGCTCGCAGTACCTCTCCGACGCCACCGGCGTCTGGCGCCTCTGGGAACTGAAGCGCATCTGATCCGGCGGGCGGCCCCTCACGGGCCACCCGCACATCACTCGCACGACGGCCCGCCCGCGGATTCCCTCCGCGGGCGGGCCGTCGTCGTACGTACGCGTCCGGGCGCGGGCCCCGTCAGTGCGCGGTGGGCCCGCGGCGCAGGCCCACCACCGCGACGACCGCGCCGAACAGGCAGAGCACGCCGGTGACGGTCACGGCGGTGTGCACACCGTTCATGAACGCCTGCCCACTGCCCTCCACCACGGCCGCGCGCAGCGGGGCGGACATCGCGCCGGACACCGGGGCGACGCCCATGGACACCGCGTCACCGGCCCCGGCCATGCCCTCCGCGACCCGGGCGGGTACCCCCGCACCGGTCAGCTCACCGACGAGGGTGGCGCCGACCCGGCCGCTGATCAGCGAGACCAGCACCGAGGTGCCCAGCGCCCCGCCGATCTGCAGCGCCGTGGCCTGGAGGCCGCCCGCCACACCGCCGTCCCTGACCGGCGCCTGCCCCACGATCGCGTCCGAGGAAGCGGCGAGGACCATGCCGACCCCCAGGCCGAGCGCGACGAACGGCGGCCACATCGTCGCGTACGACGAACCGGTGTCCCAGGTCAGCATGGTGAAGGTCGCGGCGGCCTGCAGCACCATGCCCAGCGGCATGGTCAGCCGTGCGCCGAAACGGCCCGTCAGCGCGGCGCCCAGCGGGGAGGCCACCAGCGAGGCGAGGCTGAGCGGCAGGGTGCGCACCCCGGCCTCCACCGGCGAGAAGCCCCGCACGTTCTGGAGGTACAGCATCACGAAGAAGATCACGCCGAGCAGCACGAAGAAGTTCAGCGCGGTGATGACCGTGCCGACCGTCAGGGACCGGATACGGAACAGCCGCATCGGCAGCAGCGGATGCTCCTGCCGCGTCTCGTGGAACGCGAAGCCCACCAGGACCAGGACGCCGGCGAGGACCGTGGCGAGCGTCGCGGCCGAAGTCCAGCCCCAGGTCTCGGCCTTGACCACCCCGAACACCACGCAGATCAGCCCGGCCGCGAGGAGCACCACCCCGGCGACGTCGAAGCGGTGGTGTCCGGTGGAGTCCTTGCTCTGCGGCAGGACGAACGCGCTGACCAGCACCGCGAGCAGGCCGATGGGCGCGTTGATCCAGAACACCGACTCCCAGCTCACGTGCTCGACCAGCAGGCCGCCGACGATCGGGCCGAGCGCCGTGGAGACGGCCGAGACCATCGCCCACAGGCCGACCGCCATGCCGAACTTGCGCGGCGGGAAGACCGCGCGGAGCAGACCCAGGGTGTTGGGCATCAGCAGACCGCCGAAGAAGCCCTGGAGCGCCCGGAACGCGATGACCCCCTCGATCGAACCGGACAGTCCGATGGCGACCGAGGCGAGCGTGAACCCGACGACCCCCACCAGGTAGTAGGTGCGCCGGCCGAACCGGTCGCCGAGCTTGCCGCCCAGGATCAGCGAGGCGGCGAGGGCCAGCAGATACGCGTTGGTCACCCACTGGAGGCCCGCCGTGGACGCCTTGAGGGCGCGGCCGATCTCGGGATTGGCGATGGCCACGACCGACGCGTCGAGCTGGACCATGAACAGGCCGAAGGCGACGGCTATGAGCGTCAGCCACGGATTCGCGCGGCGGCCCGTGACCGCGGGCGTCGTCGGTGGCGGGGCGGAAGCGGGCAGGGAGGAGGAATCCACGGTGGTGGAGGGCATGGGTGTGCCGTGTCCTTCGCAGGGAGAGGTCGGGGAGGGTGGTGCCGGGGAGTCCGGCGCACGCCGTCCGCCCCCGGGATGTCCGGGGGTACGGCGGAGCTGCGGCCGGGAACGCCGGGTGGGCCCGCGGCACCACGAGGGGTGCGCGGGCGGGAGGTCCGGAGACGTCCCGGGCGGGAGGGTTACTCGGCCGGGGGCGCCGGGTGCAGCGCGTCCGTCAGCGAGTTCAGCGCGCCGAGAGCGGACCCCAGCGCGTCCTGCTCGCCGTCGGTGAGGGACTCCAGCGCACGGGCGAGGTGGACCCCCTGGAGGCGCCGGACCTCGGCGAGCTCACGACGGGCCCGGGGTGTCGGGTACAGGTGGGCGACCCGCTTGTCCGCGGGGTCGGGGCGGCGTTCCAGCAGCCCGGACCCGGTGAGCCGGGAGACCAGGGCGCTCACGTTGTTCGGCCGCATCAGCAGCGCGTCGGCCGCCTCACGCACGGTGGAACCCTCGTACTGCGACACGAAGCGCAGCAGCGCGAGCTGCCCCTCCGGCGGCTTGGGGCCCGGGAAGTCCTGGGCGATCCGCCGGTCGAGAGCCCGGTTCAGCGCAGGCAGGACCGACGCGAGCGCGGACGCTGCGGAGTCGTCGTCCTGCGGGGACGTACCGGGGGCGAGCATGACCCGAACCTTAGGTCTGGTGTCATAGGTATGTCAAAGGAGATGGCTGCCCGGCCCCCACGCACCCGCTCTCTTCCGCGCGTGGCCGCGCGCCGCTCCTCCCTGCGCTCCCCCGGGGTTTGCCGGACGTGCGGCCGTCAGCTCTTCTTGTGCGCCACCGCCGCCGAGGCCATCCCGGGCAGGAAGTCCGTGAACAGCTCGTGCACCTCGCGCACCAACGGGCGCAGCACCCGGAATCGTGCCAGCGCCACACCCCGGGTGGTGAGCCGGGCGCCCCGGAGGGCGAGCCTGCGGGTGCGCTCGCGGTCCGGCGTGCGGTCGAACACCCAGTAGAGGACCAGGCCCATCTGGGAGAGCCACATCAGCTCCGGCAGAGCGTCCGCCAGCTCCTCGGGGACCTTCGCCTTCGAGCCCGTCAGTACCTCGCGGTGGAGGGCGATGGCCGCGTCGCGGGCCGGTTCCGACTCCGCCGAGAAGGGGCTGAGCGGACTGTCCGGGTCCGCCGCGTTCTTGAAGAACTGCGCCGCGAACTCGTGGTACGGCGTGGCCACGTCCAGCCAGGCCGTCAGCACGCCCGCGAGGCGGGCCTCCAGATCGGTCTCGCGGTCCAGGACGAGCCGGGCGGCGGCCCGGTGCTCCGCGCCGATGCGGTCGTAGAACCCCTGGACGAGGTGCTCCTTGCCCGCGAAGTAGTAGTAGGCGTTGCCGACCGAGACGCCCGCCTCCTGGGCGATGGCCCGCATGGTGGTCCTGTCGTAACCGCGCTCCTGGAAGAGGCGCAGAGCCGTCTCCAGGATGACCGTGCGGGTCTGCTCGCTCTTCGCGGAGGACCGGCCGCCCTTCTCGCCGGCGCCGCCGGCCTCGGCGTCCGGTGGCACGGCGGGGCCGGCGGGGTCAGCGGGGGAGTCGGCGGCGGTCGTCCCGGTCTCCCGGGGCGCCGCCGTCTTCCGTACCGCGCGTCCGCCGGTCACCCGGCCGCCCGGGGTCCGGCTGTCCGGCGTCCGGCCGTCCGCCGCGCCTCGCCCGTCCCTCGCGTCTGCCTCGTCCTTCTCGTCCTTCGCCACGGCCCCAAGGCTATCCGCCCGTTTCCGGCGCCGGGACCGCGCAGGCGCGGCCCGGACCACAGGATGCGGCCGTCATCGACCGGTACTTCGCGGCGGCCAGTACGGCCCCCCGGGCGAACGGCACGGCCGCCGGGCTGCTGAGCCAGTGCGCCTTCGGCCGGTGCTCCGCGAGCGCCCAGAGGCAGACGACCCACGCTGCCGCCCCCAGGTACACCTGCCCCTGGTCGCCGACGACCGTGATCTCCTCCAGCGTCGCCGCGTGGTCCAGCTGCGGGAAGCGCCGACGGGCCTCCTCGGACGCGGCGGGCACCAGCTCCAGCGGCACGAGCTGCCGCTGCCCCCGCAGCCAGTGGCGCACGTGGACGCAGAGCGAGCACTGCGCGTCGTACAGCACGGTGAGCCGGTGGACCGCGAGCCGCGCGGGCGGGGTGCCCGCCCCCGTGGCGGGCACCCCCTCGCCCGGCGCCCCCGAGGCCGCGTCCGCTTCCTCGCCGGGCATCCCGGTCACCTCCCCGCGGCGGGTGCCGCCCACGGGCCCTGCGGCCCGGTCCAACCCTGCGGCGGTACCGGCGGGGTCTGCTCGCGCTCCATCAGGCCCCGGCGGCGCATCCTGTTCAGGACGAAGACGTTGCCCAGGTGCATGGCGCCGAGCACCAGCAGGACGACGCCGATCTTCGGCGACAGCGCGTCGAAGAGCTCCCGGGCGTCCGCGATGTCGTCGGTGCTGCGCAGATAGAGCGTCACGAAGCCCAGGTTCACCAGGTAGAACCCGACCACCAGCAGGTGGTTCACGGCATCGGCGAGCTTCTCGTTCCCCCGCAGGACGTCCGCGATGAAGATGCGGCCGTTGCGGCTCAGTGTGCGCGCCACCCAGACGGTGAGCGCCACGCTGATGACCAGATAGATGACGTACGCGACCACGGTGAGGTCCACGCCCCAGCCCCCCTTGAACGTGTTCAAAAGCTCTTGTCGTGGACTGTAGACCTGTTCTTGAACATGTTCAAGACGGGGTCCGGGCCGCCTGCCCGTCCGGTGGGGGCACCGGTGCCCCCACCGGCTCCCGATGTGGCCTCCGGCGCGGTTTCCGGTGTGCCCGGGGAGGCGGCGGGCGTGCTCGTCGGGGTGGCCGTGAAGTGCCGGACACTCGGCCGTGCCGCCGTGGCCAGGCAGACCGTCAGTACCGCCGCGGCGGCCACCCCGAGCGGGAGTCCGGGCCCCGTGACGGAGGCTGCCAGCGGAGCGAGGGTGTACCCCAGGGGCATGGCGGCGATCGAGATCAGCCAGTCGTACGAGGTCACCCGGGCCAGTACCTGCTCCGGGACCGCCGTCATCACCGAGGTGTCCCAGACCGGGCCGAGGAAACCGAGGCCGGCGAGGGCGAGCCCGTACGAGGTGACGGTCGCCCAGGAGGGGGCCGAGGTGGCGAGCAGCGCCAGCGGCAGGGCGTACGTAGCGAGGCCGAGGGTGGAGGCCAGCAGCGGACGCCGTGGCCGTGCCCGGCCGGCCAGCAGCGAGCCCGCGAGCAGGCCCACCGCGCCGGTCTGCATCAGGGCGACCCACGCCCCCCGGCCGCCCGGTTCGCCGATGACCATCGAGGGGCCGAGGGTGGCCAGTGTGGCGGCGGCGCCGTTCCAGACCCCGTGCGCCACCAGCGTGGACGCGTACCAGTCCCGTGAGCGGACCTCGCTCCAGCCCTCCTTGAGATCCCGGACGATCGAGGAGCGCGGGACCCGGACGCGCCGCACCCGGATCGCCGCCAGCAGCGCGGCGCACACGGCGAAGCTCGCGCCGTCGAGCAGGAACGCCCAGCCGGGCCCGGCGGTGAGGACCAGTGTGCCGCCGATGGCCGGCCCGCCGAGGCGTACGGCGCCGTTCGCCGAGGCGATCAACGCGTTGGCGCGCAGGAGCTGGGACTCGTCCACCGTGCCGCGGACCAGCGGGGAGGTGGTGGGCATCGCGAAGGCTCCGGCGGCGCCCCCCACTGCCTCGGCGGCGGCGATCTGCCACAGGTGCGGGTGCCCGCCCAGGAGTTCCAGGCCGACGAAGGCCTGGCCCGCCGCCCGTACGACGTTGGTGGCCAGTGCGACGGTCCTCGGGTCGAACCGGTCGCCGGCCACCCCGCCCAGGGGCAGCAGCAGCATCTTGGGGACCAGCGCGCAGGTCAGGACGAGGGCGAGCGCGCCACTCGATCCGGTCGCCGCCCAGACGGCGAGGGTGAGGGCGACCGGTACGGCCGCGTCGCCGGCGAGCGAGAGGGTCTGTCCGGCGAAGAGCAGCGCGAAGGAGCGTGTGCGTAAGGGGTGGGAAGGCATGGGCGCACCATAGTTCGGAACCGAAAGATTCGCCTCCGAAATACAGGTTCTCGTAAGAACTGGGCGGCTCCGGGAGCGGGTTCCCGCGGGCGTACCATTCCGCCATGCAGCCACGCGACCGGGTCGACAGTCACATAGAGCGGTGGAAGCCGGTGCTTCCCGGACTCGATGCCCACGTCGAGGGCGCGGTGACCCGGATGCAGAAGATCACGGCACATCTGCGCCGGGTGCGGGAGCAGTCGCTCACCGACGCCGACCTGGACCGCCCGGAGTTCGAGACCCTTCACGAGCTGGCCGGGCGCGGGGGCGCCGCAGCCCCGTCCGAGCTGGCCGCCGCGCTCGACCTGGCGCCCGCCTCGGTCACCGGGCGGCTCGACGTGCTGGAGGGCCGCGGCTATGTGCGCCGCACCCCCTCCACCACCGACCGGCGCCGGGTCGTCGTGGAACTCACCCCGGCCGGGCGGGCCACCTGGAGGGGCACCATGGACTACCTCGGCCACGAGGAGACCCGGCTGATCGACGCCCTGGACGCGGACGAACGCGTCCTGCTCAACTCCCTGCTGCGGCGCGTCCTGCTGGCCGCCGAGGGCGGCCCGACGCCGCGTACGCCCCGCCCCTGAGGAGCGTTCCGGGAACGGGGCACGCGGGAACGGAAGCCGCTCAGACGCTCATCGAACGCGCGGTGTTGACCTGCGCCATGACCATGGGGAACGTGTTCGGGTTCATCGCCGGGATCATCGTCGAGTGGTGCCGCCCGCCGCTCACCACCGTCACCTGGACGAACCCGGTGGTCTTCTTCTCCTTCATCAGGAGGAAGAGCAGGCCCACCAGGCAGAGCAGCGCGAACACGATCGCCAGCACGATCGCCACCGGCGGGATCTTCTCCTCCGTCCGCGACATGTCCGTCGCCGTCCACACCGCGCCCTTGAGGGGCATCGTCCCGGACGGGGTGATGACCGAGTCGTTCATGACGGTGATGTCGCCGATGCTGAGCATCGGCGCACCCGGGTAACCCTGGTGCGGCACGGGGAAGTTGCCGCCCTGCCCCGGCTGCTGCCCCGGCCCCGGGTAGCCGTACCCCGGACCCTGCGGGGCCGCCGGGCCGGGCAGCTGCTGCGGGTAGCCGTACGCCGGCGGGCCGCCCGCCGGGTAGCCGTACCCCTGACCGTCCGCCACCGTGGGCGGGTTGACCGGCTGCTGGGGCGAACCCCACTTGTAGGCGTCGTCCGCGTACGGATTCGGCTCGCTCACCACGTTCCCCGTTTCGTTCGGGCGACCCGGTGCGGTACCGGGGGCACCCGACCGTACCGTTCTGCCCCGGCGGGCGCAGCAAGAGGCCCCGCCCACCGACGCGTTCGCGTGCGGTGGGCGGGGCCTCCCGTCGGGCCGGCCGGATCAGAAGCGACGCGTGATCAGCGCGCGCTTCACTTCCTGGATGGCCTTGGTGACCTCGATGCCACGCGGGCAGGCGTCCGTGCAGTTGAAGGTCGTGCGGCAACGCCACACGCCGTCACGGTCGTTGAGGATCTCCAGCCGCTGCTCGCCGGCCTCGTCGCGCGAGTCGAAGATGAAGCGGTGCGCGTTGACGATCGCCGCCGGGCCGAAGTACTGGCCGTCGTTCCAGAACACCGGGCACGAGGACGTGCACGCGGCGCACAGGATGCACTTGGTGGTGTCGTCGAAGCGCTCGCGGTCCTCGGCGGACTGCAGACGCTCGCGGGTCGGCTCGTTCCCCTTGGTGACCAGGAACGGCATGACGTCCCGGTACGCCTGGAAGAACGGGTCCATGTCGACCACGAGGTCCTTGAGGACCGTGAGGCCCTTGATGGCCTCGACCGTGATCGGCTTCTCCGGGTTGATGTCCTTGATCAGCGTCTTGCAGGCGAGCCTGTTCTTGCCGTTGATCCGCATCGCGTCGGAGCCGCAGATGCCGTGCGCGCAGGAACGGCGGAACGTCAGAGTGCCGTCCAGCTCCCACTTGATCTTGTGAAGGGCGTCGAGGACACGCTCCTTCGGGTCGATCTCGATCTGGAAGTCCTGCCAGACCGCTTCGTCGGAGACCTCCGGGTTGAAGCGGCGGATCCGGATCGTGGCCGTGATGTACGGGGTGTCGGCGAAGCCGGGCTCGGGGGCGCTCGTCTTCTCCAGGGTCGGGGTAGCCATCAGTACTTACGCTCCATCGGCTGGTAGCGGGTCTGGACGACCGGCTTGTAGTCGAGCCGGATCGACTCGGTGCCGTCGGCCGCGACCTCGCGGTACGCCATGGTGTGGCGCATGAAGTTGACGTCGTCGCGGTTCGGGAAGTCCTCGCGGTAGTGACCGCCGCGGGACTCCTTGCGGGCCAGCGCGGACGTCGCCATGACCTCGGCCAGTTCGAGCAGGTTGCCCAGCTCGACGGCCTCCAGCAGGTCCGTGTTGAACCGCTTGCCCTTGTCCTGGATGGACACGTTCAGGTAGCGCTTGCGCAGCTCGGCGATCTTGTCGACGGCCGTCTTGATCGTCTGCTCGGTGCGGAACACCATCACGTTGGCGTCCATGCACTCCTGGAGCTCCAGGCGGATCGCCGAGACGCGCTCGGTGCCGGTGGAGTTCCGCAGGCGCTCGACCTGGTCCACGACCATCTGCGCCGGGTTCTCGGGAAGCTCGACGAAGTCGTTCTCCGCGGAGTACTCGGCGGCGGCGATGCCCGAGCGGCGTCCGAAGACGTTGATGTCGAGCAGCGAGTTGGTGCCCAGACGGTTGGCACCGTGCACGGACACGCACGCGACCTCGCCCGCGGCGTACAGGCCGGGGACGACGGTGGTGTTGTCCGCGAGCACCTCGCCCATGACGTTGGTCGGGATGCCGCCCATGGCGTAGTGCGCGGTCGGCTGGATCGGGATCGGGTCCGTGTAGGGCTCGATACCGAGGTACGTCCGCGCGAACTCCGTGATGTCCGGGAGCTTCGCGTCCAGCTGCTCCGGCGGGAGGTGCGTGAGGTCGAGGTAGACGTGGTCGCCCTCGGGACCGCAGCCGCGGCCCTCACGGATCTCCGTGTAGATGGAGCGGGACACGACGTCACGGGACGCGAGGTCCTTCATGACCGGCGCGTACTTCTCCATGAAGCGCTCGCCGTCCTTGTTGCGGAGGATGCCGCCCTCACCGCGGGCGCCCTCCGTCAGCAGGATGCCCATGCGCCAGATGCCCGTCGGGTGGAACTGGAAGAACTCCATGTCCTCCAGCGGGAGCCCGCGGCGCCACGCGGCGGCCTGGCCGTCACCGGTCAGGGTGTGCGCGTTCGACGTCACCTTGAAGAACTTGCCGGTGCCGCCGGAGGCGAAGATGATCGCCTTCGCCTGGAAGACGTGGATCTCGCCCGTGGAGAGCTCGTACGCCACGACGCCGGCGGACTTCTTCACACCGGTCTCGGGGTCCTCCTGGAGCAGGAGGTCCAGGACGTAGAACTCGTTGAAGAACTCCACCCCCTCCTTGACGCAGTTCTGGTACAGCGTCTGGAGGATCATGTGGCCCGTACGGTCCGAGGCGTAGCAGGACCGGCGGACGGGGGCCTCACCGTGGCTGCGGGTGTGCCCGCCGAAGCGGCGCTGGTCGATACGGCCCTCGGGCGTGCGGTTGAACGGCAGGCCCATCTTCTCCAGGTCGAGGACCGCGTCGATGGCCTCCTTCGCCAGGATCTCGGCGGCGTCCTGGTCGACCAGGTAGTCGCCGCCCTTGATCGTGTCGAAGGTGTGCCACTCCCAGTTGTCCTCCTCCACGTTCGCCAGCGCGGCGGCCATGCCGCCCTGCGCCGCGCCCGTGTGGGAGCGGGTGGGGTAGAGCTTCGTCAGTACCGCGGTCCGGCTGCGCTTCGTGGACTCGATGGCCGCGCGCATACCGGCGCCGCCGGCACCGACGATGACGGTGTCGTACTTGTGGATCTGCATGATTTCCTCTGGTCCCTCTGGCCCGGCGCCTAGCGGATGTTCGGGTCGAAGGTGAAGATCACCAGCGTGCCCAGCAGGACGGTGAAGACCGTGGCGGTGTACAGGAGCATCTTGAGCCAGAAGCGGGTGTTCGCCCGTTCGGCGTAGTCATTGATGACCGTACGGAGGCCGTTGGAGCCGTGGAGCATGGCGAGCCAGAGCATCGCCAGGTCCCAGACCTGCCAGAACGGCGAAGCCCAGCGGCCCGCCACGAAGGCGAAACCGATCTTGGAGACGCCGCCGTCGAGCACCAGCTGGATCAGCAGGTGGCCGATGACGAGGACGACCAGGACGATGCCCGACAGGCGCATGAAGAGCCAGGCGTACATCTCGAAGTTGCCACGCGTCGACTTGGGGGTCTTGCCGGTCCGCTTGCGCGGGGGCTCGATCACCGGGGCCGGGTGGTCGACGTCGTACAGGCTCACGCCTTCGACGTCACCGATCGCGGAGGAGGTCTCGGTCGACATTGGCCTCAGCTCCCGAAGATTTCACGTACGGCGTGACCGAGGACGGGGTACAGGGCCCCCACCATCAGCACGATCCAGATGCCCAGCACGGTCCAGAGCATCTGCTTCTGGAAGCGCGGGCCCTTGGACCAGAAGTCCACGGCGACGATCCGCAGACCGTTCAGCGCGTGGAACAGGATGGCGGCGACCAGGCCGTACTCGAGGAGCGCGACGATCGGGGTCTTGTAGGTGTTGACGACGTCGTCGTACGCCTCGGGGGAGACACGGACGAGAGCGGTGTCCAGGACGTGTACGAACAGGAAGAAGAAAATGAGGACACCGGTGACTCGATGAGCCACCCAGGACCACATGCCTTCCCGGCCGCGGTACAGCGTTCCAGCCGGCACGGAAGAACCCTCCGGGAGCGGGGATTGGGGTCGGCCGGCTTGACTGTCGGTCTGACCCGGCCGGGTACGGTCCACCGGCCCCGGCCATGGTAGCGACGCTTTGTCGGTTCGTTCGCGCCGGGGCCCCAGCTGTGATCAAAGAGGCAATCGATCAGCCACGGACGGGCTAGGGGTTTCCGGGCCCGGAACCGTGTCCGCCGCCGTGCCCGGAGAGGGCGCCGACACCAGCTCGATGATGCGTTCCCGGGCGAGCCGCCGCATCTCCTCCGCGGTGACCGAGCGTTCCTCGTCCGGATCGTGGGCCAGCCGGGCCCGGATCCCGGCGAGCACCTGGTCCACGTGGTGGGAGGGCCGATGGCCGTCCAGACAGAGCACGAACGCGTGATCGAACTTGGTCACGTACGCGGCGTGCGCCGCCTGCAACGCCAGACGCGCCGCGTGGGGCGCGTCCTCGCGCAGCGAGGGTGCCGTCTCGCCGGCGAGCGCCTCGGTGACATCCGTGGGAGACAGGTCGTAGCCCGCTTCGTCGGAGGCGGCGAGCAAGGAGTCCAGATCGGGATACGGGCGGTACGAGGCCACGCGGTGCGCCCAGCGGGTGCTGCCGCAGCACTCCAGCAGGGCGGCCTCCGCCACCGGGAACGGAGCCGTGTTGAACCGGGTAAGTCCGTGCGGGGCCATGGGGCCCTGGAGGAATGGGTCCTGGTCCATCGCGTCCTGGTCCATCGGGTCCTGGCGGTGTGGGCCCCTGGGCGGTGGGGCGGGTGCGGAGCCGTGGTCGCGGACCGGACGGGCCGTCCGGCGGCCGGTCGGCCGCACCTGCTCCGGCACGCCGCCGGTGGTGGGCTCGCTGGACCTGGACAGCGTGAACTCCTCGGACGAATGAACATCAGGACCCTGGAGAGGGGTCGGGAAGGCCGCGAAGGCAGGGAAGGCCGGAAGGGCAGCGAAGTCGCACGGGGGACGAAAGTGAAGGGAGTGGCGTATGTGCCGCAACGGTAGCGAGACCAGAGGACACCCGTCCGGCGGAATCCAGGAAACCACCCGAACGAGAGAGTTTCGGAACGTTTGACTGACATCCCGTCCGATCGTTGCATCCCTCGATCGGGCTAAGTGCGGGCCAGTGGCAGGTTTCGGCGCGTCAGTGCGCGTATCTCTGCGGCGTGTGCCCTCGCCGTAGACCTCAACGGCCCCCGAGGTTTCCGGGGCCCTCGGACGCCTCCGACCCCTCGCCATCCATATATCCCGTAGGCCCCACACATCCCTCATGCCTCTCACGCCTTGTGTGTCGCTTGTGTTCACTGTGACCCGCCCTCCACGCCCCCCCACGCCCCGGAGGTTTTCGCCCCATGTCCCCCTCACGCGGTGCCCTCGCCGGAGCGGCCCTCACCACCGCTGCCGCGCTCGCTCTCGTCTCCTGCGGTTCGGGTGACGGCGGCGGCTCCGAGCCCACCGGGGACGCCGCCTCGTCGGCGTCCTCCATATCCCCCTCGTTCCCCGACGCGTCGACACCCGCCGCCGGTTCCTCCTCGCCCTCCCCGTCACCCACCCGCAGCTACGCCCTCTCCGCGGCGCCCCGCACCATTCCGGCCGTGCGCGAGCACACCGCCGCGCGCGGCCCCGGCTGGAAGCCCACCTCTTCCGGGGCGGTGGTCGTCGCCGACGGCAGCGGCGCCCTCGCCGACGAGGCCAGGCTGCTCGCCAAGGAGCTGCGGCTGCGCTACAGGGGGGAGGCCGCCGCCCGTTCGGGTGACGTCGAGCTCTCCCTGGACAAGGGAGCGAAGACCGGCGCCGAGTCGTACACCCTCACCGCGCGGGACGGCCGGGTGACCATCAGCGGCCCCGACGAGGCCGGCGTCTTCTGGGGCACCCGCACCCTCAAACAGTCGGTCGCCGCCGACGGCACCTTCCCCGAGGGCGTCGTCAACGACCGCCCCGACCGACCGCAGCGCGGCCTCAACCTGGACATCGCGCGCAAGCCGTACGGCGTCGACTGGATCGAGGACCGGCTCCGCGAGATGGCGGACCTCAAGATGAACCAGTTCGGCCTGCACTTCTCCGACGACCAGGCGTTCCGCATCGAGTCCCGCTCGCATCCCGAGGTGGTCTCCCAGGACCACCTGAGCCAGGCCCAGGTGAAGCACATCCTCGCGCTGGCGAAGAGCCTGCACATCGAGGTGGTCCCCGAGATCGACTCGCCCGGACACCTCGGCGCCGTACTCCGGGCCCACCCCGACCTCCAGCTCCACAGCGTCTCCGGGGCGGTGTCCAAGGGGTCCCTCGACATCTCGAAGCCGGGAGCGGCGAAGCTGGTCGACGAACTGCTCGACGAGTTCACCGGCCTCTTCGGCGGGAAGTTCTGGCACCTGGGCGCCGACGAGTACCAGGCGCTCACGGTCCCCGACCCCGGCGCCTCGTACCCGCAACTCCTGGCCGCCGCCCGGCAGAAGTACGGCGACGGCGCCACCATCGAGGACCTCGCCACCGGCTGGCTCAACGACCGCGCCGCCGTGGTCCGCCCGAAGGGGATGACCACGAAGGCCTGGAACGACGGCCTCTTCAGCGGCGGCACCGTACAGGCGGACAAGCGGATCGAGATCGAGTACTGGACGGGCAAGGAGATCGGCGCCCGCGAACCGGAGGCGTACCTGGGCGAAGGACGCCCGGTGGTGAACCTCAACGACGAGTTCCTCTACTACGTGCTCGGCGAGCCCAACGAGTTCGTCTACCCGACCGGGAAGCGGATCTACGAGCAGTGGACCCCGCTCGTCCTGCGCGGCACCCGGCCGGTCCCGGCCACGTACTCCGACCAGATCCTGGGCGGCCGGTTCGCCGTCTGGGGCGACTTCCCCAACGCCCAGACCCAGGCGCAGGTGGCCGAGGGCATCCGGATGCCGCTGAAGGCCACCGCGCAGAAGCTCTGGGTGCCGGGGAAGCCCGCCCTGAGCTGGGCGGCGTTCACCGGGCTGGCAGGGAAGATCGACGGGCGGGGGTGAGGCTGCTCCTCCCGGAGCTCCCGGTGGCTCCGGGAGGTCTCCGAGAGATCTCGGGGTGACTTCCGGGAGGCGTGCGGGAGGCGTGGGGGAGGCGTGCGGAATCAAGCCGTCCGGTGGCCGGGGGGCGGGTCGGCCGCCGGGATCCGCTTCTGGTTTCCTCCATCAACATCGCGCCGAACAGGAGCCATTTTTCCTGATTTCTGGGATTGTTGTGGCTGGTGGGGCGCCTCCGACGGCGCCCTGGCGCGCGTTCTCCGGCCGGGGTGGGGTGACGTATTCACGCCGGTCCGGCGCTGTACGCGACACAGAAGACCTGGGGGTACGTCATGAACCTGTGGGACCTCATCGCCCGCGCCGACGCGCGTGCACTCGCCGCGAGCGGCCTCGCCTGCCTCGACCGCTGTCTGCCCCCGGCCCCGGAGGGCGACGGCCCGGAACCGCTGCGCCCGCTCTGGGCGAGCTGCGAGGACGGCACCGCGTGGGCGGCCCGACTCGCCGCCGCACGCGAGACCGTCGCGGCTCTGGCCCCTCCGGCGGCCCCCGTGATCCCCACCCAGGCCCCCTCGGCAGCCCCGGGGCCCTCGGCCGGCTCGGTCCCGCTGTCCGGCCCCGGTTCCGGCACCGGGTTCGGCCCCGGTTCCGGCACCGGGTTCGGCCCCGGGGAACCGCTCGCCCGCATCCGGGCGATGCTGGACGCCGCCCCGGAGACCTTCGAGGCCGGTCCCCTGCGGGTCTGGGCCGATGCCTGCTCCCTGCTCTCCCTGGAGATCCACCGGCGGGCCGACCGGCCGTCCACCCCGGACACGGACACCCCTGCGGCGGACGCGGCGGACGCGGTGGGTCCGGACGGGGCGCCGGGGAGCGGCGAACGGGAAACCCTGGAACTGCTGAGGATCGGCTCCGCCGGGGCCGAGGCCGACGCGGGCCCGCTCGTCGCGGGCGAACTGCGCCGCCAGCGCGAGCTGCTGGAGATCCTCGCCGAGACCGCCGGCTCGCCCGGCAGCGGCGCGGGACTGCGGCGGGCCCTCGACCACTCGACGGAGGGCCGCCGGGTACTGCGCGCGGTCATGTCACGGCGGGCACGCAACCAGGCGTGAGGGGTGCGGGTGAGGGAGCGTGGGGTCGGCCGAATCGGCGGTGGCCTGCCGGTGAGCGGGTCCCGGACCCGGACGGGTGAGGACGCCGGCCCGGCCGCGGCGTCCCGTACGCTGCGGCCGGGTTGCTCCGGTCAGTTGCGCCGGTCGGTTGCCCCGGTCAGTTGCGCCGGGAGGGCGTGAGCGTGTCGAGGTCGAGGCTGATGCCGAAGGGCACTGGGCGCTGGAGTGAGCCCCGGAAGATACCGGCGGGGGCGTAGGTGCCCGTAGGTCCGTCGAGTTCGTAGACGTGGACGGCTGGTTCGCCGTCCTCGTGCTCGATGCGCCAGTAGTGCGGGATGCCGGCCTCCGCGTACTTGCGGAGCTTGACCGTACGGTCGCGGTGGGCGGACTCGGGGGAGACCACTTCCACGACGAGCCTCACGTTCTCCGGTGCGTACCAGGTGCGGCCCGGGTCGTAGGGAAGGTCCGTCAGCAAGAGGTCCGGCTCGGGGCGGTTCCGGGCGTCCAGGCGGATCGTCATCTCCCGTTCCACCTCGATACCCGTGGGTGCCTGCGCCGTGAGCGTCGTGGTCAGGGCGGTGATGAGGCGGCCATGCCAGGAGGTCTGGGGCGACATCATGAATACGAGGACTCCGTCGATCAGCTCGGTGTGGCGCGGGGCCTCGGGGAGGTGATCCAGGTCCTCCGCGAACCAGCCTTCCGCGCGGGGCGGGCGCATCCAGTCAGGCAGTGCGGTCATGCCTTCACGGTAGCGGCTTTGGCAGTGGCGGGCGGGTGCTCCCAGGAGCACAGGCTCACCGCACCACCACGCAGGTCTACGACGCGTGCACGATGCCTCCGCCGAGCACCTCGCTGCGGATGTTCTGCGTCAGAGCGACCTGTTCGAGCAACAGGCGCTCGTGTTCGTCCAGCATTCTCATCGTCCCGGCGATCGCCTGCTGGGTTGCCGAATCGGGCACCACCACGGGCAGGTCCTTGAGGACATCGAGGGAGATGGTCTTCATCTGCATGCTCCCCGTCGAGTGGGTGTCGAGCCATGCGCGTGCCTCCTGGCCGCGCAGGTACGCGGCGAAGTAGTCGGCGTCGAGCCCGGCGACCGGACGCAGCAGGAAGCACCCCGTGCCGCACACCCAGTCGCGCTGCTCCTCGCGGACGACCGCGGCCCGTCCCGGTTCCCCCGGGCGCGCCAGGACGACATCGCCCGGCGCAGGCGTTCCGGCGCCGTCCGGTCGGGCGGCAGCTCCGCGCTTCACTCACGTACAGACCGATACAAAAGGGTTTATTTACGCCTTTCGACACATGCGGCAACCCGCAAAATGTTGAAAATTTGATCTCCTGGTTTCGCTCCTTGTAGAAAGAGGGCGTACTCAGGAGGAACGCCATGTCGGAACGGATCCAGCGGGCACGCGGGGGCAGCGAAGCGCTGCAAGCGCAGGTGGACGAGCTCGCGGAAGAACTGCGCCGGTCCGTCGTCCTGGACGATCCCCTGGTCCGGCTGATCTGTTCGAGCCGCCACTTCGGCGACGAGGACCCGGTACGCATCCGCAGCCTCCTGCAGGGGCGCGCGGACAATGAGCCCATCAGGTACATCCTCGACCTGGGCGTCGCCCAGTGGACCGCGCCCGGCTTCATCGAGGGCCGGGACGATCTCGGGCTGCTCACGCGCTACTGCGTGCCGTTGCGCGAGCGCGGCCTCCTGCTCGGACTGCTCATGGTCGTCGCACCCGGCAGGTCGTTGCCGGAGCACGCGACCGAGGCCATCGCCCGAGTCGTCCCCGCCATGGCCGCCCAGATGTACGCGGAACACCTGGCTGCGACCGCCGAGGAATCGGGCGAACGGGAACTGCTTCCGGCGCTCCTCGGCCGGGGCGCGACGGCGCGCGCCACCGCGCAGCAGAAGATCGTGGACAGCGGCCTGCTCCGGAACACCGCCGAGACCGTCGTCACCCTCGTGCAGGTGTCCCGCTCCCCCGAGCCTCCCGGGCAGGTGGAGCTCGCCCTGCAAGGAGCGCTCGAAAAGTACCGCCAGACGCGGTGGGGTCAAGGCATCGTGGCCGTCGCCCCCGAGCGGGCGGTCCTGCTCCAGGCGTTCGACCGCCCGACGGATCCGCAGGACCTCGCCGACCAGTCCGCCCGCATCCTGGAGGCGCTCGGCACCTTTCTGGACCCCGCCGCAGCCCCCGTCATCGGCGTGGGCGGGCGTCAGTCAGGACTGGCTGACGCATGGATCTCCTACGAGCAGGCAGCCGTAGCGGCCCGGGCGGCGCGGCGGTTGCCACGACTGAAGGGCGCGGGGGACTGGGAGGAACTGGGTGAGTTCGCCGTGCTGCTCCAGCTTCCGGACCACACGCTCAACGAGTCCCTGCTGCCGAAGGCGTTGCGCGTCCTTCTCGGGCACACGGGCGGCGATCGGCTCGTGGAGACGCTGCGCACCTTCCTCGATCATGCCGGATCGATTCCCCGGACCGCGGAAGCACTACAGATTCACCGCACCTCCCTCTACTACCGGCTCCGGCAGATCCAGGAGATCACTGGGCTCGATCTGGACAGCGGAGCCGACCGGCTCGTCCTGCATACGGGCCTGCGCCTCCAGGACCTCCTCGCGTCCCCGGACGACGACGCGCGTGCGTGAGCACGGTCGCGCCGCCCGGGAGCGGGGCACTACAGAACGATGAAAGACCGACGCGGGCGCTACAGAGTGACGTGACTTTCCTCGGCCGATCCCTACGGAGCGCGGTGGCGGTGAAGGGCTGCGCCCGCCGACAATGGTCACCACAGGGAGCTGACCAGCGTGTTTCGCTCCTGCCGGACATCAGGACGCCCATCGTGGAGGTCCCTTCCGCGATGCCCCGGCGCGACGCTTCGAAGAAGGGCGGCACTGGACGTGCAACACATGACGACGAGCGACGGCGTGCGGCTGTCATATCGGGACAGCGGGGGCGAGGGCACTCCGCTGCTCATGCTCCACGGCTGGGGCCAGACCCAGGAGATGTTCCGGTACCAGTACGAGGGCCTCGCCCCGTCGCGACGCGTCGTCACCGTGGACTTCCGGGGGCACGGGCGGTCCGAGAAGCCGCACCACGGCTACCGCATCGCCCGACTGGCTCGCGACGTCCGCGAGCTCGTCGAGCATCTGGGGCTCGAACGGTTCGACGCCCTCGGCTGGTCGATGGGCGTCTCCGTGTGGTGGAGCTTCATCGACCAGTACGGAACCGGTGGGATCCGCCGGTTCATCGCCGTGGACCAGCCGGCGGCCGTCGCCGCCGTTCCGTGGATGACGCCGGACGAACAGCGCGACTGCGGCGCGATCTTCGACGTCCCCGGACTGCTCGAACTCGGTGCCGCACTCGCAGGCCCGGACGGGGACCGGGTGCGTCACGACTTCGTACGCGGCATGTTCTCCGGTGACACCGACCCGGAGATCCTCGCCTTCGTGGCGCAGGAGATCACGTCTACGCCCGCCCACGCGGGCGTGCCTCTCCTCTTCGACCACTGTGCGCAGGACTGGCGGGACGTACTGCACCGCATCGACGTACCGAGCCTGGTGATCGGCTGCGACGGAAGCCACGTGGATCCCGCTTCGCAGCGGTTCGTCGCCGACGCTGTCCCCGACGCGCGGCTCCACATCTTCCCGGTGAGTGTGGCGAGTTCCCACTTCCCGTTCCTCGAGAACCCGCCCGCCTTCAACGCCGTGGTGGACAAGTTCCTGACCGAAGCCCCGTAGGCGCTTCTTCATCCCGTATCGGGCCCGATCGCGCGGCGTCGGTGTGGCGCGGCGTCGGATGCCCGTGCGGCGACGGCCGGGCCCCGCGGCCGAATCGCGGCCCGCGCACGGCTTCGCCCGTTCCTCAGTTCTTCGTAGGTACGACTGGAGTTCACCGTGACCGAGACGGTCATATCAGGCATGCTCAAAAACGCGTACGTGTCAGAGAAGGAACCGGCTGGAGATGCCGGCTTCGGGCACCCCAGAGATCTTCCCTGGCCGGCGGTCGCGGGCGAGACGGAGTGCCTCTACGTGGGGCTCTGCGTCAAGAGATCGAAGACGGTTTTCCACAGAGGCGTCGCTCGTGAGCTGGATTCCGGAGACCTGGTGGTCGCGGTCGGTGCGCGCGGGGAACTCCCCTTCGACCAAGATTTCGCGGTCTTCCGTATCTCCTTCGACTTCCTGGGTGTCTCCCGTCGGAGCCTCCATCGACTGGCCGAGACCCATGTCAGCGGTGGCTCCGGGATTGCATCTCTGGTCTCCCAGTTCCTCGGCGCGCTCGTCGGAGAGGAGTTTCGCCATTCCGAAATCAATAGACGGCTGGCTGTCAACGCGGTGGATCTTATTGCGGCACTCGTGGGTGAACTGGTCGAGGACGATGATTCCGACGAAGAACTGGTTCGCGAACAAATACTCGGCCGAATCAAGGCGTACATAGTTGAGAACCTGATGGATCCGGGGATGTCGCCCGAATCCATCGCGCGAGCCCACTACATATCTGTGCGCTACCTGCACAAAATGTTCCAAGGAGAGGGCGTCACGGTGAGTTCTCTGATACGGGAGCTGAGACTCGATGCCTGCCGTCGAGAACTCCGGATGTCTCTCAATCGCCGAAGGACCGTCGCGGCCGTCGCGCAGAGTTGGGGGTTCGTCAGCAGCTCGCATTTCAGTCGAGTATTTCGCCAGGCCTATGGTGTGTCCCCCCGCGAATGGCAGTCCTCGGGCCGGGAAGCCTGACAACCGACCCGCGCCGCCGACCGTCGGCAATCCGAACCATCTCCCCAAGCAGTCCGCGCGTCGTCGCGCACGGCACCCCACGCCTGCTCCACAGGAAGAGAACACAGCCATGCCCAAGCCCGCCCCCACGCCCACGGTCGTCCTGGTTCACGGCGCGTTCGCCGATGCCGCGAGCTGGATGGGGGTCATCGAGGAACTCCAGCGCGCCGGCATTCCCGTCGTGGCGCCCTCGAATCCTCTGCGGGGCTTGGCCTCCGACGCCGCGTACATCGCCTCCTTCGCCGCGCAGATCGATGGTCCCGTCGTGCTGGTGGGGCACTCCTACGGAGGTGCGCTGATCACCGTCGCCGGCGCCACCGAGAGCGTCGTCGGCCTCGTTTACGTGGCCGGCTACGTGCTGGAGGAGGGCGAAAGCCTGGGTGAACTCCAGGGCCGCTTCCCTGAATCGCTCCTGGTCTCCCATCTGGAGGAGCGCATGTACCCGATCGAGGGCGGTGGAGCGGCGGCCGAGGTCACCATCCGCCGGGACGCCTTCCCTGCCGTGTTCGCCGCAGACGTCTCGCCGGCCGTCACAGAGGTCCTGGCCGCCTCCCAACGCCCGCTCGCCGTCTCCGCGTTCACCGAAAAGGCCTCAACGGCGGCCTGGCGCACAAAGCCTTCCTGGGCGCTGGTGGCCGCTGCCGACCAGGCCATCAACCCCGAGGTGGAGCGCTTCGGCGCACAGCGGGCCGGCGCCACGACCGTCGAGCTCGAAGGGGCCTCGCACGCGGTGGCCATCTCCCGGCCGAAGTCGGTCGCCGACCTGATCCGCGAAGCGGTGCGCACCCTCGCCTGAGTGAATACGCCCAAAGTCGTGGGTACCGCCTGCGTCGAGCGTCTCCTGTGGACGCACTACCTCTCCGCACGTCGTACCGGCCACCGGGGCCACTCCGTCCGAGTCACTCGTGCGGACCGCGCGCTTCGCTCCTGTCAGACTCCGACATCCGAGCGCGGCCTGTACATGCGTTCCGCTCACCGCGCCACAACGGAAACCGGCTTCTCGCCGCTCGATCCCGCCCGATCTCCTGCACCGCGGAGTCAGCCGGAGTCAGCCGGTGTCAGCTGGAGTCAGCCGGAGTCAGCCGGGACTTCCGTCAACCTCCGCGGTACACCGCCGCAGGGTGCGCGGCTCCGGCCGTCGGATGTGCCCGGAACCTGCGTAGGGGCTGTCCCGTAATACCCCTGCCGTCACCGAAGCGCTTCCAGACCTGCGCATCCCTCCCTGGCCGAGGGCCCAGCAGCGTCCCATCGCCCCTCTGAGCCTGTCCGTAAACGTCTCTACGGTGGCGCCCGGCGAACGCAACCCCGAATCCTCGAGCCTCTCCACTCAGACTTTCGCCTGACCCGCAGGAGACGGACCATGCCGCCCACCCCGCCCATAGTGCTCAGCAACGCCTTCTACGCCTTCTACGACTTGCTCCGCCCGGCCTATTACGCCTACGCCGAAACGCGCCTCGCCCCGGAAGAGGCCCAGGTGGCCGTGTCCCACCTCTTCGACCTCGTCGCCGCCAACTGGACCACCATTGTCAGTGAGCCCTGCCCGACCGCCTGGGCCTGGAACCGTCACACCCGATCCGTCGCGCGCCGAAGCGGCCGCATCCTCACGCCGACCCAGGACGTCTCGCTCCTCCACGACAGGCTCCTGCTGACCACCGATCAGATCGCCACGATCACCGGCGCCGAGACCGCCACCATCACCGCACTCCTGGCGGCTGCCCACCGCGAAGGGCGCCCCGCCACCCGTCCAGCGCGCTTCGCGCCACCCGCGCCCCGTCCGACGACCCACCCGATGGCCTTCAGCCGGGTGTCCCGGCCGAGCAGCACGGGGCATTCCGCACCCGAGTGCCTGGTCGGGTGATCGTCTGCCTGCCCGTGCTGAGACGTCGCCAGCCTGATCACGGGGGTGGGAAGCGGGTGTTCCGTACCCCCGTGGCTGCCACGGCGGTCCCGTTCTTCGGACTGGCCTGCGAGGGTACGGACGTGCCAGAGGACGTGACGATGCAGCCGCGAACGGCGGATGTGAAGTGGTCGACGGGGTCGGTCCGGATCATGAGTCAGGCGGTCAGTGCGAGCGACATCCCCACTCGTCTGGGGCTCGCAGCGGACGCGCAGTTCGAGCGGGGCAGCCTGAGCGCCGCAACCCACGTGACCGTCGTGGCCGTTGCCGATGGCAAGCTCGGCTGGATGGCTTCGTGGCGTGTGATGGACCACGACGTCCTGATGCGGGCCATGCTTGACGGATCCACGGAGTCGGTCGCATCGGCCAACTGCTCGCTCCAGGAGCCCCACCCACCTTGAGGCGCTGCCGTCCATCGGGGCCAGCCGCAACGAGGCTGGCGCGTTGGTCACGCCGCTGGCCACAGAGGCGGACTCCGGCTCCGACAACCGCAGGGCAGAGCGACTTCTGACAGGAAGACGGCCGGGGCCGCCACCCCCCACAGGAGAGGCCTCGGCCGTCTTCCACGAAGCCGCAGCGCGGCCCCGTACCCCACTCAGCGCCGTGGTCGCGTTTTCTGTCACACCCGGGGCCTGCCGACGGTTTGTTGCGACTTGTACAAGCCATGGACGCGACACCCGCCGAGCACGTAGCGTGCTGACCGCGCAGGGTGGCGCAGCGGCGGTGACCAGCCGCGATTCGGGACAGCAGGGCGGTTGAGGAGTGCTGGGGGACGACGCGGAGCTGACCGCCGCGGTGCTCGCGGCGCAGGGCGGGAGCGAGGAATCCTTCCGTGTTGTGTACCGCGCCGTGCAGCCACGGTTGTTGGGGTACATACGAACGCTGGTGGGGGACGCGGACGCGGAGGACGTGGCGTCCGAGACGTGGTTCCAGATCGCCCGCGATCTGAGCCGGTTCAGCGGGGACGCCGACCGGTTCCGGGGATGGGCCGCCCGGATCGCGCGCAACCGTTCCCTGGACCATCTGCGGATGCGCGGGCGCAGGCCCGCGATCGGCGGTGACGAGGAGGAGTTGACGGGGCGTCCGGCGGATTCGGACACCGCGGGGGAGGCCATCGAGGCCATCGGCACCGAGCGGGCCATGGCGCTCATAGCCCGGCTCCCGCAGGACCAGGCCGAAGCGGTCGTCCTGCGGGTGGTCGTCGGCCTCGACGCGAAGAGCGCCGCGCAGACGCTGGGCAAGCGGCCCGGTGCCGTACGTACCGCCGCGCACCGTGGGCTGAAGAGACTGGCGGAGATGCTGGGAGGGGAGCAGCGGGAAGCGGAATGGGCCGGTACGGTCCCTGGAGGGCCGATGAACGACGGGCCGGAGTGCGGTGCGGGGGGTCTGGGCGGGCCCGGTCCGGAACTCGGCGCCGTACCCGCGCAGCGCCTCGGGCGAGGTGGTGTGGCGGCGCCCGCGGGAGTGGTTCCCGGAGTGACGCATTCGCGTCCGTGGACGCAGAAGGACATGTGATGGCCGACGACCGGGACGAATGGCTCGACAGGGAAGCGGCGGAGAGACTGCTCCGCGGCGAACCGGTCGTGCCTCCCGGAGGCCAGGCGCGTTCCGCCGCACGGAGTCTCTCCGATGTGCTCGGCGCGGCCCGTCCGGAATCGTCGGTCGATGGTGAACTCCCTGGCGAGGAAGCGGCGTTGGCTGCCTTCCGGCAGGTGGGGCCGGTGCGCGGGGCGTCCGGGGCAGGGCGCCACCGGCGGCCCGTCGGGCCGGTCCCGGAGGCCGGTACGGCCCCGGCCGGGGGCATGCTCGACCCGGTGCGGCTCGGTACGCCGTCCTCCTCGTCCCGCCGCCGGGAGCGGCCCCGCTTCGGCCGGCCGGTACGCATCGGCCTGGCGGCCTCGCTCGCGGGATGCGCGCTCGGCGGCGTCGCGGTGGCGGCCGGTACGGGCACGCTGGCCGGGGTGTTCGGCGGCGCGGAAAACGGCCCGGCGAGCACCGTGTCGGTGGCCGCCTCGCCGGACGACGCCACCCTGGACCCGTCCGGGACGCACACCCCTTCCGGCGCCCCGACGGGGGCCGGCGCCCCCTCCGGCGCGGGCTCCGGCGGAACCGTCCCGGGCGCGGACGGCGGCGCCGCCCCGGACACCGACGGGCCGGACACCGGCGGGCCGGACACCGACGGGCCGGACGACGGCAACGGCACGGGGGCGGAGGGTGGTTCGGGCAGCAACGCCGGTGGGCACGGCGACGGGGGCGGGTCCCAGGACCGGGGCACGTACGGCGGCCCAGGTGGCTCGGGCGGCTCGGGCGACTTCGGGTCCGGCAGGTACGCCGAGACCGTGGAGGACTGCCACGACTACCGGGACGGAGACCTGGACGAGCGGGAGCGCCGCAGCCTCGCCGAACTGGCCCGGGGTGAGAAGAACATTCCGGAGTACTGCGCAAGGATCACGGCCGCGTACCCCGGTGGCTCCGTCGCGGGCGACAGCCCGGACGGGGCGGCCCCGGACGGCACCGGGTACGGCTCCGGCCACGCCGGTGACGGCAAGGGCGAGTGGGGCCAGGACGCTGACCGGCAGGGGCAGTCGTCCGCCTACCCGCTGCGGAACGCCCCCGCGACCGGTCCGGCCGCCACCACCCTCGCCGCAGCGCCGCCCGCGGCTCCGGCCTCGTCGGCGCCGAAGACGGCCACGCCGGCAGGCGCGAGGACGAACGCCACGAACAGCCGGGGCCACGGCCACGGCCCCGGGCCCGAGCGAACCGGGCAGGCCGGGCGGACCGAGCGGACTGGGCAGGCCGAGCGGGCCGGGCAGGCCGGGCAGGCCGCACGGGAGGCGCGGGCCTACCGGGGCGGGTACGGCGGGCAGGGTGCCGAGTACGGATCCGACGGGGCCGCCGAACCCGGTTCCTGGACCCCCGGCCGTGCCGCCCACGGGTAGGGCTGACCGCTCCTCCGACGTGTGGCTGGTGTGCGTCCCGTCACATCCGGCCCGCAGCTGTGACGTTTTTCGGATGGCTGACGCAGTAGGAAGTGAGCCGACTGGTCATCGGCGGCGCATCGAGCCGGGGTTCCCCCCGTACCTTCGGCTCCGCGCATCGGCGCGGGCGGGACACGTTCCCCCGGTCCCGTCCGCGCCCCTTTCCTCCCTCGCCCCTTCTTCCTCGGTCCGTGGGGTCGTACCGGGCCCGAGTGCGTCGCGTGCGCGCGACGCGTACTGATGGCCCGTCAGTGGTAGATGACCACCTTGTCGCCGTCCTTCACCTGCGCGTAGAGGGCGGAGATCTTCTTCTCGTCGCGGACGTTGACGCACCCGTGGGACGCCCCGCCGTAGCCGCGTGCCGCGAAGTCGGCCGAGTAGTGCACCGCTTGGCCGCCGCTGAAGAACATCGCGTACGGCATCGCGGAGCCGTACAGCGTGGAGACGTGGTGGCGCGACTTCCAGTAGACGGAGAAGACACCCTCACGCGTCGGTGTGTACTCCGAGCCGAACCGCACGTCCATCACCGAGACCACCCGGCCGTCGATCATCCACGCCAGGGTCCGGCTCTCCTTGCTGATGCAGAGCACCCTCCCCTTGAGGCAACGCGGGTCCGGAGCGGCCACGGGACGCTCGGTCGGCGGGTCGAGCTCGGACGCGGTGGGCGTGCGCGTGGCGGCCAGCAGCCGCTGCCAGGTGAGGGAGTCCGTCCGGCCCGTCACCGCGAGGCCGCGCTCGCGCTGGAAGGCCTCCACCGCCGTCGCGGTGAGGGTGCCGTAGTAGCCGGTGGGATTGCGGGCGAAGTGCCCGGCCTGCCGCAGCCGGGCCTGGAGTTCACGCACCCGCGCACCCTCCGAGCCGATGCCCATCAGGGCCGGGGCGGACGGCGAGGGCGCCGGGGCGGAGTGGCTCGCGGCCGGGGCGGACGGCGCGGAGGAAGCGGACGGCTTGTCGTCGGAGGTCCGGGCCGCCGAAGGAGTCCGCGTCGGAGTCCGCGGCGACGAGGACGGCTGCGCGGTGGCGGCCCCGGTGGCCGATCCGGGTACGGGTACGGGCGAGGCGCTCGTGCCGCCGGTCACCTCCACCGGTTCGCACCCCGTCGCCAGGACCGCTCCGGCGAGCAGCACGGCGGCGGTCGCCGCGAGCCTCCGCGCGGGCCGGCCGCGTCCGTACGTACGGACCGGCGGAGCCGGGGCCGGTGGTGGTGTCGATGTCGAGGGTGGACGTGTCGCTCGTGTGCGTGTCACTTCGGCCTCCCCGTGGCCCGCAACGCCCCGCGTACCGGTGTTACGGGAGACGCGTTCCCGCCCCGCACGGTTGCCGAACCTGGTACGCGGACGGCGCCGACCACCGACGGCTGCGCGGACTCGTGACCGCCGCGGGTGGGCCCGGCCCCCGGACAGCGCGTCGAGCACGCGTGCGAAACTCCGTTCCATGCTGGGTGTCACTGATCTGCCGACCTACCTCGTCGGTCTCGTCCTCATCGTTCTCCTGCCGGGACCGAACTCGCTCTACGTGCTGTCCGTCGCAGCCCGGCGCGGCATACGCACCGGATACGTCGCGGCGGCCGGGGTCTGGACCGGTGACACGGTCCTGATGACCCTGTCCGCCCTCGGCGCCGCCTCCCTGCTCCAGACCACGCCGCTGCTCTTCGCGGTGGTCAGGTATGCGGGCGCCGGCTACCTGACCTGGCTGGCCTTCGGGATGCTCCGCGCGGCCCGGCAGCTGTGGCGGGAGCGCAGCCTCAGGGTCGCCGAACTCACCGGCGACACCCCGGCCGCCGGGGAGAAGGGCGCCGGCGGGACGGGCACCGGGGAGGACGGGGCACGGGAGAGGCCGTACCGCCGGGCGCTGGTGGTCAGCATCTTCAACCCGAAGGCCATCCTCTTCCTGATCTCCTTCTTCGTGCAGTTCGTCGACCCCGACTACGCCTACCCGGCGGTGTCGTTCGTCGTCCTGGGCGGGCTTCTCCAGCTGGCGAGCTTCCTCTACCTCTCCGCGCTGATCTTCGGCGGCACCCGCCTCGCCGCCGCCTTCCGCCGCCGCAAGCGGCTTTCGGCGACGGCCACCTCGGCGGCGGGGCTGCTCTTCCTCGGCTTCGCCGCGAAACTCTCGCTCAGCGGCATCTGAGTCCCGCCCGGCGTCAACGGGAGGCCGGTCCCGGCAGGGCGAGGCCCAGCCGTGCGGCGTACGCGCCCAAGCCCGCCCTCGGCGGTGGTGACCGCCCAGCCGACGTACCCGTCCGGGCGGACCAGGAACAGTCCGGAACCGTACGCCGGAGAGAGCGGCGCGCGGTGCACCTGGACCACGATGTCGTCCGGCACCGGCAGCGGGGCGTCGGTGGCGACCGCCGGCAGGGTGAAGTGCGGGCCACGGAACACGTCGAAGAGCCATCGCCTGTCGCCCGTCGCCCGTCGCCCGCGTCCCCGTCCGGCGCCCGGTCGCGGCGTCCCCGGCGAGGAGGACGCGCACCTGGCGGAGGCGCGTGTACCGGAAGTCCCGTCCGTCCGGCCCTCCGGCTCTCCGGCCCTCCGGCTCTCCGGCCCTCCGGCTCTCCGGCTCTCCGGCCCTCCGGACGGGCGGCCGGGCGGACGTCGCCACTTTCGGCACGCCCCCCAGGAGACGTCCAGAGTTCGCCCTCCGTTGGGCCGGGCGACACCTGATCCTTCGCCCCCGTCCCTAGCGTGTACGGACCATGATCGAAGGAGAGGGCCCGCGTGCCGAAGCTGTCCGTTGTCGTCCCGTTCCACAATGTCGGCCCCTTCGCCGACACGACTCTGGGCAGCCTCGCCCGGAACACCGGCCCTGACATCGAGTTCCTGCTGGTGGACGACTGCTCCACGGACGAGACACCGGCCATCATCGACCGCTGGGCCGACAGACTCCCGAACGCCGAGGTCGTCCGGCACGAGAAGAACCTGGGCATCGCCGCAGCCCGCAACAGCGGCATCGACGCCGCCCGGGGGGACTTCGTCACCTTCCTCGACGGCGACGACTGGTACGCCCCCGGCCACCTGGGCCGGCTGCTGCACGCCGCGGCCGAGCTGGACTGCGACTTTGCCCGCACCGACCACGTCCAGGCCACCGGCACCAGCCGGATCGTGAAGCGCGCACCCGCCCGGCTCCGGGACACCGTGCTGGACCCGCGCGACGGCATCGCCTCGCCCGAGTTCGAGACGATGGTCGACTACCCCTTCGTGTGGGCGGGCGTCTACCACCAGCGGCTCTTCGCGGACGGCGGCCACCGCTTCAACACCCGGCTGCGCACCGCCGAGGACCGGCTGTGGATCTGGCAGCTGCACCTGCGGGCCCGTACCTTCGCGGCGCTGAACCTCTACGGCGTCTTCTACCGGCGCGGGGTCACCACCTCCCTGACCCAGATCAAGGACTCGCGCCAACTGGACTTCTTCCCCGCGTACGACACGCTGCTGGACGAGATCCGCGAGGACCCGGACGCGGAGCTCTTCCTCCCCAAGGCGGTCCGCACCTACTGCGCGATGATCGCCTTCCACAACCAGAAGGCGGACGAGTACGAACCCACGACCTTCCGGCGCCTGCGCCAGGAGTCGACGGCCGCACTGCACCGGATGCCCCAGCAGGTACTCGACCTCACCCTGACGACGATGGACGCCAAGCGCAGCGCCGTGCTCAACCGCCTGCGTGACAAGCAGAAGGCCGCCTGACCCATGCCCACTCGACGCACCCAGATCTTCCAGGTCTCGACCCTGTACGGCGCGGCCACCCTCGCCGCCGCTCTCGACGCCGGACAGTTCGGACCGGGGCAGGACAGCCACCGGATCCTTCTCGTCTCCAACAACGCGGCGATCCCGGAAACCGCCCTCCGGCTCGAAGAGATGCGCGGTTACGGGGGCATCGCCGCCCGCTTCGACTCCGTCGTCGACTGGAACGAGGCCATCAGCCCGCTCCACCCGAGCGCCTGGGGCCCGCGCGCCGAGGAGACCGAGCTCTGGCAGCGTGCCCTCCGCCTCGCCTGGGGCATCGACCCCACCGGCCCGGTCGACCTCGTCGTCGAATCCATCCAGGTCAACCCCGCCCGTGCCATCGCCGCGATCTTCGCCGAGAGCGCCGTGCACGTCTACGCGGACGGCCTGATGAGCTACGGCCCGACCCGCAACAGGCTGCCGCGCTCCATCGCCTGCCGCATCCAGCGGGTGCTCCACCTGGACCTCGTCCCCGGACTGCGACCGCTCCTGCTGACCGAGTCCGGGGTCGAGCCCGAGCTCGTGCCCAACGACGCCTTCCGCAAGGTGCTCGGCGAGATCGCCGGATCGGCGGACGGTGACCGGCAGCTCGCGGCGCTCGACGCCGACGCGCCCACGGCCGTCCTGCTGGGGCAGTACCTCGCGGCCCTGGGCATCCTCACCGCCGAGGAGGAGGAGGACCTGCACGTCCGCATGGTGCGCGGGGCGGCGCGGGCGGGCCACACCTCCATCCTCTTCAAGCCGCACCCCACCGCACCGGCCGCCTACACCAGGGCGCTGGACGACGCCGCCGCCGAACTGGGGGTGCGGCTGACCACACTGGACAGCCCGCTGCTCGCCGAGACCCTCTACGAACGGTGCGCGCCCACGCTCGTCGTGGGCTGCTTCTCCACCGCGATGTTCACGGCCGCGGTGTACTACGGCATCCCCGTCGCCCGGGTCGGCACCCGGCTGGTCCTGGACCGCATCACCCCGTACGAGAACAGCAACCGCATCCCGTTGACGATCGTCGACCACCTCGTTCCCGACCTGGACGAGCAGGGCGACGGTCCCGTGCCCGAACTGCCGTCCACCGCAGCAAAAACCCTCGCGCCGCTGGTCCGGACGGTCGGCTACTGCATGCAGGCCAACCTCAACCCCGCACTGCGCGGCGAGGCCGAAGCCTGGCTGCGGGAGAACCTCGGCGCCGGTACCCAGCACTACTTCAAGCGCCGCCGCCTGCAGAAGCTCACGCTCCCCGGCGGTGGCACGCGGGGAGCGGCGATCCGGCTGCGCCGAACCGTGCGGCGCACCCGCGCCAGCCTGGGCCTCTGACCTCCCGGCGGAGGCCGCCCGTCCCGGAAACCACACGTCCCGGAAACCACACGTCCCTCGGGCCGTCGGCCACGCGTGGCCGACGGCCCGCACGCGGCCGACACCTTCCCGACACCCGGACGTAGCGACTGTTCATCCGGCCGGAGTTCACTCCGCACCCGGGCGTTCATAGTCTTCCCTGACCATGTCTTCCTCCGTCACCTCAGCGAGTGCGCCCGCTGCCGCGCAGCCCGGTTCCGAAGCCCGCCCGCGCCGCGAACACCGGTACGACATCGACCTGATCAGGCTGCTCTGCTCCGTCGGCGTGATCCTCTGCCACACGGGCTCCGCGTTCGTGAAAGCCGCGGACCGCGAGGCCTCGAACGGACCCGGCACCTACTGGGCCGGTCTCGTCGCGGACTCGGCGGGCCGCTTCGCCGTGCCGCTGTTCTTCGCGATCGCCGGCTGGGTCGTCCTCGTCGGCGCCCCGGTCCGCGACGGCAGGCAGCTGTGGCAGCGGATCGTGCGGATCATCGTGCCGCTCGGGGTGTGGACGGCGCTCTACCTGGCCTGGGGCAAGGTGCGCGGCACCAACGCCGACCCGCTCCGCGACCTGGCGCTCGACGCCGTGTTCGCGTCGGTCCGGCCCGCCTACCACCTCTGGTACCTGTACGCCTACATCCCCGTGGTCATGGTCCTCGCCTTCGTCGCCCTGGTGAAGGCGGGCAAGCGCCCCTGGGTCCTCGGCGCGGCGCTCCTCGTGCTCGGCGCGGCCCCGTCCCTGTCCGGCGACCTGTCCAAGGTCACGGGCCTGGAACTGCCGCACTTCGGCTGGGGCTTCGGCCCGTACCAGCTGATCTACGCGGTCCTCGGCGCACTGCTTCTCGCCCTGCCCGCCGGGACGTTCGGCCGGCGTGGGACGTGGTGGCTGCTCCTGGCGGGCGGGGCGCTGGCCGCGATCGTCTGGTACCAGCACGACGTGCACTACGCGATCCCCTACGCGAGCGTCCTGGTCGCCCTCCTCAGCGCGGGCGTGCTCTTCTCCCTGCACCGGGTGAGCGTTCCCGAGCGCCTGCGCCCCGCGCTGGCCAGGCTGTCGGGTGCCTCGTTCGGCGCGTACATGGTCCACGTCCTGGTCCTGGGCGTCCTCACCGACGTCCTGGTCGACACCGGCCTCGGCCTGCCGGCCGCGGCGGCACTGACCCTCGCCGTCACCGCCGCGACCGCGGCGCTCTCCTTCGGCGCCGCGCTCCTGTGGACCCGGCTCGGGCTGGCGCGCCTGCTGGGCTGACCCGCCTGCCCGGAGGGACGGCGACCGCCGGTCAGCGGCGCGCGAGGGCGCGGGCGCGACGGGCCACCCGACGCAGCGTCGCGTTGCGGCGGACGAAGGCGAGACGGCCGGGGACGGCGCCGGGCAGGGCGAGTGCACCGAGCCGGCGCCGCTTGAAGTAGCGCCAGGTCCGTGGGGTCAGCCGGGTGGAGAGGTAGCGTTCGGCGGCCGGCCGGAGGTCCGGGCGTACGCGCGGACGCATCGCGAAGGCGACGGCCTCCAGCAGACCGCCCAGCGCCCCGGCCACCGTCTCCCGGTTCGGCGGCGACTGGTTCCGTACCGCCGCGGCGTCGTCCAGACCGGGCAACAGCGCGTCGACGATCGTCACCGGAATCCTGGCGGGGTTCTCGTACGGGGCGAGCCGCTCCAGGAGGGCGTCGGTCCCGGCCGTGGCCACGGGCAGGCCGTAGTGGACCGACGCGCCGAGCAGCGCGGTCGAGGAACGGCCGACGACGAGCGCGGGGCGCAGCAGTGCGAAGAGGACCTCGGCCGGGACCGGGGCGCCGGGCACCTCGAAGGCGGGCACGCTCAGCCCGGCCCCGAGGCGGACGGCCTCCGCCCGCAGTGCCTCGGGGGAGAAGGCGTGCGTGCGGGGGTGCGGCTGGAGCACGAGGTGCGTGTGGCCGAGAGCCGTGGCACCGCGCACCAGCCGCAGCAGGAACTCCTCCTCCTCGGCGGCGGGGAGCGTGCCGGGCTCGGGGAGGAGCAGCAGAGCCGCCCCTCGTGGGGAGGTGAACGCGGGTGCGGAGTGGGCCAGTTCGGTGTGGACTCGGCGCAACGCCGCGGTGGGCAGCGGACGCACGGGTACGCCGAACTCGCCCAGGAGCAGCGGCTCGACGCCGGGCACGAGGTCCGGGTGGAGCAACTGCCGCACCCGGGTGCCGATCAGCGGGCTGATCTTCTCGCCGGTCGGGCCGTATCCCGTCAGGCCGTCCACGTACACGGTGAGCGGGCTGTCGGTGAAGATCTCGGCGATCGCCCGGGCCGGAGAGGCGTGCGGCGACTCCAGCGCCAGCTCGACGTCCTCGTCCCCCAGATCCCAGGCGCGGCGCAGATGCCGCTCCCACAGGGGTACGTCGTCGGGGCGGGGGGTCCACGCGCCCGGGTGCAGGGGGGAGACGGTGTCGTTCCACGAGACCACCTCGCCGAATCGGGTAAGCAGCGTCTCGAACCCGGGCAGCGTCCGCAGCGGCGGCGCCGCTTCCGGGACGGCCGTCGTGTCGCAGAGCAGCAGGATGCGGCGGTCCGCTTCCCCGAAGCAGCCGGAGTCGACCGCCGCGGCGAGCACGGCCGTGCCGTGCGCGCTGGAAGCGGCGAAGATCTGGACGGTCACGCGGCGGTCGTCTCCTTGATTCCGGCGGGACGACGGCGCAACTTGCGCAGCACGGTCGCCCGTTCGGTGTCCATGGTGTTCAGGACGTCGTTCAGCAGGGGCTGGGGCATGTTCGCGAGCGCTGTCGCGCCGAGTGTCTTCAGGGTGCGGGCCGCGGACGGTTCGAACGCGCCGATGTCCTTGACGTGGTGGGCGATGACGGCGCAGTACGTCCGTACCGCCTTCGGCAGCAGGGTCTCCGCGTCCCGGTCCGCCGCGGTCTCCGCCAGCAGCTGGTCGTACGCCCGGATGAAGTCCAGCCGGCGTTCGTCGCCGATCCGGGTGAGGGAGGAGGCGACTCCCCGCCGGTAGAAGTGGCTCAGGGGGCCCAGGACGGCGAAGGACTCCGCCTCCCGGTGCAGCCGCCAGATCCACGGCCGGTCCTCGGCCGTGCGCAGGCCGTCCGTGAAGTGCAGCAGGCCCCGGTCCAGCAGCTCGCGGCGGTAGAGACCGGCCCAGGCGAAGGCGTAGTCCACCGACGTCGTGCGGGTCGCGGGCAGGACAGCGGCCCTGGGGTCGCCCACCACCCCGCGCGGACCGTGCGGGACCCGGCGCACGGTGCGGGCCGTCCCGGTGACCTGGACGTGGTCGGTGCGCACGAACTGGCAGCCCAGCGCCTCCGTCCGGGCGAGGAGGCGGGTGTAGTGGCCGGGCGCGACCCAGTCGTCGCCGTCCAGGAAGGCGATGTACTCCCCCCGGGCCGCGTCCAGGCCGGTGTTGCGGGCCGTGGCCAGACCGGCGTTCCGCGCGTGCCGGCGTACGACCACCCCCTCGACGGTCTCCTCGGCCCGGCGCAGGAGATCCGCCGTACCGTCCGTCGAACAGTCGTCGACGAGGATGAACTCGAAGTCCTCGCGGGCGTTGGCCCGCAGACTTCTGAGCGTGTCGGGCGCGTAGGCCCGGACGTTGAAGAACGGCACGATGACGGAGAGCTTGACCACGTGGACGACGCTAGGCGGAGGCCTGCCCCATTCCCGGTCCGCCGGGTGTCTTCCGGGTGAACTCCGCACGGCGGAACCGTGAACGGCCCCGCAGAACGCGCGACTTCGTCCGATTCGGGGCCCCGACCCCAAGCGGCAGCGGGCTGTTAACCCTTTGTTGCCGTCGTGTTGGGCCGCTCAACGAAATGGCTTCCTACCTTCTAGGACGTGCCCCCACGTACCAATGACCAGGCCGAATCCGCAGAAGCCGCCGCGCACCCCGCGGCGCTCCGGGTGGCCGTCCTCGCCGACTCCGACACCCGGTGGAAATGGGGCGCGCTCACCGCGCGCCGCCTGACCGCCGCGGGCGACACCTCCGTCCCGGAGCGCCCGGTCGAGATCAGCGGACTGCTGCTGCGCGGCCGGGCCACCCCCACCGCACGCCAGCTCGCCGAGGTCGGCGACGTCGGCGTCGACGCCGGGCGGGTCCGCGAGGTCACCGCCGTCGAGTTCCTGCACACCGTGCGCGAGGAGAGGTACGACGTCGTCGTGCTCGCCCTCGTCGGCGGCGGCGTCCAGGCGATGCTGCACGGCCTCGCCGCCCTCGGCCTGCCCCGCAGGCCCGTGGTCGTCACCGGATACGTCGGGGTCGTGTACGAGAAGCTCGCCGACGGGCTCCTGCTCCGCCACGGCGCCGACGTCGTCCTCGCCAACTCGGCCCACGACGCGGAACGCTTCCGCGCCGTGTACGAAGGGGTCGGCGCCGACGCGGGCGCCGTCACCGAGGCCGCCCTGCCGTTCCTCGGCGGCGCCCCGCACACCCCCGAAGCCGGACGTCACACCGTCGTGTTCGCCGCGCAGCCCTCCGTACCCGCGTCCCGCGCCGACCGTACGTACCTGCTGCGCCGGCTCGTCGAGCACGCCCGCAAGCACCCCGACCGCGAGGTGCTGCTCAAGCTCCGCTCCAAGCCGGGCGAGCACACCACGCACATCGAGGAGCTGCCCTACCAGCGGCTCGCCGAGCGGCTGCCCGGCGGACCACCCCCCAACTTCCACCTGGTGTACGGGCACATGGGCGAGGTACTCGACCGCACCGACCTGCTCGTCACCGTCTCCTCCACCGCCGCGCTGGAATCGCTGCACCGGTCCGTCCCGACCGCGATCCTCAGCGACCTCGGCGTCCGCGAGGCGCTCGGCAACCACCACTTCGTCGGCTCCGGGCTCATCACCTCCTGGGACCGGCTCGACGAGGGCCTGCACCCCGTCCCCGACCCCGAGTGGCTCGCGGGCCAGGGCGTCGCCGCCGACGGCACGTACGCCACCGCGTACGACGGGGCCCGCGACAAGGTCGGCGCCCTGCTCGCCGCCGGTGAACTGCCGCCGCTCGCCCCCTACTACACCCCCGCCACCGCGCCGGGATACCTCCCCGGCATCCTCGCCCGCCACCACCTCGGCCCCGACGGCCGTCCGCTGCCCGGTGCGGCGGCCCCCGTCGCCACCGGCCGCATCAGGGGCGCGGTGCGCGAGACCGTCCGCAACGCGGCGCGCGGCGCCTACCGGCAGGGCGTCCAGCGCGTCGCCCCCGTGATCCGGCGGATGGGCGAACTGTGACCACCACTTCAGGAGCATCCATGACGACACCCACCGTCCTCGCGGTGATCCCCGCCCGGGGCGGATCCAAGGGCGTCCCCGCCAAGAACCTCGCCCAGGTCGGCGGCGTCCCGCTGGTGTCCCGCGCGGTCCGCGCCTGCCTCGGCTCCACCGAGGTCACGGACGTCGTCGTCTCCACCGACGACCCCGCCATCGCCGAGGCCGCCCGGATCGCCGGCGAGACCGCGGGCGCACCCGGCCGGGTGCACGTCGTACGGCGCCCCGCGGACATCTCCGGGGACACCGCGACGAGCGAGGCCGCCGTACTGCACGCGCTCGACGCCTTCGAGGCGCTCGACGGCCGCGCCGCCGATGTGGTGCTGCTCGTCCAGTGCACCAGCCCGTTCGTCTCCCGCGAGGACATCGACGGGGTGGCCCGCGCGGTCGCCCGCGAAGGCGCCGACACCGCCGTCACCGTCGCCCCGTTCCACGGCTTCGTGTGGCGCGACGGGGAAGCGGTGGAGGAGAGCAGCTACGGCGTCAACCACGACAAGTCCGTCCGCCCCCGCCGCCAGGACCGTCCGCAGGACCTTCTGGAGACCGGCGCCGCGTACGCCATGGACGTGGCCGGATTCCGTACCCACCGCCACCGCTTCTTCGGCCACACCGCGCTGGTCCGCACGGACCCGGCGCGGGTGCTGGAGATCGACGACCCGCACGACCTGGCCCGTGCCCGCGCGCTCGCCCCGCTCCTCGACCCCTCCCCCCTGCCGACCCTCGCGGACGTGGACGCCGTCGTGCTCGACTTCGACGGCACCCAGACCGACGACCGGGTCATGGTCGGCCAGGACGGCCACGAGACGGTCGCCGTCCACCGAGGCGACGGCCTCGGCATCGCGGCCCTGCGCCGCGCCGGGCTGGACGTCCTCATCCTGTCGACCGAGCAGAACCCGGTCGTCGCCGCCCGTGCCCGCAAGCTCCAGGTCCCGGTGCTGCACGGCATCGACCGCAAGGACCTCGCGCTCAAGCAGTGGTGCGACGAGCGGGGCGTCAGCCCCGACCGGGTCCTCTACGCGGGCAACGACGTCAACGACCTGGCCTGCTTCGCCCTGGCGGGCTGGCCCGTCGCGGTCGCGAGCGCCCACGACTCGGTACGGACCGCGGCACGCGCCGTCACCCGGACCCCCGGCGGCCAGGGGGCGGTGCGCGAGATCGCGGGCTGGCTCCTCGGCCCCGAACTGGCCCTCACCCGGGCCGGTGCACCCACAGCCACCACCACCCCCACAGGCACCACCCCCACCGTCAACACCCCCACGATCACCACCAAGTAAGGAACACCCTCACCATGAGCGACTCCCGTCTGCGCAGCTTCGGTACCCGCACCGCCGGTCCCGGCCAGCCCGTGTACATCACCGGCGAGATCGGCATCAACCACAACGGCGAGCTGGACAACGCCCTGGCCCTGATCGACGTGGCCGCCGACGCCGGCTGCGACGCCGTCAAGTTCCAGAAGCGCACCCCGGAGATCTGCACCCCGCGCGACCAGTGGGACATCGAGCGCGACACCCCCTGGGGCCGGATGACGTACATCGACTACCGCCACCGCGTCGAGTTCGGCGAGGACGAGTACCGCACCATCGCCGAGCACTGCGCCAAGCGCGGCATCGACTGGTTCGCCTCCCCGTGGGACACCGAGGCCGTCGCCTTCCTGGAGAAGTTCGACGTCCCGGCCCACAAGGTCGCTTCCGCCTCCCTCACCGACGACGAGCTGCTCCGCGCCCTGCGCGCCACCGGCCGCACCGTCATCCTCTCCACCGGCATGTCGACCCCGAAGCAGATCCGCCACGCGGTCGAGGTCCTCGGCAGCGACAACATCCTCATGTGCCACGCCACGTCGACCTACCCGTCGGTCGCCGAGGAGCTCAACCTCCGCGTCATCAACACGCTGCAGGCCGAGTACCCCAACGTCCCGATCGGCTACAGCGGCCACGAGACCGGCCTCCAGACCACGCTGGCCGCCGTCGCGCTGGGCGCCGCCTTCGTCGAGCGCCACATCACCCTGGACCGCGCGATGTGGGGCTCCGACCAGGCCGCGTCCGTCGAGCCGCAGGGCCTGGCCCGCCTCGTCCGCGACATCCGCACCATCGAGGCCTCCCTCGGTGACGGCGTCAAGAAGGTCTACGCGTCGGAGCTCGGCCCGATGAAGAAGCTCCGCCGCGTCGCGGGCGTCGTCGCCGAGACCGAGAGCGCGACGGCCGCCGAGCCGGCCGCGGTCTGAGACGACCTCCGGTGAATCTCGCCTTCGTCGAGAGCCCGGTCCAGCTCCTGAACGTCCTGGAGTGGACCCACGCCATGGGGGAGGAGGCGCCGGCCGTCACCACGGTCGTCGTCCTCCCCCCGGTCGACCCGATGTCGCGCGGCCAGCTGCGCAGGATGGCCGACCTGGCCCGCGACGAGGGCATCACCGTGCGCTGGCAGGAGGCGCGCGGCGAACAGGGCACCCCGCTCAGGACGCTGCGCGCCCTCGTCGGGCTGGTGCGCAGGGCCGACCACGTCGTCATCGGCGATCCGTTCTCCCGCTACGTACAGCTCCTGCTGAGCATCGTGCGGACGGGGAACCTCACGGTGGTCGACGACGGCACCGCCACGATGGAGTTCGTGGCCCAGCTCGCCCGCGGCGAGCGGCTCGTGCGCTGGCACCGCAAGGGGAGCAAGGGACCGCGCGAGCTGCTGCTCGCGCCGGTCACCGCCACCGCGCGCCGCCGGTTCGTCCCCTCGCACCGGCACCGCGTCGAGGTGTTCACCGCCATGCCGGTCGAGGCCCCCGACGGGGTGGAGGTCACCGCCAACACCTTCTCCTGGACCCGCGCCCGCTTCGGCCCGCCGCGACTGACCAAGGGGGCCGACATCGTCGGCACCTCCCTGGTGGAGACCGGTGTGGTCGAGGCGGTGCCGTACCAGGAGGCGGTGGCGGCCCTCGCCCGTACCCACGGCGCCACCCGCTACTTCGCCCACCGCCGCGAGGCGACCGACAAGCTCCACGCCCTGGAAGCCGCCACCGGCCTGGAGATCGTCCGCCCGGACCTGCCACTGGAGCTCATCGCCCGGCGCGGCCCCATCGGCCGTACCGTGCTGAGCTTCCCCTCCACCGTGGTGCACACACTGCCCCTCGCGCTGGCGGGAACCGGGGTCAAGGTCGCGGTCTGCGACATCGACCCCCGGTGGCTGCGGGACACGGCCTCCCCGCGTGCGCAGGGCTTCCTCTCGGGCGTCACCGAGACCGCCCGGGACGTGCACCGGCTGGCCTTCGCCCCGCCGGCCCCGTCGGCGGGCCCCTGACCCCGGCCCACCGATGCTCCCCGGCGGGGAGACCCGGCCCTACGGCGTACGCGGCTCACCGCCCGTACGCCGTTCGTCGTACCGCCCCTGCAAGCCCGCCCCTCCGTACGCCGTACGGGCCCGCAGACCCACCCGTACGGCGCAAACGGGAAAAACGGCGGAGTCTACCCACCGTGCGTGCGTCCCACACGTTTCCGCGCCGTTTCCTATTCATCCGAGGTGCTGAAAATTTGTTGATCCATGTCCGATCGGAGGGTCCGTAGGCATACCCTTCGATGGGTGAACCAGTTGAAGTCCCGCGCGTCCCTCGTCCACGCCGACGGTGAACCGGCCGGTGGCTCACCGGTCCGGGCAGCCTCTCTGCCCGGCACGCTCTCCGAAGAGCTCCGGGCCGAGCTGATCGCCTTCCGCCGCGATCTCCACATGCACCCCGAGCTCGGCAACCAGGAGTTCCGCACCACCGCCGCCATCAAGGCGCGGCTGGAGCAGGCCGGGCTCGCCCCCCGTGTGCTCGCCACCGGCACGGGCCTGATGTGTGACGTCGGGCGGTGGGACGGCGAGACGCCGATGCTGGCCCTGCGCGCGGACATCGACGCGCTGCCCATCCCGGACGTCAAGACGGGCGTCCCCTACCGTTCGACCGTCCCCGACCGCGCGCACGCCTGCGGCCACGACGTGCACACCACCACCGTTCTCGGCGCCGGTCTGGTCCTCGCCGCACTCGACCGCCGGGGCGAACTCCCGCACGCGGTACGGCTGATCTTCCAGCCCGCCGAGGAGGTACTGCCCGGCGGCGCTCCCGACGCCATCGAGTCCGGGGTCCTGGAGGGCGTCGGCCGGATCATCGGCGTGCACTGCGACCCCAAGGTGGACGTCGGCAAGATCGGGCTGCGGATCGGGGCCATCACCTCCGCCTGCGACCGGCTGGAAGTCGCCCTGGACGGCGCGGGCGGGCACACCGCGCGTCCGCACCTCACCACCGACCTGGTCACCGCCGCCGCCCGCGTCGCCGTGGACGTGCCCGCGCTGCTCGCCCGCCGGGTCGACGCCCGCGCGGGTCTCGCCGTCACCTGGGGCCGGCTGCACACCGGGCACGCCTGCAACGTGATCCCGCAGCACGCGGAGCTCTCCGGGACGGTCCGCTGCCTCGACCTGAAGGCCTGGCGGGACGCCCCCGACCTGGTGCACGCGGCGGTGGACGAGATCGCGGCGACGCACGGCGCCAAGACCGTCATCAACTACGTCCGCGGCGTGCCGCCCGTCGTCAACGACGCCGCCTCCATCGGGCTGCTCGACGCCGCGATGACCGAGCGCCGCGGACCGTACGCGATCGAGGACACCGAGCAGAGCCTCGGCGGCGAGGACTTCTCCTGGTACCTGGAGCACGTGCCGGGCGCCATGGCCCGCCTCGGTGTCCGGGCGCACGGCGACACCCGCGGCCTGGACCTGCACCGGGGCGACTTCGACGTGGACGAAGAGGCGATCACCGTCGGGGTCGAACTGTTCACCGCCGCCGCCCTGCTCAACGGCGCGAGGTAGGGACCCGGGATGCCGGCCGGGGGAGGCGGAGCGGTGGCCCGGGGCCCGGGGGAGGCGGGGCGGTGGCCCGGGCGCAGGGGCGTGAGGTCCGCGTCGTCCCACGTCCCGTTTCCGGTCGTTCCCGGCATGTTTCCCCCTGATGTCTCCCCGATGTCCGCCGATGTCCCGATAGGGGGCCCTCGTTGCTCGCCGGGGCGCGCGGGAGCCCGAAGCGGCCCGCGGGAGCCCGCCGGGACGGACTTCCGTCCGAAATGTGTCGGTGTATCAGGTGGCGCGATGTGACCAAAGCTCTTCACGACGATCCGATAACGACCGGTGAACGTGTCTTTAACTGACATCTACGCGCGTTACGATCGCGGCGAACCCAGCGCCGGAGTGGCGCTTTCGGTCAGGTTTTTAAGGAGCCTCCCAGTGCGCCGGATCACCAGGATCGCCACCGTGGGCATTGCGTCCGCGGCTTTCGCGCTGTCCGTCACGGCTTGTGGCGGTAAGACGTCTTCCGAGGGCAGCAGCAGCAACAGCAGCAGCGGCTCGTCCTCCAGCGGCAAGACCGCCCTCGCCTACGACATCGGTGGCCGCGGCGACCAGTCGTTCAACGACGCCGCCTACGCGGGCCTGGAGAAGGCCACGAAGGAGCTCGGCTACAAGGGCGTCGAGGCCGAGCCCTCCGAGGGCGAGAGCGACGCGGACAAGATCCAGCGCCTGACCGAGCTCGCGCGCGGCGGCAACAACCCGGTCATCGGTGTCGGCTTCGTCTACGCCAACGCCATCGCCGAGGTCGCCGCGAAGTTCCCGAACACCACGTTCGGGATCATCGACGACAGCTCGAAGCCCACCAAGAACACCGCGAACCTGGTCTTCAGCGAGGAGCAGGGCTCCTACCTCGCCGGCGTCGCCGCCGCCAAGGTCACCAAGACGAACACGGTCGGCTTCATCGGTGGTGTCGAGACCCCGCTGATCAAGAAGTTCGAGGCCGGTTACGTCCAGGGCGTCAAGGACACCAAGGCGGGCGTCAACGTCAAGGTCCAGTACCTGACCCAGCCGCCGGACTTCACGGGCTTCTCCAAGCCGGACCTCGGCAAGGCCGCCGCGCAGGGCCAGCTCGACGCCGGCGCCGACGTGATCTACTCCGCCGCCGGTCTCGCCGGTTCCGGCGCGATCGAGGTCACCTCCAAGGCCAAGAAGTGGTCCATCGGCGTCGACTCCGACCAGTACAACCAGGCGGGCCTCGCCGACTACAAGGACTACATCCTGACGTCGGTCACCAAGGACGTCGCCGACTCGGTCTTCAACCTGATCAAGTCGGTCAAGGACGGCAAGCCGGAGACCGGTGAGATCCGCGCCGGCCTGGACACGGACGGCGTCGGCCTCGCGGCCTCCAACCCGGCCTTCACCAAGATGACGGACGTCACCGCCGCGATCGAGAAGGCCAAGGCCGACATCATCGCCGGCAAGATCACGGTCAAGACCACCCCGTAACGGCCACCCCGGGAGGGCGGCGCGCTCCACGCCGCCGCCCCCCACGGGTGCGCCCGTACGTGCCCGGACGCGGAACCCTATGATTCCGGGACCAGGGAGATCGGCGCTCGCCGGCCTCCCCGGCCCCGGATCGCGTTCCGCCGTCCGGGATCTTTCTATTCGGCAACGCTACGCGTGTAGAGCACCCTCGGGCGCGGTAGCTTCGCCCCCGGCCCCTGCTCGTACGGCCCCGTCATCCCAGGCAGCCGTGCTCCGCTCCTTCCCCGCCAAGGAGAGTGCGTCATCAACGCGTCCAGCCCTCCTGCCGTAGAAATCCGCGGCATCACCAAGCGCTTCCCCGGCGTCGTCGCCAACCACGACATCGACATCACCGTCGCCAAGGGCACCGTGCACGCGCTCATCGGCGAGAACGGCGCCGGCAAGTCGACCCTGATGAAGATCCTCTACGGCATGCAGAAGCCGGACGAGGGCACCATCGCGATCGACGGAGAGACCGTCACCTTCAGCAGCCCCGCCGACGCCATCGCGCGCGGGGTCGGCATGGTCCACCAGCACTTCATGCTCGCCGACAACCTCTCCGTCCTGGAGAACGTCGTCCTCGGCGCCGAGAAACTGCACGGCATCGGCGGCGCGGCCCGGAAGAAGATCCTGGAGATCTCCGACGCCTACGGTCTCAGCGTCCGCCCCGACGTCCTCGTCGAGGACCTCGGTGTCGCCGACCGCCAGCGGGTGGAGATCCTCAAGGTCCTCTACCGGGGCGCCCGCACCCTCATCCTCGACGAGCCCACCGCGGTGCTCGTCCCGCAGGAGGTCGACGCGCTCTTCGTCAACCTCCGCGAGCTCAAGGCCGAGGGCCTGACCGTCATCTTCATCTCGCACAAGCTCGGTGAGGTGCTCTCCGTCGCCGACGAGATCACCGTCATCCGCCGGGGCACCACCGTCGGCACCGCCGACCCGCGCACCGCGACGACCAAGCAGCTCGCCGAGCTGATGGTCGGCAGCGAACTGCCCTCGCCGGAGACCCGCGAGTCGACCGTCACCGACGTGCCCATGCTCACCGTCGACGCCCTGCGGCTCACCGCGACCGACTCCGACGGCGTGATCCGCGAGGTCCTCGACGGCATCGGCTTCACCATCCACAAGGGCGAGGTCCTGGGCATCGCCGGAGTCGAGGGCAACGGCCAGAGCGAGCTGATCGAAGCGCTCACCGGCCTGCGCGACCCGGACGCCGGGACCATCACCCTGGACGGCGCCGACATCTCGCACGTCTCGACCCGCAAGCGCCGCGAGGGCGGCCTCGGCGTCATCCCCGAGGACCGCCACCGCCACGGGCTGCTGCTGGAGTCCCCGCTGTGGGAGAACCGCGTCCTCGGCCACGTCACCGAGAAGCCCAACAGCCGGGGCGTGTTCCTCGACCTGAAGGCCGCCCGCGCCGACACCGAGCGGATCGTGCGCGAGTACGACGTACGCACTCCCGGGATCGACGTCACCGCGGCCTCCCTCTCCGGCGGCAACCAGCAGAAGCTGATCGTCGGCCGTGAGATGAGCCACCGGCCGAAGCTGCTCATCGCCGCCCACCCCACCCGCGGTGTGGACGTCGGCGCGCAGGCGCAGATCTGGGACCAGATCCGCGAAGCGCGCCGCGAGGGCCTCGCGGTGCTGCTCATCTCGGCCGACCTGGACGAGCTGATCGGCCTGTCCGACACGCTGCGCGTCATGTACCGGGGCCGGCTGGTCGCGGACGCCGACCCCGCGAGCATCACGCCGGAGGAGCTGGGCACCGCCATGACCGGCGCGGCCTCCGGCCACATCGCGCACGACGACACCATCGCGCACGACGACACCATCGCGCACGACGAGAACGGTGAGAGCCGATGAAGAAGTTCGACAGGGACCGGCTGCTCCTGGGCGTCGCCGGTCCGGCGCTCGCCCTGGTGGTGGCGTTCCTGCTCACCGCGCTGGTGCTGCTGCTCTCCGGCAACAGCCCCTTCGAGCCGTTCCGGCTGATGTTCGACAACGCTCAGTACGTCGACGTACAGGTGCTGATCGTCAACCAGACCGGCACCTACTATCTCGCCGCGCTCGCCGTCGCCGTCGGGTTCCGGATGAACCTCTTCAACATCGGCGTCGACGGCCAGTACCGGCTCGCCGCGATGATCGCGGCCGTGGTCGGTGCCTCGGTGACCCTGCCGGGTCCGCTGCACATCCTGCTGATCCTCGTCACCGCGATGGCGGTCGGCGCGTTCTGGTCCGGCATCGCCGGCCTCCTGAAGACCCTCCGGGGCGTGAGCGAGGTCGTCTCCACGATCATGCTCAACGCCATCGCGACCAGCCTGATCGCCTGGCTGATCCTGACGGACAACTTCGGTGTCCAGGCGGCCGGCTCCAACGACCTGAACACCGGCGAGATCGCCTCGTCCGGCTGGTTCCCCGGCCTGGACGCGGGCGACGGCGGCACGATCTACGGCTTCACCTTCGTCGCCTTCGCGCTCGGCGTCGTCTACTGGTTCGTCCTCGGCCGCACCCGCTTCGGCTTCGACCTGCGCGCCACCGGCGCCAGCGAGAGCGCCGCCCGGGCCAGCGGCGTCGACGCCAAGCGGATGGTGCTGACGGCCATGCTGATCTCCGGCGCGGTCGCCGGTCTGGTCGGCATGCCGATCCTGCTCGGCCAGAGCCACACGTACAACCTCAGCTTCCCCGCCGGGGTCGGCTTCATGGGCATCACCGTCGCCCTGCTCGGCCGCAACAACCCGGTCGGCATGTTCTTCGCCGCCCTGCTGATGTCCTTCCTGGAGAAGACCTCCGCCTCCCTGGACCAGTACGGGTACCCGCAGGAGATCGCCATGATCATGCAGGGGCTGATCGTGATCTCCGTCGTCGTCTCCTACGAACTTGTCCGCCAGTACGGGCTCCGCCGACAGCAGCAGAAGGTCGGCGAGGAACTCGCCGCCCAGGCCCGCGAGAACCGTGAGGGAGCAGCGGCATGAGCACCGTCCCGACGACGTCCACCGCCACCACCGCGCCCGGGAAGAGCGGCGGCCGGCGCAGGCTGAGCCTGCCGGTCGTCCTCCTGATCGCCGCGGCCGGTCTGGCGCTCTTCTCCCTGACCCGCGTCATCAGTGGCGCGGACGACCTGACCTCGATCGGCCAGGTGTCCGGCGCGCTCCAGCTCGCCGTGCCGATCGGCCTCGCCGGACTCGGCGGCCTGTGGGCCGAACGCGCCGGTGTCGTCAACATCGGCCTCGAAGGCATGATGATCCTCGGCACCTGGTTCGGTGCCTGGGCCGGCTACCAGTGGGGCCCGTGGACCGGTGTCCTGATGGGCATCGTGGGCGGCGCCCTCGGCGGCCTGCTGCACGCCGTGATGACCGTGACGTTCAAGGTCAACCACATCGTCTCCGGTGTGGCGATCAACATCCTCGCGGTGGGCGTCACCCGCTACCTGTCGAACTACACCTTCGCCGAGGCGGAGGGCGGCTCCTCGAAGCAGTCCCCGCGCATCGACGAGATCACCGACATCACGGTCCCCGGCCTCTCCGACTGGATGGCCGACCTCCAGGCCCACCACTGGTTCTTCGTCTCCGACCTCGCCGGAATCATCGGCGGTGTGGTCACCCACCTGTCGCTGCTGACCGTGGTGGCGCTGCTGCTGGTCCCGGGCACCTGGTGGGTGCTCTGGCGCACCGCCTTCGGCCTGCGCCTGCGCTCCTGCGGCGAGAACCCGGTGGCCGCCGAGTCGCTCGGCGTCAACGTCTACACGTACAAGTACATCGCCGTCGCCGTCTCCGGCGGGCTCGCCGGCCTGGCGGGCGCGTTCCTCGCGATCGTCTCCACCGGCATCTACCAGGAGGGCCAGACCGGCGGGCGCGGCTACATCGGCCTCGCCGCGATGATCTTCGGCAACTGGATGCCCGGCGGCATGGCGCTCGGCGCCGGACTCTTCGGCTTCACCGACAGCCTCAAGCTGCGCGGCGGCGCCGAGAACGTCCACGCGGTGCTGCTCTTCCTGGCGATCCTGCTGGTCGCCGCGGTGATCTGGCAGCTGGTGCGGCGCAAGTACATCGGCGCGGCGGTCTCGGCGGTCTTCTCCGCCGGGCTCTTCGTCTGGTACGCGCTCACCGACGAGGTGCCCAGTCAGTTCGTGGACGCCGCCCCGTACGTGGCGACGCTGCTGGTCCTCGCGCTCTCCGCGCAGCGGCTGCGGATGCCCAAGGCCGACGGCGTGCCGTACTTCAAGGGCCAGGGCAAGTGACGACCCCGGCGGCCGAGGCCGACTGGGAAGGGCTGCGGAAGGCGGCCCGGGAGGCGATGTCCCGGGCGTACGCCCCGTACTCCCGCTACCCGGTCGGTGCCGCTGCTTTGGTCGACGACGGCCGCACGGTCGCCGGCTGCAACGTCGAGAACGCCTCGTACGGCATCGGCCTGTGCGCCGAGTGCGGGCTGGTCTCCGAGCTCGTCGCCGGTGGCGGCGGCCGGCTGACGCACTTCACCTGCGTGGACGGCTCGGGCGAGATCCTGGTGCCGTGCGGCCGGTGCCGCCAGTTGCTGTACGAGTTCGGGGGACCCGGCCTCGTCCTGGAGACCCCGGACGGGCTGCGCACCCTCGACGAGATGCTGCCCCAGGCCTTCGGCCCGCAGAACCTGGCCTGAGGCCGACCGCATTTCCCCACTCCGGTGGCCCTCCCGCGCGTCGGGAGGGCCACCTCCGTCTCCCGCCTCTATGCGCGTAGAGTCGGGCGGGTCCGTCCTCTTGCCCGGCGCGACCCGCGCCCTCATGATCGAGCTCCCCTGCCGGAAGGAATCCCATGGACGCCATCTCCGTCATCCGCACCAAGCGGGACCGCGGCGAACTGACCCCCGAACAGATCGACTGGGTCATCGACGCGTACACCCGCGGCGAGGTCGCGGACGAGCAGATGTCCGCCCTGGCCATGGCGATCCTGCTGAACGGCATGAACCGCACGGAGATCGCCCGCTGGACCGCCGCGATGATCGCCTCCGGCGAGCGGATGGACTTCTCCGCGCTCTCCCGCCCCACCACCGACAAGCACTCCACCGGCGGCGTCGGCGACAAGATCACCCTGCCGCTCGCCCCGCTCGTCGCCGCCTGCGGCGCGGCCGTCCCGCAGCTCAGCGGCCGGGGCCTCGGTCACACCGGCGGCACCCTCGACAAGCTGGAGTCGATCCCCGGCTGGCGCGCCCACCTCTCCAACGAGGAGATGCTGAGCGTCCTCGACACCACCGGCGCCGTCATCTGCGCGGCGGGCGACGGCCTCGCCCCCGCCGACAAGAAGCTCTACGCGCTCCGCGACGTCACCGGCACCGTCGAGGCGATCCCGCTGATCGCCAGCTCGATCATGTCGAAGAAGATCGCCGAGGGCACCGGGGCGCTGGTCCTCGACGTGAAGGTCGGCAGCGGCGCCTTCATGAAGACCATCGGGGACGCCCGCGAACTCGCTTCCACCATGGTCGCCCTCGGCACCGACAGCGGTGTCCGCACGGTCGCCCTGCTCACCGACATGTCCACCCCCCTCGGCCTCACCGCGGGCAACGCCCTGGAGGTCCGGGAGTCCGTCGAGGTGCTGGCCGGCGGCGGTCCCAAGGACGTCGTGGCCCTCACCCTGGCGCTCGCCCGCGAGATGCTCGACGCGGCGGGCCTCAAGGACGCCGACCCCGAGAAGGCGCTCGCCGACGGCTCCGCGATGGACGTCTGGCGCCGCATGATCTCCGCCCAGGGCGGCGACCCCGACGCGGCCCTCCCGGTCGCCCGCGAGCGGCACGTCGTCACCGCCCCGTCCTCCGGCGTGCTGACCCGGCTCGACGCGTACGACATCGGTATCGCCGCCTGGCGCCTCGGCGCAGGCCGCGCCCGCAAGGAGGACGCGGTGCAGGCGGGCGCGGGTGTCGAGCTGCACGCCAAGCCCGGCGACACCGTCACCGCCGGCCAGCCGCTGCTGACCCTGCACACGGACACCCCGGAGAAGTTCTCCTACGCCCTCGACGCACTGCCGGGTGCCTACGACATCGCCCCGGCCGGTACGGACTTCACCGCGTCCCCCGTGGTGCGCGAGCGCATCGCGTAGCGCGTCCGGTCCACCCGACGGCGGCCCGCCGGGCACGGAGAGGTCCGTGTCGGCGGGCCGCCGTCATGCATGTGCGGGGAAGCCCGTCCGCCGCGCACCGATGAGTTGTGGCGTCGGGGGCGGTCTCATGGGTGTGGAAGCCACACCCCCGATCACCCTCGTCGTCACGGGCCCCATCGCCCGCGCCGACGTACCCGAGCTCTGTGCCGCACTCGACCGGCTGCTGGCCGCCCCCGAGCAGGCCGCCGCTCCGGTGGAGTGCGACCTGACCGGGGTGGTCCGCCCCGGCCTCACCGTCGTGGAGGCGCTCGCCCGGCTCTCCCTCACCGTCCGCCGGGCGGGCCGGGGCCCGCTGCGGCTGCGCGGCGTGCCGCCCGAGCTGCGCGCCCTGCTGGACCTGGTGGGGCTGGCCGACCCGGCGGGCATCACCGACGCGCCCTGAGGCGCGCGGTCACGTCCCCCCGGCTGCCTGCCCGCCGGCGGGCTTCCCGGGGGCTCACTTCCCGCCGACTGCATTCCCGTCGGCGTCCAGGGTGTCCGGCAGCCCGAACAGCGGGAACCAGCGCGGGGTGTCCAGGAAGCAGTGCATCCCCGTGATCACACCGTCCTGGATGTCGATGATCTGCACCGCCCACGGCACGAACCCGGGACCGTCCGGGTCCGGCTTGTAGTGGGCGAAGGCCGGGGTGCCGTTGGCGGCGGTCGCGACCAGCCGGGAACCCGCGCAGCTCGCACCGATCGAGAGCATGAAGCCGGTGATGTCGTCGTGCCCCCGGAGCCAGAGGTCGAACGGCGGCATGGTCATCACGGCGTCCTCGTGGAGGAGGGCGGTGAGCGCCTTCATGTCGTACCCCTCGAAGGCCGCGACGTACCGCTCCAGCAGCTTGCGCTGCTCCTCGTCGAGCGGGTCGGCGGTGTCCGGTCCGCGCTCCCCGGCCTCGGCCAGCGTGGCGCGGGCCCGTTGGAGGGCGCTGTTCACCGAGGCGACGGAGGTGTCGAGGAGCTCGGCGACCTCGGACGCCTTCCACGCGAGCACCTCGCGCAGGATGAGTACCACCCGCTGCTTGGGCGGCAGGTGCTGGAGCGCCGCGACGAAGGCGAGCCGCACGGACTCGCGCGCCACGGCCGCCTCCGCCGGGTCGGCGGCCGACGGCAGCACACGGCCGTCCGGCATCGGCTCCAGCCAGGTGTTCTCCGGCAGCGGGTTGAGAGCGGCCTGCGCGAGCGGGGTCGGGCCGGACAGATCGACGGGCCGGGCACGCTTGTTGCCCGCCGTCAGCATGTCCAGACAGACGTTGGTCGCGATCCGGTACAGCCACGAGCGCAGCGACGAACGCCCTTCGAACTTCTCGAAGTTGCGCCAGGCGCGCACCATGGTGTCCTGGACCGCGTCCTCGGCCTCGAACGCCGAACCGAGCATCCGGTAGCAGTACCCGGTCAACTCGACCCGGTGTCCCTCCAGTCGGCTCTCGACGCTCCCGGCCTCCGCGTCCCCGGCCGCGCTCTTCGCCACGTTGAGATCACTCATCGCCCTACCCCTGTCGCGCTGTGACACCGCCCCCGCCGTCAGGAAGCTACCGCAGCGCACGGACAGGCGGGCGGGAAGCGCACAAACGCTCAGGTCCCGGGCTTGCGCCCGTACACGTGGACGTCGTCGCCGTTCCCCGGCAGCTTCCAGTATGGCTTCGCGTCGGCGGGCCGCATGTCGACGCAACCGCCCGACCCGGCCGGGTCCCCATGGACGTGGCGCGGGGCGGCCACCAGCCCGGCGGCCGGGAGCGCCGCCACGCGCCGCAGCCGACTTCTTCCCCGCACGGCCACCGACCCCGTCACCGTTACGGCAGTGGCGCTCGTGGTGGGTGTGGTTCCTGGCACACCTGTGCTCTTCGTGTACGCCGACTCCCCTTCGCGCGCGGCAGGTTGCTCACCTGCCGGACGTTCGAAGGGGAGCCGGGGCTGTCCGACGGGGCGGTCTCGTCACGAGACCGGCCCCCGGGAGGAAGCCGGGTCAGCGCGCGACGGCCATCCCCGCGGGCTGCGGGTGGGCCTTGCGCTCGGCCCGCGCGCACTTCGACCCGTACAGCGTCACGGAGACGACACCGAGCACCGCGAGCAGTCCGAGCCCGACCGTGCCGGTCCAGCCGCCCGCGTGGAAGGCGACCGCGCCGAGCGTGCCGCCCGCGCTGGAGCCCAGGTAGTACGAGGACTGGTAGAGCGCCGAAGCCTGGGCGCGGCCCGTGGTGGCCGTACGGCTCACCGAGGAGGAGGCGACCGCGTGGCCGGCGAAGAACCCGGCGGTGATCAGGACCAGGCCCAGCAGCACGGCGGCCAGCTGGTCGGCGAGCGAGAGCAGCAGCCCGGCGGCGGTGGTGGAAACCGCGAGGTAGAGCGCGCCCCGGCGGCCGAGCCGGCCGACCAGGCGGCCCGCCGCGGCGGAGGAGACCGTACCGACCAGGTAGACGAGGAAGATCGAACCGACCACGCCCTGCGGGAGGTTGAACGGGGCCTCCACCAGCCGGTAGCCGATGGCCGTGTAGACGGCGCCGAACACCGTCATGAAGAGCCCGCCGATGACGAAGAGCCGGCGCAGCAGTGGATCGGCCAGGTGTCCGCCGACGGTCCGTACCAGCGCCCTCGGGTTGAGCGAGCCGGGGACGAAATGCCGTGCCCGGGGCATCAGCAGGTGGAACGCGACGGCGCAGCCCACCGCCAGCAGACCGACCGCGCCGAGCGCGACCCGCCAGCCCCAGAGCTGGGCGATCCAGCCGGTCAGGATGCGACCGCTCATGCCGCCGATGCTGTTGCCCGCCACGAACAGCCCGATCGCGGCGACCAGCGCCTTGGGCCGGACCTCCTCCGCGAGGAAGGCCATCGCGGAGGCCGGCAGCCCGGCCAGCGCCGCGCCCTGCACCGCGCGCAGCGCGATCAGCCAGCCGAGCGAGGGGGCGAAGGGCACCAGCATGCCGAGCGTGACGGCGATGGTCAGCGAGGCGGTCATCATCTGCCGGCGGCCGAAGCGCTCGGAGAGCGCGCTCAGCGGCAGCACGGCCAACGCCAGCGCCCCCGTCGCGGCGGAGACCGTCCAGCTCGCCTGCCCGGCCGTGGCGCCGAACGACGCGGAGACCGACGGCAGCAGAGCCTGGGTGGAGTAGAGGAGCGCGAACGTCGCGACACCGGCGGCGAAGAGCCCGAAGCTCAAACGGCGGTAGCCGGGGCGACCGGGATCGAGTCGCGTGTCGCCCGCCGCGGCGGGCGGGGCGGCCGGGGCGGCCGGGGCGTCCGGGGCGGACGTCGCGGACGAGGGCGACGCGGCGGCCGGGGCGGTGGCGTGCGGAGCGGGCTGTGCGGAGGCACCCACCATGACGGTGGATGCCCCGGTATCGGCAGGAGGCATACCCGCGACAGTAGGCCGGAGTGTTTGATGCGTCCAATGCATGAAACCGCGATAATCGTTCCTATGGTGCATGACCGCAGCTCACAGCCCCGACTGTCACCGAGCAGTTACGAAGAAGACATCCGCGCGGTTCTCGCGCCCCGGCTCGCGTACTTCGAGGCGGTCGCCCGCCACGAGCACGTCACCCGGGCCGCCCACGAGCTCGGGGTGCCCCAGTCCACACTGTCGCGGGCCATGGTCCGCCTCGAAGAGGACCTCGGCGTGGCCCTGTTCGCGCGCCGGGGCCGGACCGTCTCCCTCACCCCCGCCGGACGCACCTTCCTCGGCTCGGCGGAACGCGCCCTCGCCGAGGTGGAGAAGGCGGCCGACTCCGTACGGGCCGACGCCGACCCGGCATCCGGCAAGGTCGCGTTCGGGTTCCTGCACACCATGGGATCGGAGACCGTACCCGCTCTCATCCGCGCCTTCCGCGTCGACCACCCGGGCGTCCGCTTCCAGCTGGTGCAGAACTACGGCGAGGCGATGATCGAGCGGCTGCGCGCGGGGAGACTGGACCTCTGCCTCACCTCACCGGTCCCGGACGCGCCCGACCTGGTGGCCCGTCGGCTGGACGAGCAGCGGCTGCGGCTGGTCGTCCCCGACGACCACCGGCTGGCGGGCCGCCGCCGGATCCGCCTCGCCGAGGCCGCCGACGAGACCTTCGTGACCCTGGAACCGGGGTACGGCCTGCGGCGGATCACCGACGACCTCTGCGCGGAGGCCGGGTTCGTGCCCAGGACCGCGTTCGAGGGCGAGGAGGCGGAGACCCTGCGCGGGCTGGTCGCCGCCGGGCTCGGCGTCGCCCTGCTGCCACCGCCCGCCGTCGCCCGCCCGGGAGTCGTCGAGCTGACGGTCACCGCGCCGCGCGCGGTCCGCGAGATCGGCGTCGCCTGGCTGGACGGTCACCCGGACACCCCACCGGTCGCCGCCTTCAAGCAGTTCCTGATCTCCCGGCGCGGACATCTGCTGCCGGACTGAACCCCGGCGCGCCCGGTACGACTTGGGGCCCCGGGCACGACCTGGGGTGCCGGGCGCGACCTGGGGTGCCGGGGCGCGCGGCGCTGCCCTCCGCTCGCCCAACCAGGTAGAAAAGCAGGGGCGTTGAGTAGCCGCACTCAGGTGCGGACTCCGCGCGGCGCCGGAGGATGGCGGCACAGCCCAGGGCTGTCCCGTCATCCGGACCCGCCAGGGGCCGCGGGACAGCCCTCAGACCGGAGGAGCCCCCGATGTCCGCCATCCACCCGTCCGAGGACCTTTCGCCGAACGCCCTGTCGCCCTCCGGTCGCACCGGCCGCCTGCTGCCCGCCGTTCTCGCGCCCGCCGTCGCCGTGGCTCTCGCGGTGTCCGCCTGGGGGGCCAAGGAAACCGGCACCTGGGTGCTGGAAACGGTGTGGGTGATGCTGGGGCTGCCGGCCCTGTTCCTGCTGCGCCGGCGGTTCCCGCTGAGCGGCCTGCTCTGCGGCCTGCTGGCCGTCCACGCCCTCGTCCTCATGGTGGGCGGGCACTACACCTACGCCGAGGTTCCCGCCGGTGACTGGGTGCGCGACTGGTTCGGCCTGGAACGCAACCCGTACGACCGCCTCGGCCACCTCATGCAGGGATTCGTGCCCGCGATCCTGGTCCGGGAGCTCCTCGTCCGCACCTCGCCCCTGCGCGGCAGCCGCTGGCTCCCGCCGCTGACCGTGTGCGCCTGCCTCGCCTTCAGCGCCGTCTTCGAGATGCTCGAATGGCTGGCCGCCGTGGTCGGAGGGCAGGCCGCCGACTCGTTCCTCGCCACCCAGGGCGACGTGTGGGACACCCAGTGGGACATGTTCTGCGCGCTGATCGGCGCCGTCTGCGCCCTGCTCCTCCTCAGCCGCCCGCACGACCGCAGCCTCACCCGCCTCGCCGTGCACCAGAAGTCCTGACCGGCAGCGGCGTCCCGCGACCCGCTTCAGTGCCGCAGCGACCGCCCGAAACCGGCGGCCAGCGGCATCCGCAGCCCCAGCGGCGGCGGCGCGGCCAGCGCGTCCTCGACCGGCCGGGCGTAGGAGCGGTCGAAGAGCGAACCCTGGACGAAGTCGGCGGCCAGCGCCATCACTTCGGCCCGGTGCTGGCGGAGCGCGTGCCCGTCCGAGTGGACCTCGAAGCGGCAGATGTCCCGGTTGGCCTTCTTGGCCCGGGAGGCCAGCCGGAAGGAGAGTTCGGGGTCGGTGCGGGTGTCGTTGGTGCCGTGCACGATCAGTACCCGGCGCCCGGCGAGCTGCTTCACCGGCTCGGCCGCCGTCTCCGGCGCGGTGTGTGCCGGGGGGCCGGCCTGCCCCGGCAGCCAGGGGGCCATCGCCAGGACGGCGGAGACCGCCGGGTGCCCGGCCGCCCGCAGAGCCGCCCGGCCGCCCATGCCGTGGCCGACGAGGCAGACCGGCACGTCGCCGTAGCGGCGTACCACCTCGTCCGCCGCCCACCCGGCGTCCGCCGCCGGGTCGGCGTCCTGGGCGTTCCAGCCGCGGTGGCGGTAGTGCAGGACGTGCACCGTCAGTCCGTCGTCCCGGCCGGCCCGCGCCAGCGCCCGCGCGAACGGAAGCTGGCCGGCGTAGGTGAACGGGGACGGCTTGCGACGGGACTCGGCGGCTCCGTCCGGAAGCAGCAGGACGACACCACCGACCTCCGAGGACGGTCCCACGGCCCGGACGGAGCGTCCGAGCCGTGCGGTGGGCAGGGGAAGCGCGCGCATGGCCATAACGGAACATTGTCAGAAGCGCGGGTGTACACCACCTGTCCTCACCATCACTGTTACGTATCTTCACTCGGTCATCTACGCGCGTAGGCGCTAGAGTGCCCAGATGACGAGCCAGCTCCGTGACGTCCCTGACGCCGACCAGATCCGCCGCGCCCCGAAGGTGCTTCTCCACGACCATCTCGACGGCGGCCTGCGCCCCGGCACCATCGTCGAACTCGCCCTGGCGCAGGGTTACGAGGGCCTGCCGGAGACCGACCCCGACAAGCTGGGCACCTGGTTCCGCGAGGCGGCCGACTCCGGTTCGCTGGAGCGCTACCTGGAGACCTTCGCCCACACCTGCGCCGTCATGCAGACCCGCGACGCGCTCTTCCGGGTCGCCTCCGAGTGCGCCCAGGACCTCGCCGAGGACGGCGTCGTCTACGCCGAGGTGCGGTACGCCCCCGAGCAGCACCTGACCGGCGGGCTCACCCTCGAAGAGGTCGTGGCGGCGGTCAACGACGGCTTCCGCGAAGGGGAACGGCTGGCCCGCGAGGACGGCCGGCGCATCCGGGTCGGCGCCCTGCTCACCGCGATGCGGCACGCCGCCCGCTCGCTGGAGATCGCCGAACTCGCCAACCGCCACCGGGACTCCGGGGTCGTGGGCTTCGACATCGCGGGCGCCGAGGCCGGCTTCCCTCCCACCCGCCACCTGGACGCCTTCGAGTACCTCAAGCGGGAGAACAACCACTTCACCATCCACGCGGGCGAGGCGTTCGGCCTCCCGTCGATCTGGCAGGCCCTCCAGTGGTGCGGCGCCGACCGGCTCGGCCACGGGGTCCGGATCATCGACGACATCGAGGTCGCCGAGGACGGCACGGTCCAGCTCGGCCGCCTCGCCGGCTACGTCCGCGACAAGCGCATCCCGCTGGAGCTCTGCCCCACCTCGAACCTCCAGACGGGCGCCGCCTCCTCCTACGCGGAGCATCCGATCGGGCTGCTGCGCACGTTGCACTTCCGCGCCACGGTGAATACCGACAACCGCCTGATGAGCGGGACCAGCATGAGTCAGGAATTCGAGCGGCTGACCGAGACTTTCGGATACACGCTCGACGACATGCAGTGGTTCACCGTCAATGCGATGAAATCAGCATTCATTCCTTTCGACGAACGTCTCGCGATGATCAACGACGTGATCAAGCCCGGATACGCCGAACTGAAGTCCGCATGGCTGTTCAACCAGACCGCCGCGACCAGCGTCTCCTCGGTCGAACAGAGCTGAGCGAGCGCCTTTGGAAAAGGGCCGGGGAACACATGTCCCGGCCCTTTTCCGTGTGTCGCGCCATTTGCGGAGCGGGGAGCGGGGTGGCTAGTTTGCAGAGCCGCTCGCATCCCCTTTCCCCAAGGATGAATGTCATGAAGCTCTCCTCCGCCCGCATCATCGGTGCCGCCGCTCTCGGCGCCGCCTTCGCCGCTGCCGCCGCCGGCAGCGCGTCCGCCGCCACGGCACTCCCGCTCGACGCGGGCAGCTCCCTGCCCATCTCCACCGACGCGCTGGCGAACCTCGGTCACACGGCCCAGACCCTCCCGGTCAAGGAGACCACCGGCAGCCTCCTCGGCGGCAAGGCCACCGACGCCGCCAAGCCCGTCACCCAGCTGCTCGGCGGGCTGCCGACCAAGGGCCTGACCGCGAACGGCCTCCCCATCGGCGGCTGACCCTCCGGCGCCCCCCGAGGGACGCTCGTACGCCCGTGGGGCACCCGGCCTGTCAGGCCGGGTGCCCCACCGCGTGTTCCGTGCTGTTGACCGGCGCAGACGCTGTCCCCCGTCGTACCCGCGTCACCAGGCCGTCGCGGACGTGGTGCCCGACGAGGACTTCTCCCCGGGCAGCAGGATCCACAGCGCCAGGTAGACCAGGAACTGCGGGCCGGGCAGCAGACACGAGACCAGGAAGATGACGCGCATGGTCGTCGCGGAGGTGCCGAAGCGCTGTGCGAGCGCCGCGCACACTCCACCGATCATGCGTCCGTCAACGGGGCGAACCAATCCGGCCATGATGGCTCCTCGGTGAACCGTCGGGGGAGCAGCCGCTGTGGCGCTCCCGATGTATCCATGGTCGCTCCACCGGCGGGGACGGGGCCTCCCTCTACGGTGCGACCCCGACCCTGGTAATCGTCGGGGTCGCGCCCTGAAGGGTCCCAGCGGCCACCTCCCCGCCCTCCGGCGCGGGGACCCGGCGCCGCCGACGACGCAGCCGGGCCCGCACCAACGGCACCACCAGCAGGTGCGCCAGCAGCACGCCCACGGTGTTCAGCAGCAGCGAGTCGATGTCGACCACCTGTCCGGGCACCCCGGTCTGCCCGAGCTCGATGGCGAGGGATATCAGCGCCCCGGCGGCGGTCGTACGGACCAGCGACGCCCACGGGGAGACGGCGAGGCGCGCGTCGGCCATCGGCAGCAGAAACCCGAGCGGCGCGAGCAGCAGCAGCCCCGCGCCGATGCGCCGTACCGCGGCTCCCGGGCCGAGTGCGAGGTCTGCCTTGATGCCGTCCAGCGGGGTGAAGTTCGCGGCGCTCATCCAGGGGACGTCCAGGGGACGCAGGGTCAGCCACCCGACGAGCACGAGATGCGCGAGGAGAAGCGTGAACCCCACCACGCGGAACAGGGTGACGGCCTTACCGCCGGGACCTTGACGCACGCCCCCCTAGACGCCCGGTCCTGAGGGAACGGTTCCGGGCAAACAGCTGGAAGTGGCGCAGACCACGGGACGCGCGCCCCCGGCGCGCCCCACCTGCCACGCCGCCACCTGCCGCACCAGCATCCCCAGCGGCGTACCCCACCGGAGCGCCCAGCGGCGAGAAGTGCCCGGCGGCGAGAAGTGCTCGGCGGGCCGGAGTGCCCAGCGGGGAGAAGTGCTCAGCGGGGCGGCGACGGCGACGGCGTGCTCACGGTCGGTACGTTCTGCGGCCGGGTCCTCGTCTCCGACGTGCAGAGGTAACCGCGGGGGGCGTAGTCGTCGCTCGGACCGCCCAGCAGCACCGCGCCGCCGGTGGCGAGCGTGTTCTCCTCGGCGAACGTGCAGACCACCTGGGCCAGCGCCTCGGAGGAGAGGTCCTCCGGCTGGGCGCTCAGCCGCAGGGCGCCCGCCGGATCGTCCGGGGCGCCCTCCCCGACGCTCAGGTCCGAGGGGACGGCGGTGGTGAAACCGGCCCGCCGCTCCGAGGCGAGCGGCGACTGCCGGATCTGGGCCAGCAGCGCCCGTGCCAGGCCCAGGCGGCCGCTGCCCCGGTCGGTGCCGGCGATCGCCCGGTCGGCCGTCACCAGCTCCGAGGCGCAGACCAGGTACACCCGCACCCGATCATCGGCGTCCCGCCCTCCGGAGTCCGTACCGCTGGTGCGGCACGGCACCCGGGAGGGCGCCGCCCCCGCGTCGACCGGCACCGAGGTGGACCGGATGCCGCACCCGGCGGCCAGCGCGGCGGCGGCCACGGCGAGGACCACTCCGGTGAGCGGGCGCCGCACGCCCACCCGGTTCCGCCGCCCGTCCGCAGGGCTCAACCGCCTCATGACTCCTCGCCGTCCGCGCCGTCACCGGCGTCGTTCGCGTCGTGCGTGGCACTCTCGTCCTCGGCGTGGGGAAGCCGCAGGACGAACACCGCGCCGTCACCGTCCGGGGAGTTGGCCGCCGAGATGGTGCCGCCGTGGATCAGCGCGTTCTCCATGGCGATCGACAGCCCGAGGCCACTGCCCTCGGAGCGCGGGCGGGAGGCGCTCGCCTTGTAGAACCGGTCGAAGACGTGCGGCAGCACGTCCTCGGGAATCCCCGGCCCGTGATCGCGTACCTCGATGACCAGTTCCTCGCCCTCGGTGCGTACGCCTACCCGCACGGGCGAACCGCCGTGCTTCAGCGCGTTGCCGATCAGATTCGCCAGGATCACGTCGAGGCGCCGAGGGTCGAGCCGCACCATTATGCCGCGCTCCGCGTCGAGTTCCACCGCGTCCAGCCAGGCCCGCGCGTCGATGCAGGCGGTGACCTGGTCGGCCACGTCCACCGTGTCCAGGACCAGCCGGGCCGTGCCCGCGTCGAAGCGGGTGACCTCCATGAGGTTCTCCACCAGGTCGTTCAGCCGCCGGGTCTCGCTCACCACCAGGTGGACGGCCGGCGCGATCATCGGGTCGAGGCTGTCGGCCTCGTCCTCCAGCACCTCGGCCACCGCGGTGATCGCGGTGAGCGGGGTGCGCAGCTCGTGCGACATGTCGGCGACGAAGCGTCGGCTGGACTCCTCCCGCGCGCTCATGTCCGCGACCTTCTTCTCCAGCGAACCGGCCGCCCGGTTGAACGTCCGGGAGAGCTCGGCGAGTTCGTCCGTACCGGACACGACGAGCCGGGTGTCGAGCTTCCCCTCGCCCAGTTTGCGCGCCGCCTCACCGAGCCGCTGCACCGGCCGCAGCACGGTCGTCGCAGCCGCCTGCGCGAGCAGCGCCGCGCCGATCAGCGCCAGCGTGGTGGCGATCCCCAGCGACCAGGCGAGGGAGTTGAGGTCCTGACGCTCCTGGTCGAGCGACTTCAGCATGTAACCGGTCGGGCCGCCGCCGATGATCCGCGTCCCGGCCACCAGGTACGGGGTGCCGTCGATGCTCGTACGCTGCCAGAACAGGTGGTATTCGTACGTGTTGCCCGAGGTCAGCCGCTGCTGGGCGGAGACCTGGCGCTCCAGCGAATCCGGCACGTCCACTTTGGTGAAGTAATCCAGGTCGGAGTAGCCGACGATCGGCTTCCCGCCGTCCCGCTCGTCCTCCAGCAGCACCGCGTACCCGGGCCCGCTGTCCGCCATCTGCACGGCGGCGGACTGGAGATCGTCCTTGGCCGGCTGCAACGGCAGCGACGCCGCCCGGTTCTGCATCTGCCGGCGGAAGTCCCCGAGTGCCGCGTCCTGCGTACGCGTCAGCACCGCCTCGCGGTTGAGCCAGTAAGCGATCCCCGACGCGGACACCGCTGCCGTCAGGGCCACCAGGCCGAACACCACGACCAGCCGCAGCCGCAGGCTGCTCCAGCGGAGTCCCGCACGGACCCCGCGCCCGGCACGTCCACTCACTGAGGCGAGTCCAGCCGGTAGCCCACACCGCGCACCGTACGGATCAGCGTCGGCGAGGACGGCACGTCCTCCACCTTCGCCCGCAGCCGCTGCACGCACGCGTCCACGAGCCGTGAGTCGCCCAGGTAGTCGTGCTCCCACACCAGCCGCAGCAACTGCTGCCGGGACAGGGCCTGTCCTGGCCTGCGGCTCAGCTCCAGGAGCAGCCGCAGCTCGGTCGGGGTCAGCTGGAGATCCGCCCCGTCCTTGGTGACCGTCATGGCGGAACGGTCGATGACCACGTTCCCGAAGGTCGCCGAATCCGTCGACTCCCGCTCCCCGCGCCGGAGTACGGCCCGGATGCGCGCGTCCAGCACCCGGCCCTGCACGGGCTTCACCACGTAGTCGTCGGCACCCGACTCCAGGCCCACCACGACGTCGATGTCGTCGCTGCGGGCCGTCAGCAGGATGATCGGCAACTGGTCGGTGCGGCGGATGCGGCGGCAGACCTCGAAACCGTCGATCCCCGGCAGCATCACGTCCAGCACCACCAGGTCGGGCCGCTGCTCCCGGAGGAGGTTCAGGCCGTCCTCTCCCGTCGCCGCGGTGGCCACTCGGTGGCCCTGGCGTGACAGCGAGAGTTCGAGGGCCGTGCGGATGGCGTCGTCGTCCTCGATCAGCAACAGGAAAGGCACGCAGGCCATTCTGTCCCATGGTGGTGCCCCAGTTCGACCGCCGGGGGCGACTTCCTGTGCGTGAGCGGCCCCAGTTGTGACGGTTACGACCGCACGAGGCCTGTGACAGCTCTGTGACAGTCGGCGGACAGTGCCGAGAAACTGCCCGGCCAGACTCAATGGCACACGGTTCGAACGGACTCCACGACGGGGAGGCGCACGATGAACGCACTGCAACTGCAACGCACCGGCTCAAGCGCAGTTGTCACGCGTCTCCACGATGTCGGCCGGGGTCCGGAGAAGTCCGGTGCGGTGAACGGACGGGGGTGCGTTCGCGGCACCGGGCGTCAGCACCCGGCCCAGGCGCCGGTCACCGACGCCACGGGGGACGGACCGGGCACGTACGGGGGACACGGGGGAAGCGCGTACGGGGAGGGCATCACGGGGGAGCGGACGCCCCAGGCGCCGGTCGAGGATGCCGAAGCGGCGTTCACGGCCTACGTCCAGGAGCGCCGCGCCTCCCTGTACGCGACCGCCTACCACCTGACCGGCGACCGGTTCGAGGCCGAGGACCTGCTGCAGAGCGCCCTCTTCTCGACCTACCGGGCGTGGGACAGGATCAGCGACAAGGCGGCCGTCGGCGGCTACCTGCGCCGCACGATGACCAACCTGCACATCAGTGCCTGGCGTCGCCGCAAGCTCAACGAGTACCCGACCGAGGAGCTGCCCGAGACGGTCGGCGACTCGGACGCCATGCGCGGCACGGAGCTGCGCGCGGTGCTCTGGCAGGCGCTCGCCCGGCTGCCCGAACTCCAGCGCACCATGCTGGTCCTGCGCTACTACGAGGGGCGCACCGACCCGGAGATCGCGGCCATCCTCGACATCAGTGTCGGCACGGTGAAGTCCAGCATCTGGCGGTCGCTCCGCCGGCTGCGCGAGGACGAGGTCCTCAGCTTCGGACGTGACGAGAAGGAGTCCTTCGGCGAGCTGGTGGCCTGAGGCTACGGGGGAAACAACGGGGGCCCACGGGGGAAACGGGGCCCGCGGGGGAAACGGGGGAACGACGGAGCTCGCCGCTCCGGGGGGAAACGGCGAGCGACGGGGGGAACGGCGGGGTCGTACGGGCTGGGGGGCCCGGTACGGCCCCGTTCGTCGTTCCCGCCACCCGCCCGCCGTCCTACGCCGCGCCGCTCCCCGCCGGGGTGCGGCGGCAGCGGCCCGCGGCTGCGGCGGCGAGGCGGCCGAGCGCCTCCTCCTTGCCGCACGGGTGGGCGCCGAGCGCCGTCTGGCGGGCTACGATCCGGCGCTCCGAGCGCATCAGCCGCCAGCCCCGCCGCAGCAGGAACGGCACCGACTTGCGGCCCTCGCGCAGATCCCGCAGCAGCCGTCGGCGGAACGTGGTCGACGGGCGCCCGCGCAGGCAGATCGCGTCGGCGAGCAGCCCCAGTTCCTGGCAGCGCGCGACGATGTCCGCCGCGAAGATCCCCTCGGCGACGAAGAGCGGCGAGCGGTCGATGTGCAGCACCTCGGTGCCCGTACGGGAGCTGGTCGCGAGGTCGTAGACCGGTATGTGGGTGCGGCCCGAGCGGCAGAGCTCCGCGATGGCGGCCACGGCGCCCTCGGCGTCCCAGGACTCCGGGGAGTCCCAGTCGATGTCCGGGCTGCCGGTGACCTGGGGCAGGGTCGGGTCGTTGCCCTCCTTGTAGAAGTCGTCCAGCCGCAGCATCGGAAGACCGGTGCGGGCGGCGAGGGAGGACTTCCCGGAGCCGGAGGGTCCTGTCAGCAGGACGACGCGCGTCGGGATCGGTTGGGAACTCACAGAACAAAAGTGTGAGGCATGACCCGAGCAGGGGACCCCTCGGAGGTCCTGTTGGTATCGAGCATCACATCTCCACTACTCTGCGCGCACGCACGACTACCGATACGAAGTCGATCAGGTGGGAAAAATGGCACGTCATGCACGAACCAAGCCCTCGCGGCACGTCCTGCTGCGCGCCGGGCTGACCGTCACCGCGCTGGGCGCCGCCCTCGGCGCGGGCGCCGCGTCCGCGCAGGCGGCCACGCCCGAGGCCGTGACCGAGGCGAGCGACAGCGCGCAGGCCGCCGTGTCGGCGGTGACGGACGCCGCCCTGCCCGCGGTGACCGGCGCGCTGTCGAACAGCCTCGCCCCCGTCACCGCGCTCCAGCTCGATCCGCTGGCCAAGACCGGGACCGACCCATTGGACAACGCCGTCGGCACGCAGGTCGCCGACTTCAAGCCGGTCTCCACCGCCCTGGTCACCGACCACCTCACCCAGGGCGGGGCGCTCCGTGACCTGCCCGTGGTGGGCCAGGTCACCGGGCTGGTCACCGGGGCGCGTTGATCCGCTGACACGCCGGCGGGGCCGGTCCTCCCCGCCATGGGTGAGGACCGGCCCCGCCGGCCGCGTACGACCGTGCCGTCAGCGGCGCGCGACCGTCAGTAGGACGACCCGGAGACGCCCAGCGCGCCCGTGGGGTGCCAGACGGTCTTGGTCTCCAGGAACGCCGTCAGCCGGTACGTACCCGGGTCGGCGGTCCAGTCGGCTTCGGCCGCGTCGCCGTCCACAGGCTGTGGACGCAGTACGCGCTTCAGGTTGTCGGCCGCCGCGATCTCCAGCTCCTTCGCCAGATCCGCACCGGCGCCCGTGAGGTCGATGGCGTTGACGTCCTGGTGCGCCGCGAGCGGGGCCGCCAGCTCGGCGGTGGCGCCGGAGAGCACGTTCACCACGCCGCCCGGCAGGTCCGAGGTGGCCAGCACCTCGCCCAGCGAGAGCGCGGGCAGCGGCGCGTCGGCGGAGGCGACCACCACGGCGGTGTTCCCCGTGGCGATCACCGGGGCGATCACCGAGACCAGCCCCAGGAACGACGAGCGCTGCGGCGCCAGCACCGCGACCACACCGGTCGGCTCGGGCGTCGACAGGTTGAAGAAGGGCCCGGCGACCGGGTTCGCCCCGCCCACGACCTGGCCGATCTTGTCCGTCCACCCCGCGTACCAGACCCAGCGGTCCACCGCGGCGTCCACCACGGCGGCGGCCCTGGACTTCGACAGCCCCTCCGCGTCCGCGACTTCGCGGACGAACTGGTCCCGGCGGCCCTCCAGCATCTCGGCGACGCGGTACAGGATCTGGCCCCGGTTGTAGGCGGTCGCACCGGACCAGCCGCCGAATGCCTTGCGGGCGGCGACGACCGCGTCCCGCGCGTCCTTGCGGGACGACTGCGGGGCGTTCGCCAGCCACGTGCCCTTGGAGTCGGTCACCTCGTACACCCGGCCGCTCTCGGAACGGGGGAACTTGCCCCCGACGTACAGCTTGTAGGTCTTGAAGACGCTCAGACGCCGCGACGCGGAGCCGTTGGTCGATCCGTGCTCAGACATCGAGGTACGCCTCCAGGCCGTGGCGGCCGCCCTCGCGGCCGTAGCCCGACTCCTTGTACCCGCCGAACGGCGAGGTGGGGTCGAACTTGTTGAACGTGTTGGCCCAGACGACGCCCGCCCGGAGCCTGTTGGCCACCGCGAGGATGCGGGAGCCCTTCTCCGTCCAGATGCCCGCCGACAGGCCGTACTGCGTGTTGTTGGCCTTCGCGACGGCCTCGTCCGGAGTGCGGAAGGTCAGCACGGAGAGCACCGGGCCGAAGATCTCGTCCCGGGCGACCGTGTGGGCCTGGGTGACCCCGGTGAAGAGCGTCGGGGCGAACCAGTAGCCGGAGGAGGGCAGTTCGCACGGCGCGGTCCAGCGTTCGGCGCCCTCCGCCTCGCCCGTCTCCGTCAGCGCGGTGATCCGGGCGAGCTGCTCGGCGGAGTTGATCGCGCCGATGTCGGTGTTCTTGTCCAGCGGGTCGCCGAGACGCAGCGTGGACAGCCGCCGCTTCAGCGCGTCCAGCACCTCGTCGTGGACCGACTCCTGCACCAGCAGGCGGGAGCCCGCGCAGCAGACCTGGCCCTGGTTGAAGAAGATGCCGGTGACGATCCCCTCGACCGCCTGGTCGACCGGGGCGTCGTCGAAGACGATGTTGGCGCCCTTGCCGCCCAGCTCCAGGGTGACCTTCTTGTCCGTACCCGCGACCTGCCGGGCGATGGCCTTGCCCACGGCGGTCGAGCCGGTGAAGGCGACCTTGTTCACGTCCGGGTGCGCGACGAGGGCCGCGCCCGCGTCGCCGTACCCGGTGAGGATGTTGACGACGCCCTTCGGCAGCCCCGCCCGGCGGCAGACGTCCGCGAAGAACAGGGCGGAGAGCGGGGTCGTCTCGGCGGGCTTGAGGACCACCGTGTTGCCCGCGGCGAGCGCCGGTGCGATCTTCCACGCCAGCATCAGCAGCGGGAAGTTCCACGGGATGACCTGGCCGGCCACGCCCAGCGGGCGCGGGTTCGCGCCGAAACCGGCGTGGTCGAGCTTGTCGGCCCAGCCCGCGTAGTAGAAGAAGTGCGCCGCGACCAGCGGGAGGTCCGTGTCGCGGGTCTCGCGGATCGGCTTGCCGTTGTCCAGCGTCTCCAGGACCGCCAGCTCACGGCTGCGCTCCTGGACGATCCGGGCGATCCGGAAGAGGTACTTGGCGCGCTCGGAGCCCGGCAGCGCCGACCACTTCTCGAACGCCTTCCTGGCCGCCCGGACCGCGCGGTCCACGTCCGCCTCGCCCGCGCGGGCGACCTCGGAGAGGACCTCCTCGCTGCTCGGCGAGACGGTCTTGAAGACCTTGCCGTCGGCGGCCTCGGTGAACTCGCCGTCGATGAACAGGCCGTACGAAGGCGCGATGTCGACGACCGACCGCGACTCGGGGGCGGGCGCGTACTCGAATGCAGATGCCATGGGGATCAGTCCACCGTCACGTAATCGGGGCCGGAGTAACGGCCGGTGCTGAGCTTCTGGCGCTGCATCAGCAGGTCGTTCAGCAGGCCGGAGGCGCCGAACCGGAACCAGTGGTTGTCCAGCCAGTCCTCGCCCGCGGTCTCGTTGACCAGGACCAGGAACTTGACCGCGTCCTTGGTCGTACGGATGCCGCCCGCGGGCTTCACCCCGACCTGCACGCCGGTCTGGAGCCGGAAGTCGCGGACGGCCTCCAGCATCAGCAGGGTGTTCGCGGGGGTGGCGTTGGTCGCGACCTTGCCGGTCGACGTCTTGATGAAGTCGGCCCCGGCCAGCATCCCCAGCCAGGAGGCCCGGCGGATGTTGTCGTACGTGGAGAGCTCGCCGGTCTCGAAGATGACCTTGAGGCGGGCGGTGCCGCACTCGGCCTTCACGGCCGTGATCTCCTCGTACACCTTGAGGTAGTGGCCCGCCAGGAACGCGCCCCGGTCGATCACCATGTCGATCTCGTCGGCCCCGGCCGCCACCGCGTCGCGGACGTCCGCGAGCTTGACGTCGAGCGCCGCACGGCCGGCCGGGAAGGCCGTCGCCACGGACGCCACCTTCACGTCGGAGCCGGCCAGCGCGGCGACGGCGGTCGCCGCCATGTCGGGATAGACGCAGACCGCGGCGGTGCGCGGGGTCGTCCGGTCGGTCGGGTCGGGATGCAGGGCCTTGGCGCACAGCGCCCGGACCTTGCCCGGGGTGTCCGCGCCTTCCAGCGTCGTCAGGTCGATCATCGAGATGGCGAGATCGATGGCGTACGCCTTGGCCGTCGTCTTGATCGACCGGGTGCCGAGCGAGGCGGCGCGCGCTTCCAGGCCGACGGCGTCGACGCCGGGCAGCCCGTGCAGGAAGCGGCGCAGCGCACCGTCGGACGCGGTCGCGCCGGAGAATGCGGGTGCAGTGGTGGGCATGGTCACCAGAGGAGCATATCTACGCGCGTAGCAGCCTGTACAGGGGGGTAAGGACCACCACACGCCTCCGCGCGGGCGCCCCGCACGCCCGGTACGCGCGCTCTCCGGGCCACTCCCGCACCTGAGCTACCGCGTATCCGCGCCGCCCCGCACCGGAGCCACTCCGCACCCGCGCCCGGGCGTCAGGCACAATCGGGCCATGACGAGCTCCACGCCCCCTGGCGAGCCCACCTACGCCGACCGGACCTACCGGTCCACCCCCGCGACGGTGACAGGCGTCCTGCTGCTCCTGCTGCTCGCCTGGCTGCTCGGCGACGCGCTCGTCAACGGGGAGGGGCGCGCGCCCTGGCTGGCGCTCGCGGGCGCGGTGCTGGTCGCGCCGCTGGTCGTCGCCTTCACGCTGCGCCCCGCCGTACTCGCCGGAGCCCGCCACGTCCTGATCCGCAACCCGTTCCGCACCATCGTGCTGCCGTGGTCGCGGATGGCGGACGTCCGCGCCGCGTACTCCACCGAGCTGTTCACCACGGACGGGAAGAAGTACCAGGTATGGGCGCTGCCCGTCTCGCTGCGCGACCGCAAGCGGGCGGTGCGCCAGTCGTCCGCCGCCCGGCGCGAAGGCGCGGCGGCGAAGCAGGTGCGCCCCGCGGTGGCCGACCGGGCGGTCGGGGAACTGCGCACGCTCGCCGAGGAGGACGCCGCCACCCGGGGTGCCGCCGGCGCCCAGGAGGTGACTGCCTCGGTGCGCTGGGCGTGGGAGATCATCGGCCCCGCCGTCGCGGGCGGTCTCGCCCTGGTGGTGCTCTTCGCCACGACGTGACGCCCGCGTGTCGCGCGGGACGCGTACGAGAGCGGGCCGGTGCCTCCCCGTGGAGGTACCGGCCCGCTCCGCTCGTACGTGCGCCCGGGGGCGGCGGGTCAGATGCCGGCCGCGGCGGAGAGGTCCCGCCTGATCCCGGCGAGCAGTTCGGCCGCCCGGGCCCGCGCGGCCGGCAGCCCGTCCGCCGAGGCGACCGGCACGACGACCTCCAGGTAGCACTTGAGCTTCGGCTCGGTCCCGCTCGGGCGGACGATCACCCGGGCGCCGTCCAGGCGGTAGCGCAGCCCGTCCGTGGGCGGGAGCTCGGCCGACCCCTTCGAAAGGTCCTCGGCCGAGGTGACGGCCAGCCCCGCCAGCGCGGTCGGCGGCTGCTCGCGGAGCCGGTGCATGGCGTCGGCGATGACCGACAGGTCCTCCACCCGGACCGACAGCTGGTCGGTCGCGTGCAGCCCGTGCGCGAGGGCCAGGTCGTCCAGCAGGTCGAGCAGCGTCCGGCCGCGCTCCTTGAGCACCGAGGCCAGCTCGGTGACGAGCAGCGCGGCGGTGATGCCGTCCTTGTCCCGTACGCCGTCCGGGTCGACGCAGTAGCCGAGCGCCTCTTCGTAGCCGTACCGCAGTCCGTCCACGCGGGCGATCCACTTGAAGCCGGTGAGCGTCTCCTCGTACCCGAGTCCGGCCCGTTCGGCGATCCGGCCCAGCAGTGAGGAGGAGACGATCGAGGCGGCGAGGACACCCTCGGCGCCCCGGTCCACCAGGTGCGCGGCGAGCAGCGCGCCGACCTCGTCGCCGCGCAGCATCCGCCAGCCGCCCCCGGCCGCCGGGTCCGGGACGGCGACGGCGCAGCGGTCCGCGTCCGGGTCGTTGGCGATGATCAGATCGGGGTCCGTCCGGCGCGCGGTCGCGAAGGCGAGGTCCATCGCGCCCGGCTCCTCCGGGTTGGGGAACGCGACGGTCGGGAACGCCGGGTCGGGTTCGGCCTGCTCGGCGACGAGTACCGGCGCGGGGAACCCGGCCCGCTCGAACGCGGCGGTCAGCACCGAGGTGCCGACGCCGTGCAGCGCCGTGTGGACGGTCCGGGCGGTGCGCGGGGAGCCGGCGGAGAGCACGGCGTCGGTACGGGCCAGGTAGGCGTCCAGGACCTCGTCGCCGAGGACCTCCCAGCCGTCCTCGGGCCGGTCCACCCCGGCGAGCGGGCCGACCGCCGCGATGGCGGCGGCGATCTCCGCGTCGGCCGGGGGCACGATCTGCGAGCCGTCGCCGAGGTAGACCTTGTAGCCGTTGTCGCGCGGCGGATTGTGGCTCGCGGTGACCTCGACGCCCGCGACGGCACCCAGGTGCCGTATGGCGAACGCCAGTACCGGGGTGGGGAGCGGGCGCGGCAGGACGGCGGCGCGGAGCCCGGCGCCGGTCATCACGGCGGCGGTGTCCCGGGCGAAGTCGGCCGAGCGGTAGCGCGCGTCGTATCCGATCACGACGAGCCCGGCGTCCTGCCCGGGCGATTCCTGGGCCTTGAGGTACGCGGCGAGACCCGCCGCGGCCCGGATCACCACGGCCCGGTTCATCCGCATCGGACCGGCGCCCAGCTCCCCGCGCAGACCGGCGGTGCCGAACTGGAGGGTGCCGGCGAAGCGCGCGGCGAGGTCGGCGCGGGCCTCGGGACCGTCCGTGGCGATCAGCCGCCCCAGCTCCTCCCGCGTCTCGGGGTCCGGGTCCTCGGCCTGCCAGGCCCTGGCCCGTTCGAGGAGGTCGTCGTGGTGCACGGGGTCCACCTTTCGGGGAATGCGGGGGTGCCGGTGGTGCGGGGAGTGCCGGGGGAGCGGATGGCGCGGCCCGGGGGCGGCCCGTCCCGTCGTGCGGGGCGGAGCGCCACCGGGCCGGCCGGACGCGTTTTCCGGCCGGTCAGATGCGTTCGAGCACGCGGGCCAGCAGGTCGCCCATGCGCGCGGCCGAGTCACGGCCGGCCTGCAGGACCTCTTCGTGGTTGAGCGGTTCGCCGGACAGGCCCGCGGCGAGGTTGGTCACCAGCGAGATGCCGAGCACCTCCGCGCCCGCCTCGCGCGCGGCGATGGCCTCCAGCACGGTGGACATGCCGACCAGGTCGCCGCCCATCGCACGGACCATGCCGATCTCGGCCGGGGTCTCGTAGTGCGGGCCGGGGAACTGCACGTACACGCCCTCTTCCAGCGAGGGGTCGATCTCCTGGCAGAGCGCCCGCAGCCGGGGGGAGTACAGGTCGGTCAGGTCGACGAAGTTGGCGCCGATGATCGGGGAGGTGGCCGTGAGGTTGATGTGGTCGCCGATCAGCACCGGCTGGCCGGGGCGCATGCCCTCGCGCAGACCGCCGCAGCCGTTCGTCAGCACGACGGTCCGGCAGCCCGCCGCCACCGCCGTACGGACGCCGTGGGCGACGGCGGCGACGCCGCGTCCCTCGTAGAAGTGGGTGCGGCCGAGGAAGACCAGCACGCGCTTCCCGCCGATGCGGTAGGAGCGGACCGTGCCGCCGTGCCCCTCGACCGCCGGGGGCGGGAATCCGGGCAGGTGCGTCACCGGGAACTCGGCGTCCGGGATACCGAGCGCATCGCCCGCGGGCCCCCAGCCGGACCCCATCACGAGGACCACGTCGTGGGTCTCGGCGCCGGTCAGCTCCCGCAGCCTGGCGGCGGCCTCGGCGGCCACCGCGTGCGGGTCGTCCTGGATGTTGTCCGGAATAACAGATGCGTTCACCGGACGAGGGTAACCGCTGAATCCCTACGCGCGTAGATGGACCGGCACACCATCTGTCCGATCCTTTCGTATTTTCGTACGACGAGAGGCGGCAGACCGGTGAACGGAAGGGGCCCGTGGGGGTGGGCGAGGCTCCTCGGGCGGGTGCGGCGAGGGCGTGTCCCCGACGTGCCGGCGTCCGGCGGTCGCCGGCTCCGGAACGCGTCAGCAGGGGCGCTTGCGCAGCTCCATCACGTAGTCGTGCGGGGCTCCGGCCGACTCCGCCGCGTCGGCCACCTCGCCGAGGTAGCGGGCGGAGGGCAGACCCCCCTCGTAGCCGTTGAGCACGTACATCCAGGCCGGCTCCTCGCCGTCCAGGGTGTGCACGCGCACCCGCATCCGCCGGTAGATGTCGAGGCCGACACCCTCCCAGCGGTCCAGCGAGTCCTCGTCCATCGGCGCGACGTCGTACAGCGCGACGAACACCTGGGAGCGCGGCGCTTCGACGACCGTCGCCAGCGCCCCTTCCCAGCCCATCTGCTCCCCGCCGAAGGTCAGCCGCCAGCCGTTGAGCCAGCCCGTACCGCGCAGCGGGGAATGCGGTGCGCGGCGCGTCATCAGCCGCGCGTCGAGGTTGCCGGCGTACGCGGCGTAGAGCGACATGAGTCCGAGGGTACGGGAGATGCGGAGCGACGCGCCGGACTCCTCGCGGGAACAGCCCGGGAGAGCGAACGGCGCACGGCCGCACGGATGCGTTCCGGCCACCCCGCCCGAGCTGCGAGGACGGCTCCGCCGCCCGGATGGAGGGACCCGGGGCGAAGCACTTTGGCGCGTGCGGGACAATGGAGTACGTACTGCATTCCCCCGGGGCGATCCCCCGGACCCCGGCCGGGACGGCAGACGGCCGCGGGATGACACCACGCGAGGCGGACATTTCGTGACCAGGATCGTGATCATCGGCGGCGGCCCCGGCGGCTACGAGGCGGCACTGGTCGGCACCCAGCTCGGGGCGGACGTCACCGTCGTCGACTGCGACGGCCTCGGCGGCGCGTCCGTACTCACCGACTGCGTCCCCTCCAAGACCCTGATCGCCACCGCCGAGGTCATGACGACCTTCGACTCCTCCTACGAGGAGCTGGGCATCATCGTCGCCGACGACACCCCGGCCCTGGAGCAGGCCGCCCGGGTGGTCGGCGTCGACCTCGGCAAGGTGAACCGCCGTGTCAAGCGCCTCGCGCTGGCCCAGTCCCACGACATCACCGCCTCCGTCACCCGGGCCGGCGCCCGGGTGATGCGCGGCCGCGGACGCCTGGAGGGCCTGCAGGCCGCCGACGGCTCCCGCCAGGTCGTGGTGACCGCCGCCGACGGCAGCGAGGAGCGGCTCACCGCCGACGCGGTGCTGATCGCCACCGGCGGCCACCCCCGCGAGATCCCGGACGCGCAGCCCGACGGCGAGCGCATCCTCAACTGGACCCAGGTCTACGACCTCGACGAGCTCCCCGAGGAGCTCATCGTGGTCGGCTCCGGCGTCACCGGCGCCGAGTTCGCCGGTGCCTACCAGGCGCTCGGCTCCCGGGTCACCCTCGTCTCCTCCCGCGACCGGGTGCTGCCGGGCGAGGACCCGGACGCCGCCGCCGTGCTGGAGGACGTGTTCCGCCGCCGCGGCATGAACGTCATGGCCCGCTCCCGCGCCCAGGCCGCCAAGCGGGTCGGCGACCGGGTCGAGGTCACCCTGGCGGACGGCCGGGTCATCTCCGGCACGCACTGCCTGATGGCGGTCGGCGCGATCCCGAACACCGAGGGCATGGGCCTGGAGGAAGCGGGCGTCCACCTCAGGGAGTCCGGCCACATCAAGACCGACAAGGTCTCCCGGACCAGCGCCCCCGGCGTCTACGCCGCCGGTGACGTCACGGGCGTCTTCGCGCTGGCCTCGGTCGCCGCGATGCAGGGCCGGATCGCGATGTACCACTTCCTCGGCGACGCGGTGGCCCCGCTGAACCTCAAGGCCGTGTCCTCCAACGTCTTCACCGACCCGGAGATCGCCACCGTCGGCTACACCCAGGCCGACGTGGACGCGGGCAGGATCGAGGCCCGGGTCGTCAAGCTCCCGTTGCTGCGCAACCCGCGCGCCAAGATGCTCGGCATCCGCGACGGCTTCGTCAAGATCTTCTGCCGCCCCGGCACCGGCATCGTGGTCGGCGGCTGCGTCGTCGCGCCGCGCGCCAGTGAGCTGATTCATCCGATTTCGGTCGCGGTCGACAACAACTTGACGGTGGAACAGATCGCGAACGCGTTCACCGTGTACCCGTCCCTGTCGGGTTCGATCGCCGAGGTCGCGCGCCAGCTGCACACCCGGAAGCTCGACGGCGAGGTCTAGTCACCCCGCGCGACCGCCCCCGCGCGCCGGCAACTGCCGTCGTGACGGGGGCTGTTGGGCAACGGACGGATCGCATCTGACCGCTCCCCGACCAGTTGTGTGCACGTTCCAGTCAATCCGGGGGCGACGGACGGCGACTCCGCGGGCAAGTCTGACAACATCGGGCTCGCGTATATCACTTGATGACCCACTTCGTTGCCAACTTCTGCAATTCGGCCCAATGCGCTGAAAACGCGCGCGGGTCAGGTTACTGTCAGTTCTGTGTTCGCTGCAGAACGTCGTCAATTGATCCTCGAAATGGTGCGCGCCAACGGGGCGGTATCGCTCCGTGAGCTCGCCCGCGTCGTCCAGACCTCCGAAGTGACCGTACGGCGGGACGTGCGGGCACTGGAGGCAGAAGGACTCCTCGACCGCCGGCACGGCGGTGCGGTCTTGCCGGGCGGTTTTACGCGGGAGTCCGGCTTTCCGCAGAAATCCCATCTCTCGTCCGCGGAGAAGACGGCCATCGCCGACGCGGCGGCCGCACTGGTCGGTGAGGGCGAGGCCATCGTCGTCGGCGCCGGTACGACCACGCAGGAGCTGGCCCGCCGGCTCGCGCGGGTGCCCGGCCTCACCGTCGTCACCAACTCCCTGCTGGTCGCCCAGGCCTTGGCCCATGCCAACCGCGTGGAGGTCGTGATGACCGGCGGCACCCTGCGCGGGAGCAACTACGCCCTGGTGGGCAGCGGGGCCGAGCAGTCCCTCCAGGGGCTGCGGGTCTCCCGGGCCTTCCTCTCCGGGAGCGGGCTGACGGCCGAGCGCGGACTCTCCACGTCCAACATGCTCTCGGCCAGCGTCGACCGGGCCCTGGTGCAGGCCGCCGCCGAGGTCGTCGTACTCGCCGACCACACCAAGCTGGGCGCCGACACCATGTTCCAGACGGTTCCCACGGAACTGGTCACCCGGCTGGTCACCGACGAACCACCGCTGCACGACGAGCGGGCCGCCGCCGAGATCCAGGCCCTGGCCGACCAGGGCGTGGAGATCACCCTGGCGGGCGGCGACGCCGACTCCGGCCCCACCGGCCTGGAGAGCGCCCCGCCGAACGGCAGACCCCGGCGCGACATGCCGCTGCCGGGCCAGCGCCGCACCCAGAACGGCGGCCTGGGACAGCAGCTGCGCGGCGCCGCGGTGCTCGCAGACCCCGGACCCCCGGAGCGCGCCCGCGTCGCGGACCTGCGGCGGCGCTGAGGGGCGGGACACCGGGCCGTTCCGCCGACGCTCCGGCGTGCGTGCGTGCGTGCGTGCGTGCGTGCGTGCCGCGCGGCGGCGGGCCGGACACCCGAAGGACTCGAACCGGACCGTCACGTAGACGTAGCCGATCCGGACGCGCCCGTCCGCCGCCGGTTCGGGACCGCCGCCCGCAGGGCCCGACGGGGATCTCGGGGCGGTACCGGGCCTCAGGCCCCCGGCGCCCCCTCCGGCCTGCTCTTGAGCCCCTGGAGTGTCAGCAGGAGCAACCGGTCGGCCAGCTCCGGGTCCTCGGGGTTCTGCTCGGCGGCCAGTGCGATGGCGTTGGTCAGCTGCATCAGATCGTCGATCGACGCGTCCGCCCGCACGGCCCCGCTCTCCTGCGCCCGTGCCAGCAGCCGGGCCCCCGCCTCCCGCAGCGGTATGTGACAGGGGGCCAGGGCCGAGGTGTCGTCCCGCGAGGCGGTGAGCAGCGCCCGGGCCAGTCCCCGGTATTCGCCCGCGTGCCGGACGATGCAGCCGAGCCACTCCACCAGGGCGTGGCAGGGCTGCTCGGCCCGTGCCAGGGCGTACGAGCGGTCGAGCAGGTCCTTCAGCGCGTCCTGGAAGACCGCGTTCATCAGCGCGGGCCGGGTGGGGAAGTGCCGGTACAGCGTGCCGATCCCGACGCCCGCGCGCCGGGCGAGGTCCTCCAGCGAGGCGTCGGTGCCCTGTTCGGCGAAGAGAGTACGGGCCTCGCCGACCAGCCGGTCGTGGTTGCGGCGGGCGTCGGCGCGCATCGGCCGTCCGGGCGCGGGGACGGGCACGGGCGAACCCGGACCTGCCCCGTCGGGGTCCGGAATCGGTGCCGCGCTCGGCGGCGTCACGCTGGCCATGGTGGGTCGTCCTCCCGGGTCTCCTCGGCTCCAGGATGCCACCGCCCCCGCCCGGGCCCGCCCCCGGACCGGGTCCTGGGCCCTTCGCCCCCGCGCACGGGGCCGGAACGCACCGGGGCCCCGCCCGGTCCGTACGGGGTGGGCGTACGGACCGGGCGGGGCCCCGAGGGGAGAGCCCGAGGGCAGTCCCGCAGGTCAGTCCTTGATCTCGCAGATCGCGGCGCCGGACGACAGCGAGCTGCCGACCTGGGCGCTGAGGCCCTTGATCGTGCCGGAGCGGTGCGCGTTGAGCGGCTGCTCCATCTTCATGGCCTCCAGGACGACGACGAGGTCGCCCTCCTTGACCTCCTGGCCCTCCTCCACGGCCACCTTGACGATGGTGCCCTGCATGGGGGAGGCGAGGGTGTCGCCCGAGGCCGCGGAGCCGGCCTTCTTCGCCGCGCGCCGCTTCGGCTTCGCGCCGGCCGCCAGGCCGGTGCGTGCCAGGCTCATGCCCAGCGACGAGGGGAGCGAGACCTCCAGGCGCCGGCCGCCGACCTCGACGACGACGATCTCCCGGTTGCCCTCGTCCTCGTCCGCCTCGGCGGGCGTGGTGAAGGGCTTGATCTCGTTGACGAACTCGGTCTCGATCCAGCGCGTGTGGATGCGGAACGGGTCCGAGGTGAACGCCGGGTCCACCACGACCGCGCGGTGGAACGGGATGGCGGTGGCCATGCCCTCGACGGTGAACTCGCCGAGCGCGCGGGCGGCGCGCTGGAGCGCCTGCTCACGGGTGGCACCGGTGACGATCAGCTTCGCCAGGAGCGAGTCCCAGGCGGGGCCGATGACGCTGCCGGACTCGACACCCGCGTCGAGCCGGACACCGGGGCCGGTCGGCGCGTCGAAGGTGGTGACGGTGCCCGGGGCGGGCAGGAAGCCCCGGCCCGGGTCCTCGCCGTTGATACGGAACTCGAACGAGTGACCGCGTACGGCCGGGTCGCCGTACCCCAGCTCCTCGCCGTCGGCGATCCGGAACATCTCGCGGACCAGGTCGAGGCCGGTGACCTCTTCGGTGACCGGGTGCTCCACCTGGAGCCGGGTGTTGACCTCCAGGAAGGAGATCGTGCCGTCCGTGCCGACGAGGAACTCGACCGTGCCGGCGCCGACGTAGCCGGCCTCCTTCAGGATCGCCTTCGACGCGGCGTACAGCTGGGCGTTCTGCTCCTCGGTGAGGAAGGGGGCCGGGGCCTCCTCGACCAGCTTCTGGTGGCGGCGCTGGAGCGAGCAGTCGCGGGTGGAGACGACGACGACGTTGCCGTGCTGGTCGGCCAGGCACTGGGTCTCGACGTGGCGCGGCTTGTCGAGGTAGCGCTCGACGAAGCACTCGCCCCGCCCGAACGCCGCGACGGCCTCACGGACGGCGGAGTCGTAGAGCTCCGGGACCTCTTCGAGGGTGCGGGCGACCTTCAGGCCGCGTCCGCCACCGCCGAAGGCGGCCTTGATGGCGATGGGCAGGCCGTGCTCCCGCGCGAACGCCACGACCTCGTCGGCGCCCGAGACCGGGTCCGGGGTGCCGGCGACGAGCGGGGCACCGGCGCGCTGGGCGATGTGCCGGGCGGCGACCTTGTCGCCGAGGTCGCGGATCGCGTGCGGCGGCGGGCCGATCCAGGTCAGCCCGGCGTCCAGCACCGCCTGCGCGAACTCCGCGTTCTCGGACAGGAATCCGTACCCCGGGTGGATCGCGTCCGCGCCCGAGTCGGCGGCGGCGCGCAGCACCTTGGCGATGTCCAGGTAGCTGGACGCCGGGGTGTCACCGCCCAGCGCGAACGCCTCGTCGGCCGCGCGGACGTGCAGAGCGTCCCGGTCCGGATCGGCGTAGACGGCGACGCTGGCGATCCCGGCGTCCCGGCAGGCCCGAGCGACGCGGACAGCGATTTCGCCACGGTTGGCGATGAGCACCTTGCGCACGATGACTCCCTCCTAGGAACAAGCTGAGTTTAGGGACTACCAACACGGCCGTACGACTCGTCCCCAGTGGTGAGCTTGCCCACACGGAGTGTGATTTCGAGGCCTCCGAAGTCGCAAAATCCCTTGTCGGACCACGGTACGCCGCGATCCTTAACCGCACAGTAGCCACCAGGTGTGGTTCAGGTCTCTGTCCGTAGGTGCAACGACCGGTGGCTTTTCTTTGTCGGGTCCCCACGAATGGATGAAGAAATCCCTCGCCATGCGGCCGAAGGACCCCGACCGTGCGCACGCTCTTGTCCAGATGATTACCCGTTAGTAGGGTCCGCGGTGTCGGACGTAACTATGGGTAACAGGGGGTGGCGCCGTGGTGCGCAGACCGGTGGCCGTCGTGACCGCGCTCGTGCTCCTCGCCGAGGCCGCGGGGGTGGCGATCGTCAACACCGTCCTCGCCACCGTGGCGGAGAACCAGAACATGTCCCTGGCCGGGCTGGAGTCCGGGGTCATGAGTACCGGCGCCCGGGTGATGGGCGGCGTCTCGGCGGCGCTGCTGGTGATCGTCGCCCTCGTCGCACTGACCGCCGCGGTGCGCGACCGCTCCCCGGGCCGGGTGGGCCGGCTCGCGCTGATCCTCACCGCCGTTGCGCACGGGGTGCTCGGGGCCCTGGCGGTGGGCCTGGTCGGCTGGTTCGCCTTCGGCTGCCTGATGGTCGCGCTGGCGCTGCTCGTCGGCACGCTGATCGGCTACGACCCCGGGCGCCGGGCCCGTGGAGCCGAGGGTGACGGCGTGGACGGCTCCGGCGGCCCCGAGGGTCGCGCCCCTGTCGCGGAGCCCCCGGCCCCGCCTGTGATCAGGCCCACAACTCCGTGATGGAGACGTCCAGTTCGCCGAGAAGTCGGCGCAGCAGCGGCAACGAGAGCCCGATCACGTTGGAGTGGTCGCCCTCGATGGAGTCGATGAACGGGCCCGAGAGCCCGTCCAGGGTGAACGCCCCCGCGACGTACAGCGGTTCGCCCGTGGCCACGTAGGCGGCGATCTCGGCGTCGGTGGGCTCGCCGAAGCGGACGACGGTGGACGCGGTCGCGGACGCCGTACGGCCGCTCGCCCTGTCGATCACGCTGTGGCCGGTCCGCAGCACCCCCGCGCGCCCCCGCATCGCCCGCCAGCGGGCCGTGGCCTCCTCGGCGTCGGCGGGCTTGCCCAGCGCCTCCCCGTCCAGGTCCAGCACCGAGTCGCACCCGACGACCAGGGCCCCGGCCGTCTCGGGGAGCGCCGCCACCGCGTCGGCCTTCGCCCGCGCCAGCACGAGTGCCAGTTCGCCGGGGGTCGGGGCCGAGAGGGCGTCCTCGTCCACCCCGCTGACGATCTTCTCGGGGGCGAAGCCCGCCTGCCGCAGCAGGCCGAGACGGGCGGGGGAGGCGGAGGCGAGCACGAGCCGGCGCTGAGCAGTCATGCCGGACATCGTAGGTCCCGGGGCGGGTGCCGCCCGTGGTGCCCGGGCGCCCCTCGTGCGGCGGTGACGGGTCACCGGGCCGCACGTCCCTCCGTGCGTGGGTCCGTCCGCCGTCCGGTCGCCTTGACGTGCCCGGACCCTTCAATGCATCATTGAACTAGTTCATTGGTCATACGGGAGGTGACGCCATGGGGTTCGCCTTCAGGATCGACCGGCGCAGCGGCGTGCCGAACTACGTCCAGATCATCCAGCAGGTCCAGCAGGCGCTCCGACTGGGTCTGCTGAAGCCGGGAGACCGGCTGCCCACCGCCCGGGCGGTGGTGGAGGCGACCGCCCTCAACCCCAACACCGTGCTCAAGGCCTACCGCGAGCTGGAGTCCCAGGGGCTGGTCGAGACCCGGCGCAGGCACGGGACCTTCGTCACCGGCACCCTCGGCGCGTCCTCGGCCGACTCGCCCTGGCGGGCGGCGCTCGCGGACGTGGCCGCCCGGGCCGCCGCCGAGGGCGCCGAACGCGACGACCTCGCCGCCCTGTTCGCCGACGTGCTGGACGACCTCTACCCTCCGAAGGAATCCGATGCCCTTCCCCACCAGCAGCCCTGACGCAGCGCTCGCCGCCCGCGGGGTCACCCGGAGATTCGGGCGCAAGGGGCGCGACGTCCTCGACGACTGCACCTTCGACGTGCCCGCAGGCGGCATATCCGCCCTGGTGGGACCCAACGGCGCAGGGAAATCGACCCTGTTGGAGCTGGCGGCCGGTATGCGGCGGCCCACGTCGGGAACGCTGGACGTCCTGGGCGGACCGCCGGCGGCCGGGCACCCGCGGGTCGCGTACCTGGCCCAACACCGCCCCCTGTTCCCCCGGTTCACGGTCGGCGAGACGCTGCGCCTGGGCGCGGCGACCAACGAGGCCAACTGGGACGCGGAGTTGGCCGGGCGGATCGCGGAGCCCCTGGGGGACGACCGGGTCGGGACCCTTTCCGGCGGCCAGCGCACCCGGCTGGCCCTGGCCCTCGCCCTCGGCAAGCGCGCCGACCTGCTGCTGCTGGACGAGCCGATGGCCGACCTCGACGTGCTGGCGCGACAGGAGGTGATGGGGCTGCTCATGGCGCACGTCGCCGACACCGGCACCACCGTGGTGATGTCCTCGCACATCATCTCCGAGCTGGCCGACGTCTGCGACCACCTGCTCCTGCTCGACCGGGGCGCGGTCCGGCTCAGCGGCGACATCGACGAACTGACCTTCTCCCACGCGGTGGTGACCGTGCCCGGCGGCCCCGACCGCCTCGGCGGTCACACCGTCGTCGAGGCCCGCCCGGCCGGACGTGGCACCAGCGCCCTCATCCGCTCCGCCGGCCCGCTGCCCACCGGGTGGGACGCGCGGACCCCCTCGCTGGAGGAGCTGGTCCTCGCCCACCTCACCCCCGCCGCCCCCGGCCACGCCGCCACCCCGGCCGCCCTCAGCAAGGAACACGCCGCATGAGCGCCACCACCACCGCCCCGACCCGGCCCACCCGCGCGCCCGGACGCCGCCTGCCGCTCGTGCTCATCGCGCTGCGGCAGTACCGGTGGGTCGCGCTCGTCCTCGCCCTGGCGGCCGTCCGGGTCTGCGCCACGGTCCTCCACCACTACGGCAGTTGGGCCGACGCCATAGCCCTGCGCGACCGTGTCGGCGGCCAGGAGTACCACTTCGGGCGTTACGCGCACGACGCCCACCAGGTGACCGGGCAGCTCGTGAACGACGGCGCGTCCCTCGCCTTCCAGCCCGCCCTGCTCGCCGCGATCGTCACCGCCGTGCTGACCGCGCGGGAGTGGGAGAGCCGGCGGGTCGTCCTCGCGCTGACCCAGTCGGTCACGCCCCGGCGGTGGTTCACCGTCCGTTGGGCGGTCGTCGCGGCGATCCTCGCGGCGGTGACCATCCCCCCGGTCGTGCTGTACCGGATCAGCGCCGTGCACGGCTTCCGCCTCGGCCTGCTCACCTACGGCGCCGAGCGGCAGAACGCCTACTACACGATCGGCCCGGTGACCGTCGCCCACGTCCTCCTCGGAGTCGCGGCCGGCGCGCTGGCCGGCACGCTCCTGCGCCGCACCCTGCCGGCGCTCGTCGCGGCGCCCGTCCTCACCTGGCTGGTCGCCGGGGCGCTGGTCCGCTCCCGGGCGGTGCTGCTGGTGGACTTCCCCCTGTTCTCCAAGGTCGACGGGTTCCACCTGGGCGGCGTGCTCGGCCTCCAGTTCTACGACGCCCTCCCGCAGGACAGCTTCCTCATGAACGCCCTGAAGCCCGGCGACTACTGGGGCTACCAGATCGCCTCCAGCGTGCTGGTGCTCGCCGCCGCGGCCCTGCTCGCCGCCGCCGCACTCCGCGTACTGCGCCACCGCACCGCCCCCTACTGACCACCAGCGGCCGTGCGCCGGCCCCCCCCGGCGCCTCCGACTTCCGTGCTCTTCCACCGAAAGCAGACCGCCATGAAGGCTCATGCCGCCGACCACCAGCTCGACCTGGCCGGACCAGGTGCCCCGGAGGAGATCGACACGGCCGCCGTGGCGGGGGACCGGCCGGACGGAGAGGCCCCCTGGTGGAGCAGCCCCGGCCTGATCGTGGGGGGTCTGGCGGCCGGCAGCCTGGTGAGCGTCCTCAGCCGGCTCCCGTCGGGCGACGAGACCGCCGCCGTGGCGACCCTCCCCGTCTTCCTCCTGACCTTCGGCGCCGGCGTCGCGCTGTGCCTGTCGCCGTGGTGGAGCCGGAAGCGCAGGTGGATCGCCGTGGCCTGGCTCCTGCTGCCGAACCTGCTTCTCGCCCTCGGGATCGGGGCCACCGACAACCGGGCCATCCGCCTCACGCTGAGCGTCGTCTCGCTCGCCGTGCGCGCCGGCACGCTCTGGTGGATGTGGCACAACCGGAGCGCACCCGCCCCCGACCGCCACCGCTTCCCGCGCTGGGCCACGGTGCTGAGCTGGATCGCCGTGGGCGCCGTGGCCGTGGGCGAGACCGTCCTGTGGGCCGTCACGCTCTGAGCGCGGTCCGACGGCTCAGCGCAGGCCGACCACGAACATCCCCACCACCATGGCCAGCGCGAGCAGGAACCCCGCGCGCCGCAGCATCTCCTGGGCGTCGCGCAGTTCCTTCGGCGGGCGGTCGTCGGGGTCGGACCAGAGCATGCGTCCGATCCTGCTCCGCCCGCCGCGGTCCTGCCTGAGTACGGGTACTCAACCACCCGTTCGCCGGGGTCCGGTCACCCTCGGCGACCGGACCCCGGCCGCTCAGGCGGGCCAGTACGTGCGCGCCCAGGCCCCCGGCCCCGGCGACGGCCGGGCGGTGCGGGCGATCCGCGCCGGGTCGGACCACGGCGCGTGCGACGCGGGGGCCCCGGGGTCCGGCACCGCCGCCGCCGAAGCGGCGCGCGCCCGGACCACCGCGAGGGCGGCGGCGAGTTCCTCGGGGGTCGGGTTGCCCCGTACGACCCTGATCATGGTGGCTCCCATCCGTTCCGTGCTCGTGAACCCGCGCGCTTCCTACAGCGGGATGTTGCCGTGCTTCTTCGGCGGCAGGGACTCGCGCTTGGTGCGCAGCTGCCGGAGCGCCTTCACCACGTGCTTGCGGGTGTCCGAGGGCATGACCACCGCGTCCACGTAACCGCGTTCGGCCGCGACGTACGGGTTGAGCAGCGCGTCCTCGTACTCCGCCATCAGCTGCGCGCGGGTCGCCTCCGGGTCCTCGGCGGCCGCGATGGTGCGGCGGTGCAGGATGTTCACCGCGCCCTGCGCGCCCATGACGGCGATCTGGGCGGTCGGCCAGGCGAGGTTGACGTCGGCGCCCAGGTGCTTGGAGCCCATCACGTCGTACGCCCCGCCGAACGCCTTGCGGGTGATGACCGTGATCAGCGGGACGGTCGCCTCCGCGTAGGCGTAGATCAGCTTGGCGCCGCGGCGGATGATGCCGCCGTACTCCTGGTCCACGCCCGGCAGGAAGCCCGGCACGTCGACGAAGGTCAGCACCGGCACGTTGAACGCGTCGCAGGTACGGACGAAACGTGCGGCCTTCTCACTGGCGTCGATGTCCAGGCAGCCGGCGAACTGCATCGGCTGGTTGGCGACCACGCCCACCGGGTGGCCCTCCACACGGCCGAAGCCGGTGATGATGTTCGGCGCGAACAGCGCCTGGGTCTCCAGGAACTCGGCGTCGTCCAGCACGTGCTCGATGGCGGTGTGCATGTCGTACGGCTGGTTCGCCGAGTCCGGGATCAGCGTGTCGAGCTCGCGGTCCTCGTCCGTCGTCTCCAGGTCCGCCTCCTCCGGGAAGGCCGGAGGCTCGGAGAGGTTGTTGGAAGGGAGGTACGACAGAAGGGACTTGACGTACTCGATGGCGTCCTTCTCGTCGCCCGCGAGGTGGTGCGCCACACCGGAGGTGGTGTTGTGGGTACGGGCTCCGCCCAGCTCCTCGAAGCCGACGTCCTCGCCGGTGACGGTCTTGATGACGTCGGGCCCGGTGATGAACATGTGCGAGGTCTGGTCGACCATCACCGTGAAGTCGGTGATCGCGGGGGAGTAGACCGCGCCGCCCGCGCACGGGCCGACGATCAGCGAGATCTGCGGCACCACACCGGAGGCGTGCACGTTGCGCCGGAAGATCTCGGCGAACAGCCCGAGCGCCGCGACCCCTTCCTGGATGCGGGCGCCACCGCCGTCGTTGATGCCGATGACCGGGCAGCCGGTCTTCAGCGCGAAGTCCATGACCTTGACGATCTTCTCGCCGTAGACCTCGCCCAGCGAGCCGCCGAAGATCGTGAAGTCCTGCGAGTACACGCACACCGGGCGGCCGTCGACCGTGCCGTACCCGGTCACCACCCCGTCCCCGTACGGGCGGTTCTTCTCGATCCCGAAGTTGGTGGACCGGTGGCGGGCGAACTCGTCCAGCTCCACGAACGAACCCTCGTCCAGCAGCAGGTCCACCCGCTCCCGCGCGGTGAGCTTGCCCTTCGCGTGCTGCTTCTCGACCGCGCGCTCGGAACCCGCGTGGGTGGCTTCGCCGATACGGCGCTGCAGGTCCGCGATCTTGCCCGCGGTGGTGTGGATGTCGGTCTGCGGCTCGGACATCGGGTGGCGGCTCCCTGCCTGGTGACGGGACATGACGGGGCCCGGCCCCCGGGGACGGGCCCGGCACGCACCCGCGGGAAGCCCTCGTTCCTGTACAGCTACTGCCCCGTAGCGTATCGGCGGCCCCACGGATCGGCAGTGCGTCCTTTGCCACACCTAGGGTTACTTGCATGACACCTCCGGATGCGCCTTCGAACCGCTGGTCGGACCTGGACCGGCCGCCCCTGAACACCACCGCGCTCCGCCGCGGACTGCTGCGGCCGGGCGCGCTGTGGACCTCGCTCGACGTGGTCGAGGAGACCGGCTCCACCAACACCGACCTCGCCGCCCGGGCGGCCTCGGCGAACCCGCCCGCGGAGGGCGCGGTGCTCGTCGCCGAGGTGCAGAACGCCGGACGCGGCCGGCTCGACCGGGTCTGGACCGCCCCGCCGCGCTCCGGGCTCTTCCTCTCCGTCCACCTCACGCCCACCGACGTGCCGGTGGAGCACTGGGGCTGGCTGCCGCTGCTCACCGGGGTCGCCGCCGCGACCGGCCTGGCCCGCGCCGCCGGGGTGGACATGGCGCTGAAGTGGCCCAACGACCTGCTGGTGACCGTCGACGGCGTGGAGCGCAAGGCCGGCGGCATCCTCGCCGAACGCGCCGGGGACGGCGTCGTCGTCGGCCTCGGCATCAACGTCTCGCTCCGCGCCGACGAACTCCCCGCCCCCACCGCCGGCTCCCTCGCCCTCGCCGAGGCCGTCTCGCTCGACCGCGAGACCCTGCTGCGGGCCGTCCTGCGCTCGCTGGAGCAGTGGTACGGCGAGTGGCGCGCGGCGGGCGGCGACGCGGCCCGCAGCGGGCTCCAGGCGGCGTACGCGGCCGGCTGCGCCACGCTCGACCGCACCGTCAGGGCCGAGCTGCCGGGCGGCCGCTCGGTGGTCGGGCAGGCCGTCGCGATCGACGGCGACGGCCGTCTCGTCCTCTCCACCGGCGACGGACTCCAGCAGCCGGTCTCGGCGGGCGACATCGTGCACCTGCGCGGCGCGGCGGGCGGACTGGTCTGACGGCGGACGGCCGGAGCGGAGGAGGGCGCACGCATGTGTGTGGATCGTGCGCATGTGCGCGAGGGGGCGTACGGAGAGTGAACACGCGCCGCCCGGACGGGTGAACGCGGCGCGCGCCGGGGTGCGAAAGCGTGAGTTGTCACGTCCGACGCACCCGTACCGGGCCATCGGGGACGTGAGCCAGGGCACACCTGCCGTATCGTTGAGGCGATCCAGCGACAGATCACAGATCGCCGGGGCAGTGCGCAGGGAACGGGCAGGAGGCGGGCAGTGACCGTCGGTGACACGGGTTCGGACGCGGGCGCGAGGCCGCCGTCGGACCCCTCGGTCCATGCCACGCCCCATCACGAGGTCGATCACACGGCCGAACCGACCGACGACCCGCTGGCGATCCGGCTGGAACAGCTGATTCTCGGCGCCGAGCGCCAGTACACCCCCTTCCAGGCGGCCCGTACCGCCGGTGTCTCCATGGACCTGGCGTCGCGGTTCTGGCGCGCCATGGGCTTCGCCGACATCGGCCAGGCCAAGGCGCTCACCGAGGCCGACGTGCTGGCGCTGCGCCGCCTCGCCGGCCTCGTGGAGGCCGGGCTGCTCAGCGAGCCGATGGCCATCCAGGTGGCCCGCTCCACCGGCCAGACCACCGCCCGCCTCGCCGAATGGCAGATCGACTCCTTCCTGGAGGGCCTCACCGAGCCTCCCGAGCCGGGGATGACCCGCACCGAGGTCACGTACCCCCTGGTCGAACTGCTGCTGCCGGAGCTCCAGGAGTTCCTCGTCTACGTGTGGCGTCGCCAGCTGGCCGCCTCCACCGGGCGGGTCGTGCAGGCCCAGGACGACGAGGAGATGGTGGACCGGCGGCTCGCGGTGGGCTTCGCCGACCTGGTCGGGTTCACCCGGCTCACCCGGCGGCTGGAGGAGGAGGAGCTCGGCGAACTCGTCGAGGCCTTCGAGACGACCGCCGCCGACCTGGTGGCCGCGCACGGCGGCCGGCTGGTGAAGACCCTCGGCGACGAGGTGCTCTTCGCCGCCGACGACGCCGGTACGGCCGCCGAGATCGCGCTCCGGCTCATCGAGGCGATGTCCGCCGACACGACCATGCCCGCGCTGCGCGTGGGCATCGCCTTCGGCACCGTCACCACCCGGATGGGCGATGTCTTCGGCACCACCGTCAACCTGGCCAGCAGGCTCACCTCGATAGCCGCGAAGGACGCCGTCCTGGTGGACGGGGCGTTCGCCGAAGAGCTGATCCGTACGGGCGACTCCCCGGAGTCCGAGGCCAGGGCAGCCGAGGAGATCGCCGCCGCGGCCGAGCGGGCCCGGATCGCCGAGAAGGAGGGCCGGACGCTCACCGACGAGCCGCCGCTGCCCGCCTACCGCTTCCAGCTCCAGCCCATGTGGCAGCGGCCGGTACGCGGGCTCGGCGTGGTCGAGCCGTGGATGCTGACCCGGCGCGCCCCGCGCGAGGGCGGTCGCTGAGGCCGTTCCGGTTCGCCCCGGCCGCGCCCCGGCCCCCTGGGCGTGTCCGGCGGATCCTGACCGGGTCCGCGACGCCCGGCACGCCCTAAGCTCCCCCGGAACACCACCACCGGAGGGATGGAACCCATGAGTGTCACGTCCGAGGAGCGGTTCGGGGAGTTCGTCGTCGTACGGCGCCACACGGAGTCCGGGTACGTCGCGGAGCTGGTGCTCGACCGCCCGAAGGCCATGAACGCGGTCTCCTCGGAGATGGCCCGGTCCGTCGCCGCCGCCTGCGAGGCGCTCGGCGCCGACCCGGACGTACGCGTCACCGTCGTCTCCTCCAGCAGCCCGCGCGCCTTCTGCGTCGGCGCGGACCTCAAGGAGCGCAACTCCCTCAGCGACGCCGAGCTGGGGCGGCAGCGGCCGGTCTCGCGCGCCGCGTACACCGGGGTGCTGGAGCTGCCGATGCCGACCGTGGCCGCCGTGCACGGCTACGCGCTCGGCGGCGGCTTCGAGCTGGCGCTCTCCTGCGACGTGATCGTGGCCGACCGAACCGCCGTGGTGGGGCTGCCCGAGGTGTCGGTCGGGGTGATCCCTGGCGGCGGTGGCACCCAGCTGCTGCCCCGCCGGGTGGGCGCGGCCCGGGCGGCCGAGCTGATCTTCACCGCGCGCCGGGTGGAGGCGGCCGAGGCCCACGCCCTGGGGCTGGTGGACGAGCTGGTGGCGGAGGGCACGGACCGGGAGGCGGCGCTGGCGCTGGCCGGGCGGATGGCCGCCAACTCCCCCGTCGGGCTGCGGGCGGCGAAGCGCGCCCTGCGGCTCGGCCACGGGCTCGACCTGCGGACGGGGCTCGAGGTGGAGGACGCGGCCTGGCGGTCGGTGGCCTTCTCCGGCGACCGCGCGGAGGGCGTGGCCGCGTTCAACGAGAAGCGCGCGCCCCGGTGGCCGGGGCTGGGGTGACCCGGGCCGTGCCGCGCCCTTCCGGGTGGGTGACGCAACGTGACGGCGGCGGGGGGCGGCCGGGTACGTTCACCGGCCCGGCCGGAATTTGTCGGGTGATCGCACCAGCTCATACGTACATAAGCTGGTGCGATGGATGGTGACGATGTGCGACTGCGAGCGGTGGTGTCGCTGGCGCAGACCATGGCGGCGGCCTACACCGCGAAGGAGTCGTGGCGGGCCGCGGCCCTGGGCGCCTGCGAGGCGTTGGGCGGCTCCTTCGCCGCGCTCTCCGTGTGGGAGCGCGACCGGGGCAGGCTCCGCGTCCTGGTGAACGCGGGGGAGCGGGCCGAGGGGGAGGAGGAGTTCCCCGAGGAGGAGGCCTACCCCGTCCACCGGTTCCCGGAGATCACCGAGTTCCTGCACGAGCGCTGGGCGGGCGGCGGTGAACCCGACGCCTGGGTGGAGACCGCGGAGGGGCAGCACCCGGGCGGCGGCGCGCCGGCCCGGGGGGCCCGCCCGTTCTGCCACCAGCGGGTGGCCGCGCTCCAGCGGCGCGGCCGGGGGTGCTGCGTGGTCGCGCCGATCGTGCTGCACGGCCGGGCCTGGGGCGAGCTGTACGTGGCCCGCCCGGCCGGGGCACCCGTCTTCGACCGGGACGACGCCGACTTCGCGACGGTGCTCGCGGCCGTGGTCGCGGCGGGCATCGCGCAGACCGAGCGGCTGGAGGAGGTGCGCAAGCTCGCCTTCACCGATCCGCTGACCGGCCTCGCCAATCGCCGGGCGGTGGACATCCGGCTGGACGAGGCGGTGGAGCGGCACCGGGCCGAGGGGGTCGTGGTCAGCCTGGTGGTCTGCGACCTCAACGGGCTCAAGTCGGTCAACGACACCCACGGCCACGCGGTCGGCGACCGTCTGCTGGAACGTTTCGGCTCGGTGCTCTCACGGTGCGGGGCCATGCTGCCGGACGCCCTCGCCGCCCGGCTCGGCGGCGACGAGTTCTGCCTGATCTCCGTCGGGCCCGGGGCGGACGAGGTGATCCGGGTGGCCGGGGAACTGTGCGAACGCGCCGCAGCCCTGGAGCTGGGCGACGGGGTGGCCTGCGGGGTCGCCTCGACCGGCGACCCGATCGGGCCGGTCCACTCGGCCCGGCGGCTCTTCCGGCTCGCCGACGCCGCGCAGTACCGCGCGAAGGCCGACCGTGCGGTGGGGCCGGTGGTGGCCGGGCGGGACGGCGAGGTGATGCGGCTCGCCGACTCTCCGCCCACCCCGGCCCACGACCGCCGGAGGCTGCGGGGGAACCTGCCGTGAGAGCGGCTGGGGCGGGCCGCCGGTAAAGCGGCTGGGGCGCGCCGCGGCCGGGGCGGGCCGCCGGTAAGGGGTCAACCCGCCGAGCACTGGTGACATGGCCAGTTTCAGTGCGTAGGGTCCTGAATATGGATATGCACACTGTCGTGGTGGGGACCTCCGGAACCACCGCCGAGGACGTCCTGGCCGTGGCGCGTGAGGGCGCTCGCGTGGTCCTGTCCCCGGAGGCCCTGGACGCCCTCGCCGCCGCCCGCAGGACCGTCGACGCGCTCGCCGCGCGCCCGGAACCCGTCTACGGCGTCTCCACCGGCTTCGGCGCCCTCGCCACCCGCCACATCAGCCCCGAGCTGCGCGGACGCCTCCAGCGCAACATCGTCCGCTCGCACGCGGCGGGCATGGGCCCGCACGTGGAGCGCGAGGTGGTGCGCGCGCTGATGTTCCTCCGGCTCAAGACGGTCGCCTCCGGCCACACCGGCGTACGCCCCGAGGTCGCGCAGACCATGGCCGACCTCCTCAACGCCGGCATCACCCCGGTCGTCCACGAGTTCGGCTCGCTCGGCTGCTCGGGCGACCTCGCCCCGCTCTCGCACTGCGCCCTAGCGCTGATGGGCGAGGGGGAGGCCGAGGGCCCGGACGGCGCCGTGCGCCCCGCCGCCGAACTCCTCGCCGAGCACGGCATCGCCCCGGTGGAGCTGCGCGAGAAGGAGGGCCTCGCCCTCCTCAACGGCACCGACGGCATGCTCGGCATGCTGGTGATGGCCCTCGCCGACCTGCGCGCCCTCTACACCAGCGCCGACATCACCGCCGCGCTCTCGCTGGAGGCGCTGCTCGGCACCGAGAAGGTCCTCGCCCCCGAGCTGCACGCCATCCGCCCGCACCCCGGGCAGGGCGTCAGTGCCGCCAACATGCTGCGGGTGCTGGAGGGTTCCGGCCTCACCGGTCACCACCAGGACGACGCGCCCCGGGTGCAGGACGCCTACTCCGTACGCTGCGCGCCCCAGGTCAACGGCGCGGGCCGGGACACCCTCGCGTACGCCGCCACGGTCGCGGACCGGGAGCTCGCCTCCGCCGTCGACAACCCGGTGGTGCTGCCGGACGGGCGGGTGGAGTCCAACGGCAACTTCCACGGCGCCCCGGTGGCGTACGTCCTCGACTTCCTGGCGATCGTCGCCGCCGACCTCGGTTCCATCTGCGAGCGCCGCACCGACCGGCTGCTGGACAAGAACCGCTCGCACGGGCTGCCGCCGTTCCTCGCCGACGACGCGGGGGTGGATTCCGGTCTGATGATCGCTCAGTACACCCAGGCGGCCCTGGTCAGCGAGATGAAGCGGCTGGCCGTGCCCGCGTCCGCCGATTCGATCCCGTCCTCCGCGATGCAGGAGGACCACGTCTCGATGGGCTGGTCGGCCGCGCGCAAGCTCCGTACCGCCGTGGACGACCTCTCCCGGATCGTCGCGGTCGAGCTGTACGCGGCGGCGCGCGCCGTCGAACTGCGCGCCGCCGGAGGGCTGTTCCCCGCCCTCGCCTCCCGCGCCGCCGTGGAGGCGCTGCGCGAGGCGGGCGCCGAGGGTCCGGGGCCGGACCGTTTCCTCGCCCCCGACCTGGCCGCCGCGGACGCGTTCGTCCGCGGCGGCGGGCTGGTCCGGGCCGTGGAGCGGGTCACCGGACCGCTGGGCTGACGCACCCGGCCCCGCCCGGCCCGCCCGCCCTCCGGAACCGGGGGAGGGCGGCCGGGCGGCGGCCGTCATGTCACGCGGGCGAGGAGGACCGGCGGTCCGAGCGGGCGACGTACCCCGCGCCGAGGCCCAGCAGGACCGTGCCGCCGATCAGATACGGCGTGGCCCCCGTGCCGGACCCGGAGTCCGCCTGGGCGAACTCCCGGCTCGACGAGCCGTACGACCCGTCCGTCCGCCCCACCGGTACGGTGGCCGCGGTTCTCGCCGACGCGGCGTCCGTGTGCGTGTCGGCCGTGGTCTTCGCCGACGGTACGAAGCAGAGCGCGCCCAGCACGATGCCTGCGGCGGAGACGGTCAGCAGTGTGCGACGAGTGATGGTCACAGATTCGATCCCCTGACGACGACCTTGAGTTGACCCCCGTGGGCCGATGGTACGACCTTCATCAGGGCGCACCGGCCGGCCCCGGCGCGTACGGCCCCCGGGGACGTGCCGCTCCGGCGGACGCGGGGCTCGCCGCGCACGCGGACCTCCCCGCGAACGGGAGCCGCCCGCAGCGGGTCGCTGGTACGCACGTGAACCGGAGCCCTACGCTCCGGCCCATGAGTACTTCCGAGAGCACGTCACAGAACATGGCCCGGGGCCTGGCCCGGGACGCGCGGGAGCCGGGCGCCGAGGACGCTCCGCAGCCCGCGTTCGTCCGCCTCCAGGTGGAGCTGGTGGTGGAGGTCACCGACCTGGAAGCCCTCACCGGCACCGCCCTGGAAGCGGTCGCAGCCGAGTACGAGGACGCGCTCCCCGACCCCGACGACGACGGGGCCGACCAGGAGCGCAGGCATGCCGAGTCCCTTGTCCGGGCAGACGCCGCAGAGGCGCTCGCTTCACTGATCGACCCGTTCGACCTGGTCGGGGCCGTGCCCGGGATCGAGCTCGCGCAGGCATCGTGGAGCAGCGAGGCCGTCGAGCACGACGCGTACGACGGTGAGGACGAGGGCGACGACGACGGCTATGACGACGACGGCTACGAGTACGACGACGAGGACGACGACGCGGAGAGCGGGAAGGAATAGCCCGGCTCCGGCCCCGGCTCCGCGCCGGGGCCGGGACGGGGGAGGCCGGCAGCCGAGGAGAACGGAAGGGGCGACCACGCGGACAGCCGTCCGCGGCGACCGGTCCGACCAGTGAGGACGCCGTTTCCGGGCCGCGCGCCGGCCCGGACCGGAACCGCGCCGGGCCGGACACGCGGAGGCGGGAACCAAGGCCGCCGGGGACGCGTCGATGAGTGGTGTTCCCCACATCCCGTGCGGATGTGGAACGGATCGCCACCGACCGGGGTTCTGGAACATTGACGGGGACCCGCATCTGGCGGTGCCGTTACGGGGATTTTGGGGAATTGGCAACGATGGAGAAGCGTGTGATCACGGACAGCAAGCGGCGCAAGGGCCTCATGGCCGCGTCCGCCCTGCTCGGCGGCGTGCTGGTGCTCTCGGCGTGCAGCGGCGGCGACGATTCGAGTCCCACGGGTGCCGGCAGTTCTCAGAAGTCCCAGACCGCGGTCGACGAGGCCGCGGCCCAGGACGTCTCCGAGGCCCAGATATCGATCGAGCCGAAGAACGGCTCCACCAACGCCAGCATCAACAACGCGGCCAAGGTCACCGTCGCCAAGGGGACGCTGACCACCGTCACCATGACGACCGCCGACGGGGACGCCGTGGAGGGCACGCTCGCCGCGGACGGGAAGAGCTGGAAGCCCGCCGCCCAGCTGGAGCGCTCGACCACGTACAAGGTCATCGCCTCGGCGAAGGACTCCAAGGGCCGAGAGGCCCACGAGAACGGTTCCTTCACGACCGTCTCGCCCGACAACAGCTTCATCGGGAACTTCACCCCCGAGGACGGTTCCACCGTCGGCGTCGGCATGCCGGTCTCGATCAACTTCAACAAGGCGATCACCGACAAGTCGGCCGTCCAGGCCGGCATCACGGTCACGTCGAGCAGCGGCCAGGAAGTCGAGGGCCACTGGTTCAACTCGCAGCGCCTCGACCTCCGCCCCGAGGACTACTGGACGAGCGGCTCCACCGTCACGCTGAAGCTCGCGCTGGACGGTGTCGAGGGCGCGGACGGCGTCTACGGCGTGCAGCAGAAGACGGTCACGTTCAAGGTGGGCCGCAACCAGGTCTCCACCGTCGACGCGAAGGCGCACACGATGACCGTCACCCAGGACGGGAAGACGGTCAGGACGATCCCGATCTCCGCCGGTTCGCCCGACAACCCCACGTACAACGGTCAGATGGTGATCTCCGAGAAGTACAAGGAGACCCGGATGGACGGCGCCACCGTCGGCTTCACCGACGACGACGGCAAGGGCGAGTACGACATCAAGGACGTCCCGCACGCCATGCGCCTCTCCAGCTCGGGCACCTTCGTGCACGGCAACTACTGGGGCAGCTCCAGCATCTTCGGCTCGGCCAACACCAGTCACGGCTGCGTCGGCCTCCAGGACGTCAAGGGCGCCGGCGACGCCGACCAGCCCGCCGCGTGGTTCTACAACCACTCGATCGTCGGCGACGTCGTCATCGTGAAGAACTCCCCGGACAAGACCATCGCCCCCGACAACGGTCTCAACGGCTGGAACATGAGCTGGTCGGAGTGGACCGCCGACTCGGCGGCCTGATCCCCGCCACCCCGCTTCTCCCCCACCCGAGGGCGGTGGCACCCCGGTCCGCACGGACCGCCGGTGCCACCGCCCTCGGGCGTTGGCGGGGGTTCCTGGTGCTTCGCGAAGCTTGGGTACCGGCCCGGGAGTTCCCGGCCCGACAGGTTCTCATCCTGCTCTCATGAGGGCCTTAACCCACCATCACGCCCGGTCCATAGGTTCGCGGCATGTTCTTCACCTACCTCCGGCGCGAGCTGCGCCGTCGCAGAAAGGCGGCGCTCGTCGTCGCCTCGGGGCTCGCCCTCGGCATTGCGCTGGTCATCGTCGTCAGCTCGGTCACCGCCGGGATGGGCAAGGCCCAGGACAAGGTCCTGGAATCGCTCTACGGCCTCGGCACGGACATGACCGTGACCAAGGCCGCCGCCGCCCAGGGCACCACGGGTGCCCAGGAGCGCCCGAAGTTCAACTTCGACGCCAACGACAGCGACGACGACGCGACGCAGAGCACCGACCGCGTCATGGTCCAGGGCTTCCAGACCCTGGCCGACTCCACCGTCACCAAGGTCGGGCAGCAGTCCGGCGTGGCGACCGCGGTCGGCGGGCTGAGCCTGAACGTCATGAAGGTCGACGGCCAGTTCAAGCGCGGCGAGTTCAAGCAGGACAGCTCGTCCGGTGGCGCCGGCGGTGGCCAGGGCGGCTACGGCGGCGGCCAGGGCGGCGGCGGTGGCGCCCCGCAGGGCCGCGTCGAGGGCGGCGGCGCCTCCTTCGACGTCAACTCCTTCACCGTGTACGGCACCGACGTCGCGCACCAGGACCTCGGTCCGCTGACCTCCTCCGAGATCACCAAGGGCCGTACCTTCAAGACCACCGAGACGAACGGCAAGGTCGCGATCGTCGACGCCGCCTACGCCAAGGAGAAGTCGCTCGCGGTCGACAAGACCGTCACCATCTCGGGCACCAAGTTCACGATCATCGGTGTCTCCACCGCCAGCAGCGGTGACGCCGCCGCGAACGTCTACATCCCGCTCCAGCAGGCCCAGACGCTCTCGGACTCGAAGGCCAAGGTCACCACGGTCTACGTGAAGGCCAAGGACTCCACCGCCATCGACAGCGTCAAGTCGACCATCCAGAAGAACATCTCGGGTACCACCGTCACCACCTCCGCCGACCTGGCCGACACGGTCTCCGGCTCCCTCTCCACCGCATCCGACCTGGCCTCCAGCGTCGGCAAGTGGCTCTCCATCGTCGTCCTGATCGCCGCCTTCGTGGTGGCGGGCCTGCTGACCTCCTCCGCGGTCAGCCGCCGCGTCCGCGAGTTCGGCACCCTGAAGGCGCTGGGCTGGAAGAGCGGCAGGGTCACCCGCCAGGTCGTCGGCGAGGCGCTCGTCAACGGCCTCATGGGCGGTGTCCTCGGCATCGCCGTCGGCCTGGCCGGCGCGTACATCGTCACCGCGATCAGCCCCACCCTCACCGCGGAGCTCGGCTCCGGCGGTGGCGGCGGCGGTGGCGGCATGGGCGGCGGCGGGATGGGCGGCCCCGGCCGTCAGGCCGCCGCCAAGACCCTGGACATCGCGCTGACCGCGCCGGTCTCCCTCTCCACCATCGTGATCGCTGTCGTACTGGCCGTGGCGGGCGGGCTCATCGCCGGCGCGTTCGGCGGCTGGCGCGCCTCCCGGCTGCGCCCGGCCGACGCCCTGCGCCGCGTCGAGTAGTCACCGGCTCCACGACCTCACCTTCCGTACGTACAGCAGGAGTCCACACGTGTACCAGCTCAGAGGCGTCACCAAGCGCTACCTGCGGGGAAAGACCAAGGTCGACGCGCTCGCCGGGGTCGACCTGACCATCGAGGACGGTGGCCGGCTCGTCATCCAGGGCCCCACCGGCGGCGGCAAGTCCACCCTCCTCCAGATGCTCGGCGGCCTCGACCGGCCGACCGAGGGCACCATCGAGCTCGACGGCGTCGACCTCGCCAAGCTCTCCGAGGCCAAGCTCACCAAGGTCAGGGCCGAGTCCATCGGCTTCGTCTTCCAGAGCTTCAACCTGATCCCCACGCTCACCGCCGCCGAGAACGTCGAGACCGCCCTGGTCCCGCTCGGCATCGGCGCCAAGCTCCGCCGCGAGCGGGCCATCGAGGCGCTGGAGTCGGTCGGCCTCGGTGACCGCCCCACCCACCTGCCGAGCGAGATGTCCGGCGGGCAGCAGCAGCGCGTCGCCATCGCCCGCGCGCTCGTCAAGAAGCCCAAGGTGCTCCTCGCGGACGAGCCGACCGGCAACCTCGACGAGTCGATGCGCGACGAGATCATGGCGCTGCTCGAAGGGCTCTGGAAGGAGCTGGGGCTGACCTTCGTCATGGTCACCCACGACAGCTCCCTCGCCCGCAAGGCCCCGCGCCTCGCCACCATCCGCAAGGGCAAGGTCACCATCACGGAGAACGCCGCCGCCTGACCCGCCCGGCCCGCACCACGGACGCGCCGACCACCTCCGGGTGGCCGGCGCGTCCGCGTGTGCGGGTACGTTCCCGCGGAGACGGGAAGCGAAGCGGTGACTCGGGAGGGCGCGCGGATGGGTGCGGGGAGGGGGCGCGGACGGGTGGCCGGGGCGCCCGCCGGAGGCTTCTGCGCGGAGCCGGGGCTGTCGGCGAGATCGTGGTGGACGGCACCGGCTCGCCGTGGGTGCACGGGCGGTTCGTGCCCGGTCCGGCCTACGACGACGGCGTACGCGCCCTCTTCGCACGCGGCCTGACGCGCTCCTCCGCGCCCGCCGCGATGTGATCCCGCCCACATCGACGGGTGGCCGTGCACGCCGGAGGAGGCCGGTGATCCTTCGGGTCCGTACGGTCGTTCGGCGGCTCGGACGGCCCGGTGCGACCGCCGGACGGTGGCCACTATGTGGATGATCCGGAGGGGGCGTGCCTTCCGAGAGGACACTTGAGCCATACACCGGTTCTGTTCGTCCCCCGTACGTGTCCGCACGCGGGCGGGTGGTGAGGGCCGGGTGCGCTCTCGGGACGGGCGCGCACGTATCTGCCCCTGCTCCATGGAAGGTCTTGATCAGATGTCGGTATCTTCTGAATCCGCTCTCTCGTCGTCTGCCGAGAGCCGCGTCATCGAGCCGCTCTACGCGGAGGTCCTCCGCCGCAACCAGGGCGAGAAGGAGTTCCACCAGGCCGTCCGGGAGGTCCTGGAGACCCTCGGCCCGGTGCTCGCCGCGCGCCCCGAGTTCGTGGACGCCCGGATCGTCGAGCGGCTGTGCGAGCCCGAGCGTCAGCTCATCTTCCGCGTGCCGTGGTCGGACGACAACGGCGACATCCACGTCAACCGGGGCTTCCGCGTCGAGTTCTCCAGCTCGCTCGGCCCGTACAAGGGCGGACTGCGCTTCCACCCCTCGGTCAACCTCGGCATCGTCAAGTTCCTCGGCTTCGAGCAGATCTTCAAGAACGCCCTCACCGGCATGCCGATCGGCGGCGGCAAGGGCGGCTCCGACTTCGACCCCAAGGGCCGTTCGGACGCCGAGATCATGCGCTTCTGCCAGTCCTTCATGACCGAACTCCACCGCCACCTGGGCGAGTACACCGACGTCCCCGCCGGTGACATCGGCGTCGGCGGGCGCGAGATCGGCTACCTCTTCGGCCAGTACAAGCGGATCACCAACCGCTACGAGTCCGGCGTCCTCACCGGCAAGGGCCTCGGCTGGGGCGGCGCGCAGGCGCGTACCGAGGCCACCGGCTACGGCTGCGTCATGTTCACCTCCGAGATGCTGCGCGTCCGGGGCGAGTCGCTGGAGGGCCAGCGCATCGCCGTCTCCGGCTCCGGCAACGTCGCCATCTATGCCGTCGAGAAGGCCCAGCAGCTCGGCGCCACCGTCGTCACCTGCTCCGACTCCAGCGGGTACGTCGTGGACGAGAAGGGCATCGACCTCGACCTGCTCAAGGAGATCAAGGAGCAGGACCGGGGCCGGGTCTCCGACTACGCCGAGCGCCGCGGCGGCTCCGCCACCTTCGTGGCGGGCACCGGCCTGTGGACCGTGCCGGTCGACGTCGCGCTGCCCTGCGCCACGCAGAACGAGCTGCACGAGGAGGACGCCCGCGCGCTCGTGCGCAACGGCGTGAAGGCGGTCGCCGAAGGCGCCAACATGCCGACCACCCCGGAGGCCGTCCGCGTCTTCCAGGAGGCCGGCGTCGCCTTCGGCCCCGGCAAGGCCGCGAACGCCGGCGGCGTGGCCACCAGCGCGCTGGAGATGCAGCAGAACGCCTCGCGCGACTCGTGGAGCTTCGCCCACACCGAGGCGCGCCTGGAGGAGATCATGCGGCACATCCACGACTCCTGCCACACCACCGCCGAGCGCTACGGCAGCCCGGGCAACTACGTGGTCGGCGCCAACATCGCCGGCTTCGAACTCGTCGCCGAGGCGATGCTGGCCCAGGGCCTCATCTGAGGGCTGTCGGGTGACGGGTGACACGGCTGTCTGGTGATGGGTGACGGACGACCGTCTCTCGGCCGGGGGCCGGTTCAGCGCCTGCGTGTGCGTGGAACCGGCCCCGGTACTCGGGCCGCGGGGCGGCGGGGGCGTCCGCCGACGGTGCGACGGGGCCCGGGGGTTGCACTGTTTCTCCGTCAGCAGATCCGCCGAGGGCACAGCGCTGTACGCCCCACGGGCGCGGCGCCGCTCCTACGCTTGAGCGATGACGAACCGAGCGAGGGACACCAGCCCGCACGAACCCGGCCTGCGCCACCTCCCGCGTGGCGCCCGGGTGATAACCCTGCGACCGGTCCCGGCGACCCGGCCGTCCGCGGGCCCGGCTCCCGCGACCCGGACTCCCGCGTCGGACGCGACCCGGGAGCCGCTCCTGCGCGACCTCGTCGGCGAGGTGCTGCGCCAGGAGCGCCTCGCCCAGGAGCGGACGCTGAAGGATGTCGCGGACGCGGCGCGGATCTCCTTCGCGTACCTCTCCGAGCTGGAGCGGGGCCGCAAGGAGGCGTCCTCCGAGGTGCTCGCCTCCGCCGCGCACGCCCTGGGGCTCGGCATCGCCGACGTGCTCGGCCGGGCGGCGTCGGAGCTGGCCCGCCGGAGCGCGTTCCGTGCCGGGGCCCGGACGACCGGGCTCGTCCCCTCCCGCTCGATACCCAGGACGCAGGTGCGGCTGGCCGCCTGACGGGGCGTCCGCTCGTCCGCGCCGCCGGTCGCCCTGGACGGCACCGTAAAATTCCGTGGCGGGCGAGCGCGGAGATCACGGGGGACGGGACACATGGACAACAGCGTGGACGGCATACCGGCGGAGGTTGGGAAACCGGCATCGGTGTCGGGTCAGGCACAGGCGCCGGAGGATTCCTCCCCGCCCGCGCCCAGGAACCGGGCGGCGACGGTCAGCGGGTTCTTCGCGCTGGGCGCCGTCGGTGCCATCGGGAACTTCGCCACCGGCATCGCGCTGATGAACCCGGCTGTCTTCATCGCCCTCGCGGTCCTGTGCGCGCTGATCGCCATCCCAGTCGGACACGTGGCCCGCTTCCGGGGCAAGCGCCTGGGCGGCGTCGGGCGCGGGGTCGCCCTGGCGTCCATCCTGACGGGCTGGCTGGTGCTGTTCCTCTGCCTGCTCGGGGTGCTGGTCCTCGTCGGCCTCGTCGCCGGCTTCGCCGCGCTCACCGGCACCACCTGATCCGTTCCGGCCGGCCCGCCGGGAACGGCGCTCTCCCGGAACGGCACTCTTCCGGAACGGCGCTCTCCCGAACGACGGCGAGGGGCGCCCGTGGTGGGCGCCCCTCGCCGGGGTGTTCCGCCGTGCCGGACCGAGGTTCGCCCCTGGGCCGGCACGGTTCCGATCAGCTGCCCGCGCGGGCCACGCCGATCGGGCAGGAGACTCCGGTGCCGCCGATGCCGCAGTAGCCGCCCGGGTTCTTCTCCAGGTACTGCTGGTGGTAGCCCTCGGCCGGCCAGAAGGTGCGGCCCTCGGCGGGCAGGATCTCCGTGGTGATCTGCCCGTATCCGGAGCCCGTCAGGACCTTCTGGTACGCCTCGCGGGACGCGGCGGCGGCCTCGGCCTGCCCGGCGGAGTGGGTGTAGAGCGCCGAGCGGTACTGCGTACCGACGTCATTGCCCTGGCGGAAGCCCTGGGTCGGGTTGTGCGACTCCCAGAACAGCTTCAGCAGTTCGGTGTACGGGACGACCTCGGGGTCGAAGACCACGCGGACCGCTTCCGTGTGACCGGTCTGGCCGCTGCAGGTCTCCTCGTACGTGGGGTTCTCCGTGTAGCCGCCCTGGTAGCCGACGAGCGTCGTCCAGACGCCCTCGGTCTGCCAGAACTTGCGCTCGGCGCCCCAGAAACAGCCCAGCGCGAAGTCGGCGACCTCCAGGCCCTCCGGATACGGGCCCTGCAGCGGGTTGCCGAGCACGATGTGACGGTCGGGCACCGTGAACGTCGGGGTCGGGCTGCCCTTCAGGGCCTGCTCGGGGGTGGGGAGCACGGGTGTACGGCCGAACAGCATGATCGGTCCTCCTTCTGCGGGGCGGTATCGGGACAACGCCTTGGTACCGCCTCGCATTCCTCACGGCCGGGCGGCTCAGGAGGCCCGTGCCGCCGCCTTCACGGACAGGTCGCGCAGGTGGCAGTAGCTCGCCGCCGGGTCCCCCCGGTACGACCACGGAAGCGAGCCGACGTACCCGTCCACCAGCTTGAACTGCTCCACCGCCGCCTCGTCGCGGTCCTGGAACGAGAGGAAGTACGCCAGCACGTGACGGACCTCCGCAAGGCGTGGGTGGTCGGGGTCGGCGGCTGCGGCGTCCACGAGCGCGGCGTCCACGCGTGCGAGCACCTCGGGTGTCTTCGTGAAGCCGCCGTCGGAGGTGTCGTCGTGCTCGAAGTGCGCGATCAGCGGGAACACCTTCAGCAGGCTGCCCAGCGGCGCGTTCGAGGCGGCCTCGGCGGCGAAGGCGTGGGCCAGCTCCTCCGAGCCGCGCCACTTCTGGCACCAGTACTGGAGCGCCGAGAAATGCGCCTCGTAGTGGTGGGGTGCACGGGCCGTGATCTCCGCCCAGAGCCGGTCCATCTCCGCGTGCGGGTAGCCCAGCCCCAGCCCGGTCCAGATCTCGGTGATGTACGGAGTGGGGTCGGCGGGGTTCAGCGCGGCGGCGCGGGCTATCTCCTCGCGGGAGCGGGCCAGGACGGTGTGGAACCCCTGGAACTGCTCGCCCGTCGTGTACTCGGCCCGTTTCGCGCCCCGGATGTTCCAGGCCAGCGAGACGGTGCTGCGCGCCCGCACCACCGCCGCGTCCGGGTCCTCGGGGCGGGCGGTCTCCCACGCCAGCAGCCACGCGTCGTCCTCCGCCGCCTTGTCGCCCAGCGTGTACGCGAACCCGGAGCGGCGCTCCCAGTCCTTGGCCTCGGCCGTCTCCCGCATCAGCTCGGCGGCCGGCTTCCAGTCGCCGGCCACCGCGGCGGTGAGCGCGGCGGTCACCACCTCGGGCTCCGGGCCGGGCGCGGTCCTGTCCAGCTGGTCGCGGGGGAGCAGACCGAGCGCCGCGCACTCCTCGGGCAGCTCGTACGCGTCGGCGTCCGCCTCGGCCTTCGCGTTCGCCTCGCGCCAGCCCTCGACGGCTCCCGTCGCGATCGCCTTGCCGAAGAAGAGCACGATGGCCAGGGCGAGGAGGACGATGAGGGCCAGGACGACCCAGAGCAGTGTTGTCACGTCATGTCTCTCTGTGAATCCATAGGTGATCAGAGTCCGGGATCCGGCCGTCCGGGGACCGGGGCCGCTCAACCGGCGGTACCGGCAGCCGGCGAGTCCGGTGCGTCCGGCAGGTCCGGTGCGTCCGGCAGGTCCGGCGAGTCCGGCGAGTCCGGGGCGTCCGGCGAGGTCGCGGCCGAAGGCACCGGGGCGAGCAGGGCACGCAGCGCAGCGGTGTCGGGGATGTCGGCCACCGCCGCCTTCACGGCGGCCTCGACGTCGGGCTCGGAGCCGCCCGGAAGCGGGAGGACACGCGGCGCGGCCGGCTCCGACCAGGAGAACTTCCAGGTCAGCCGGGACTCGGCGGAGAGCTCAGCCAGCGCCATCGCCTTCACGCCGGCGAGGAGGGCGGGCCGCGCGAACTCGCGGAAGGCCCGCCCCTGGGCGGCGGCGGCCTGCTCCGAGAGCGGCAACCGCCGCGCGAGTTTCCAGAGCCGGCCGTCCTCGATCACCTTCAGCAGCGCGCCGAGCGTCGGCGGCGCCTGCGTGTACATGGCCAGTGCGCGGTGCACGGGGGAGTCCGCCGAGCGCAGCCGCGCGTCCATGGAAGCGTCCAGCAGCTCCTGCCAGCCGGCCGCGCGCGGCAGCGAGCGCACCGTGTCGGACAGCACCACGTCCTCCAGGTCCGCCAGCGTCCGGTCCATGCCGGCGAGCAGCCCGGACGCGGCACCCTTGCCCTCGTCGGTGCGACCGTCGGGGGCCAGCGCCTCGATGCGGCGCACGCGCTCCTGGACCGGCGGGTGCGCGTCGTAGCGGGAGGCGGCGTCGGCGGGCAGCCCGGCGCGCATCGAGGCGAGTTCCAGTTCGCGCGCCGCCAGCATCCGGTCGAAGCCGCCGAACACCTCGCCGCGCGGCGGCAGCAGGTCCGCAGCCAGCCCGAGCGTCGCGTACCGGTCGAGGTAGAAGCCGTGGGCGGCGCTCAGCCCAGGGATCTCGCGCAGCGCCGACACGGTGGCGTCGCGGCCCGTGATCCGGGCCGCCGCCGCGTCCGCCGCGAATTCCTGGCGGCGGGCGCCCGCGAGCGTCGCCCAGAAGTAGAACCGGGCGTACAGCCCGTACACCTTCGCCATCGTGCGGTAGGTGACGCCCGCCCGCCCCGGGGCGACGTCCGTGCCCTGCTCGCCCTCGGCGACGGCGCGTTCGGACTTCTCCCGCAGCCGTGCGCGCTCGCGGTCCGCCGTCCGGTCGGCACGTTCCTCGAACCGGGCGATGGTACGCAGCACCTGGGTACGGCCCCGGACGGTGATCCCGGCCAGCCGGGTGTCGGCGTGCGCGTAGTGGCCCAGCTCGTGGGCGAGTACCGAGCGCAGCTGCGCCTCGCTGAGCCCCTGGACGAGCGGGAGGCCGAGGTGGAGGGCGCGCGGGCCCGGCAGCATGCCGAGGAAGCGCGAGCGCTCCGAGACGGCGGCGCCGACCTCGCCGGTGAGCACGATCCGGTTCGGGGCCCGGGTCCCCACGGCGTCGGCGAGCTCACGCACCGTACGCCAGAGCGCCGGCTCGTCGGCGTCGGAGACCTCCAGTCCGACGGGGTCCTCGCCGTGCGGTGTCCGGAGCATCAGGAAGCCCTGGACGATCGGCGCGGCCACCAGCGCCGAGAGGACGTACAGCTCCACCAGCCCCGGGCCGCGCAGGCCGGCCAGGGCGAGGGACACGTCGACGCCGAGGATCGCCGCGAGGAGCAGCAGCCCGAAGACGTAGAAGCCGGCGAGCAGGACGAGGGCGCGCAGCGCGCGCAGGGTTGCGCCCACGGAATGGTTCCCCCCACGGGAATCAGGCATCAGCGGATGCATGTGACAGACCACGAACAACGACAAAGTGCGAGGTCCATAGGTTGTGGGGGCAAGTGGATCGTGTCCCAGCGGTGACCTGGAGGGCGTGGGGGACACGGCCCGGCGATCGCCACGGACCCGACGGGCGCGGGGACCCGCGGGAGAGAGGACGGTTCCTACCCGAGCAGTCGCGCCGGGCTGCCGCCGTTCGCCTCGTAGCCGGCCACCGCGAGTGCCCGGCAGACCGCGTAGGCGCCCGCCGGGTCGGCGTCCTCGGTCCAGGGCAGCGCCCCGACGTACCCGTCGATGCGGACGAACTGGTGCATCGCCTCGGACCAGCGCTCCATCCGGACCAGGAACAGCACCAGCAGATGCCGGGCATGGGCGAGCATCGGGTCGTCCTGGCGCGCCGAGTGCACCGCGTACAGCGCCCCCTCGACGGCCTTCGTCACCGCCGCGCTCCGGTAGAAGCCCGGCGTCAGGTTCACCTCGGGCAGGTTGTCGTAGAGCGCGAACAGCGGCAGCGCGGCCAGCAGTGAGCCCTGCGGGGCGAGTGCGGCGGCGGAGGTGGCGAACCGGTCGGCCAGCTCGCGCGAGCCGTGCCACTTCGTGGACCAGTAGTGCAGCGCCGCCAGGTGCGCGCCGAAGTGCGCCGGGGCGCGGTCGACGACCTGTGCCCAGAGCCGGTCGAACTCCTCGGGGGCGTAACCCAGTCCACGCGCCACCGCCAGCTGCGTGAGGTACGGAACGGGGTCGCCCGGAGCGAGCGCCGACGCCTCACCGGCGACCGCGCGCGCCTCGTCCAGCAGCAGCCGGAAGTCCTCGCTGCCCACCGCGGAGGACCGCCACGCCCGCTGCACCAGGAAATCCGCGTGCACCGCCGCCGCCCCCGGGTCCTCCGGCGCCTCGGTACGCCACGAGCGCAGCCAGGCACCGCCGGCACCGGGCCGTTCGCCGAGTTCGAGCGCGGCTGCCCCTGCGAACGCCTGTACCCGCTGCCACCGGATCTCGCCCTCCTCCGGCGTACCGGCGAGCAGTTGGGCCGCCGCCCGCCAGTCCTGGGTGGCCTGCACCACGCGGAGCACGTCGACCAGATCCCGGTCGGGGCCGGGCAGCCGCCCGTCCAGCGACTCCTGCCGCACGAAGCCGTACGTCTCCGGGTCGGCCGCGTCCGGCGATCCGGGCGTCGCGAGCCGGATACCGCCGCCCCGGCGGCGCCACAGGAACGGGCCGAGCACCGCTGTGATCATGCAGAGCACGAGCAGCAACCACAGAATCTCCATGGACCCATTGTCCCCGTACGGCCGAGCGTCCGGTGCGGGCCCCCGCGACGAACTACGCTCGGGCCTCATGACCGACCAGCACAGCTTCGAGACCCTCGCGATCCACGCGGGAAACACCGCCGATCCGCTCACCGGCGCCGTCGTTCCGCCCATCTACCAGGTGTCCACGTACAAGCAGGACGGTGTCGGCGGACTGCGCGGGGGATACGAGTACAGCCGCAGCGCCAACCCGACGCGCACCGCCCTGGAGGAGAACCTGGCGGCGCTGGAAGGAGGCCGCCGCGGACTGGCCTTCGCCTCCGGACTCGCCGCCGAGGACTGCCTGCTCCGCACGCTGCTCACCCCCGGCGACCACGTGGTGATCCCGAACGACGCCTACGGCGGCACCTTCCGGCTGTTCGCCAAGGTCGCGTCGCGCTGGGGCGTGGAGTTCTCGGTGGCCGACACCTCGGACGTGTCCGCCGTACGCGCCGCGATCACCCCGCGCACCAAGGCGGTCTGGGTCGAGACGCCCTCCAACCCGCTGCTCGGCATCACCGACATCGCGGCCGTCGCGGACGTGGCCCGCCAGGCCGGTGCCCGGCTGGTCGTCGACAACACCTTCGCCAGCCCCTATCTCCAGCAGCCGTTGGCGCTGGGCGCGGACGTCGTGGTGCACTCCACCACCAAGTACATGGGCGGCCACTCCGACGTGGTCGGTGGCGCACTGATCGTCGACGACGCCGGTCTCGCCGAGGAGTTGGCCTTCCACCAGAACGCGATGGGCGCGGTCGCCGGTCCGTTCGACGCCTGGCTGGTCCTGCGCGGCATCAAGACCCTCGCCGTGCGCATGGACCGGCACACCGAGAACGCCGGCCGGGTCGCCGAACTGCTCACCCGGCACCCCGAGGTGACGCAGGTCCTCTACCCCGGACTGCCGGACCACCCGGGCCACGAGGTCGCCGCCAAGCAGATGCGGGCGTTCGGCGGAATGGTCTCCTTCCGCGTGCGCGGTGGCGAGGAGGCGGCCGTGAAGGTCTGCAACCGCGCGAAGCTGTTCACCCTCGGTGAGTCGCTGGGGGGCGTCGAGTCGCTCCTGGAGCACCCGGGCCGGATGACCCACGCCTCCGCCGCCGGCTCCCCGCTGGAGGTCCCCGCCGACCTGGTGAGGCTGTCCGTGGGCATCGAGAACGGCGACGACCTGCTGGCCGACCTCGCCCAGGCGCTCGGCTGACGCCGAACGTCGGTGCGGAGGAGGGCTGTTGCCCGCCCCTCCGCCCTCGTGTGCGACGCCCGCCGGTACGACGCCCGCCGCTACGACCGGTGCCGGGGAGCCTTCCCCGGCACCCCGGCCCGTTACCCCCGGACACCCGCAGACACCGCAGAACGTCCGGCAGGCTCTCGGGTCCGAGCGGCTTTCCACCGGTCAGACGGCGGACTTCGCGACCTCGTCGTCCAGTGAGGCCCTGATCTGCTCACGCAGTTCGGGGCCGTCCTTGTGCTCGTGCACCGAGACGGCGTGCTCGGCCGCCGCCCGGACGACCTCGTTCTCCTCGCCGGAGATGGTCAAGGAGCAGCCCGACACACTCGGATACTTACGGCAGTCGGCGACTTTCCTGGTCATGGTGGCCTCCTCGTTTCTCACGTGGGCCTGTGGTTCCAGGGTAGTTCCCGGTCAGTCGCCCTGCTGCTGGTGGGCCGCCTGCCGGACCGCGAGAGCACCGTTGAAGCGCGTCAGCAGGGCGCAGAAGGTCGCCCGCTCCTCCTCGCTCCAGTCGTCCGTGACCTGCGACATCAGATCGCGACGGGAGGCGCGCACCTCGTCCAGGCGGGCCTGTCCGCGCGGCGACAACTGGAGCACGACCGCCCGGCCGTCCTCCGGGTGCGAGGTCCGCTTGACCAGCCCCGTGTCCACGAGCGGGGCGACCTGGCGGGTCACCGTCGAGGAGTCGATCCCCATGCCCGCGGCCAGCGCCTTCACGCCCATCGGGCCTTCCCGGTCCAGCCGGTTCAGCAGCAGGTAGGCGGCCCGGTCCATCGAGTTGCGGACCTTCCCGACGCCACCGAGACGGGTCTGCTCGGCACGCCGGGCGAAGACCGCCACCTGGTGCTGGAGCGCGTCGAGGACGACGGGGTCGGAACCCTGTGGAGGGGAGACGTCGTCCCCGGAAGGAGACGCAGCATTCGTCATGTCCTGAGGGGGCATGGCCAATAGCTCTCTTCGTGCGGTGTCGGATGGGTGGAGGACACAGTACGCGGCGAGGCGGGCGGCTGTGTCCACGGTGGGCATATCCGACCATCCGAGAACAGGCGGGGTGCCGGGGCGGCCGGGCCGCCCGACCACTCGGCGGGCGGCACTGCGGCGAGCTGCGAGACTGGCGGTCATGAGCTTCCGTACGTCCGCACCCCACCCGCCGCTGATCCTCGACGACGTCCGGGGCGCCCAGAAAATACTGTCCGGTGTGGCCAGAACGACCGTGATGGAGGGAAGCCGCCATCTGTCGGAGCTCGTCGGCGCCCCCGTCCAGTTCAAGTGCGAGAACCTCCAGCGCACCGGCTCCTTCAAGCTGCGCGGAGCCTACGTACGCATCGCGGGCCTCACCCCGGAGGAGCGGGCGGGCGGAGTCGTCGCCGCGAGTGCCGGAAACCATGCGCAGGGTGTCGCACTCGCCTCCTCGCTGCTCGGCGTACGCTCCACGGTCTTCATGCCGGTCGGCGCCCCCCTCCCCAAGGTCGCCGCGACCCGCGAGTACGGCGCCGAGGTACGGCTGCACGGCCAGGTCGTGGACGAGACCCTCGCCGCCGCCCAGGAGTACGCGGAGCGGGCCGGAGCGGTCTTCATCCACCCCTTCGACCACCCCGACATCATCGCGGGCCAGGGCACCGTCGGCCTGGAGATCCTCGAACAGTGCCCCGAGGTCCGCACCATCGTCGTCGGCATCGGCGGCGGCGGACTGGCCGCCGGCATCGCCGTCGCCGTCAAGGCGCTCCGTCCCGACGTGAAGATCATCGGGGTGCAGGCGGCGGGCGCCGCCGCGTACCCGCCCTCCCTCGCCGCCGGACACCCGGTCGCCCTGGAGACGACGCCGCAGACGATGGCCGACGGCATCAAGGTCGGCCGCCCCGGCGACGTACCGTTCGGCCTGATCCGGGAGCTGGTGGACGAGGTCCGCACCGTCACCGAGGACGAACTGTCCAGCGCCCTGCTGCTCTGCCTGGAACGGGCCAAGCTCGTCGTCGAACCCGCGGGCGCCAGCCCCGTCGCCGCGATCCTCAGCGACCCGAGGTCCTTCCGGGGCCCGGTCGTCGCCGTGCTCTCCGGCGGAAACGTGGACCCCCTGCTCATGCAGCGCACCCTCCGCCACGGCATGGCCGCGGCCGGCCGCTACCTGAGCCTGCGGGTGCGGATGGTCGACCGGCCCGGCGCGCTGGCCGCCCTGCTGGCCACCCTCTCCGGCGCCGACGCGAACGTGCTCGACATCAGCCACGTACGGACCGAACCGCGCCTCGGCCTCACCGAGGCCGAGGTCGAACTCCACCTGGAGACCAAGGGCCCCGAACACTGCGCGGAGGTCGCCACCGTCCTCCGTGCCGCCGGGCACCTCATCGTCGAGTGAGGCGGGGCCGCCTCCGGGCAGGGCCGCGCCCGGCTGTTCTCCTCGGGTGTGAATTCTCCCGAACACCCTAGGATGCGCACCGTAGGCATGTGAACGGACAACCGGTCCGTCCGACAGCAGACGGTCCCACAGCAGACGGGGGTACCTCCTGTGCCAGGTGCGATCCACGCCGAAGGCCTGGTCAAGACCTTCGGCGACGTGCGAGCGCTGGACGGCGTCGATCTCGACGTCCCCGAGGGAACGGTCCTCGGCCTCCTCGGCCCCAACGGCGCGGGCAAGACCACCGCGGTACGCGTCCTCACCACCCTGCTGCGGCCCGACAGCGGCCGGGCCGAGGTCGCGGGCATCGACGTACTGGCCAAGCCCAACGAGGTACGCCGCTCCATCGGGCTGTCCGGGCAGTTCGCCGCGGTCGACGAGTACCTGACCGGCCGCGAGAACCTGCAGATGGTCGCCCGGCTCTACCAGATGCGCGCCCGCGACGCGAAGAAGCGGGCGGACGAACTGCTGGAGCGGTTCCACCTCACCGACGCGGCCGACCGGACCACCAAGACGTACTCGGGCGGCATGCGACGCCGCCTCGACCTCGCGGCGGCCCTCGTGGTCCGGCCGCCGGTCATGTTCATGGACGAGCCGACCACCGGGCTCGACCCCCGCAACCGCCAGCAGCTCTGGGAGGTCATCGAGGAACTCGTCGGCGGCGGAACGACTCTGCTGCTGACCACGCAGTACCTCGAAGAAGCCGACCACCTCGCCCACGACATCTGCGTCATCGACCACGGCAAGGTCATCGAGCGCGGCACATCCGACCAGCTCAAGGCCCGTACCGGCGGCGAACGTGTCGAAGTCGTCGTCCACACGCCGGAGGAGATCGAACCCGCCCGCGAGGCGCTCGCCCGGTACGGCAGGGGTGAGGTCACCGTCGTACGGCACATGCGCAAACTCACCATCCCGGTCACCGGCGGCGCCAAACTCCTCGCCGAGGTCATCCGGGACCTGGACGGCCGGAACGTCGAGATCGACGACATCGGGCTGCGCCGCCCCACCCTGGACGACGTCTTCATCTCGCTCACCGGCCACGCGGCCGAGGGGGAGAGCGGCAACGGGAACGGGAACGGCGAAGGGGAGAACGGACCGAGGCGCGACGGAGGAGGCGGCTCGACGGCGGCCTCCCCCGCGCCCGGGAACCCGAAGAACACGCCCGGGAACCCGAAGAACGCGTCCGGGAACACGAAGAAGGAGGACCATCGGTGACCACCCGCACGGAAGACGCCCGGACGAGCCTGGCTCCCCGCCCGTCCGGCGGCATCGTCCAGTCGGTCGGCGACTCCCTCGTGATCGCCAAGAGGAACCTCATCCGGATGACCCGCATCCCCGAGGTGGTTCTCTTCGGGCTGATCCAGCCCATCATGTTCGTGGTGCTGTTCAGCTACGTCTTCGGCGGCTCGATGAACGTGGGCGGCTCGACCTCCCCGGAGGTCTACCGCAACTTCCTCATGGCCGGCATCTTCGCCCAGACCGTCACCTTCGCCACGGCGGGAGCGGGCGCGGGCATCGCCGACGACATGCACAAGGGCCTCATCGACCGGTTCCGCTCCCTGCCGATGGCGCGGGGCGCGGTTCTCACCGGGCGGACCATCGCCGACCTCGTGCAGACCACCCTCACGGTGATGGTGCTGGTGGTCGTGGCCCTGCTCGTCGGCTGGCGCATCCACGAGGGCATCTGGAAGGCCCTGGGCGCGTTCGGCCTGCTCCTGCTGCTCGGCTACGCCTTCTCCTGGATCGGCGCCCTCATCGGGCTGACCGTACGCACCCCCGAGGCGGCGACCTCCGGTGGCCTTATCTGGCTCTTCCCGGTGACCTTCATCTCCAACGCCTTCGTGGACTCCAGCCAGATGGTGTCCTGGCTCCAGCCGATCGCGGACTGGAACCCCTTCAGCGCGACCGTGCAGGCGTGCCGCGTGCTGTTCGGCAACCCGGGGGTGTCGCCGTCCGACGCCTGGCCGATGCAGCACCCGGTCTGGGCCTCGCTGATCTGGTCCGTGGTGATCACCGTGGTCTTCCGGACGCTGGCGGTCCGCAAGTACCGGCGGGCGGCGGTCTGAGGGCGTCGCGTCCTTCCCGGTCGGGGGGGGGGGGGGGGGCCCCCCCCCCCCCCCCCCGCCCGCCCCGCCCCCCCCCCCCGGCCCGGGCCCCCCCCCCCCCGGGGGTCGGGCCCCCGCGGGCCCCCCCGCCCCCCGGGAGAGCGCCCACGGGCG
>NZ_JBIBHR010000004.1:494350-501011 GCF_042957125.1 Streptomyces sp. NPDC008125
GTGTTTAACCCGGTGGTTTCCGGGGGGGGGGGGGGCCGGGTTTCCGGGGGGGGGGGGGGGGGGGGGGGGGGCGGCCCCCCGGGGGGGGGGGGGGGGGCCGCCCCCCCCCCCGCCACGCCGTCCTTTGCGCACCGGCGTTGCCGACAGGGCCGTCCGCCACCGGTGGATACGGACAGCGGCGGCACCGCCGTCCACGCGGAAGAGCTCCCAGGTCCTTGGTCACGGGTACTCTCTGGCGATGTCGAATCGGTCTGTGGTGGCGGGAGTCGGTCTCGCCGGTGTGATGGCGCACTGCGGCGGAAGCCCGGTGGGCGCCGTAAGGCTTCTGGTGGGGGCGATAGCCGCGGCGTCGGCGGCTCCGGAGCCCTATGCGGCCCTCGCCGAACTGTGGACGGACCGGGGTCCGGAACTGAAGGAGACCCTCGCAGAGGAAGGCTCCCTGAGCGCGGTGCTGGCGCAGGCGTACTTCCTGTTCCTCGAAGGCGACATGGACGACGCGGTGATGGCCCTTGGTTCGGTCACGGGTGTGCGGCCCGACGTGGCGTGGGGCGCCGCCCCCTGGTTCGGCGACGCGCGCTTTCTCGGCGCGGTGAGCGCTGCGGCACTGGCCGAGGCGTGTCTGCGGACGCTGGACCACGGCCACGATCTGGACACCGACGAGATGCGGGAGCGGTTCGCGCCCTGGTTCCACGCCCTCGACGAGGTGAGCGAGCGGGATCCTGTGCCGGAGTCGCTGGCCGCCATGGCCCGGCTGCCCCGGGCCTGCGGCCGGTACGCACTGTCCTTCGCCCTGTGCGACCGCGCCGACGCCGTCGACCGGGTCATGTGGACGGCCGTCGCACGGGCGGCCACCTGGCGTGCGACGGGCGACCTGGATCAGGCGGCCGAGGCCTTCGAGCACGCCTTGCTGCTGGACTCCGGCAACTGGTCCCTCCACCTGGATCTGGCGGACGTGCGTGCGGAGCAGGGAGACTTCGCCGCAGCCGCCAACCTCGCCGAACAGGCACTGGAGCACGAACCTCACGAAGTCACCGCGCGCGCGGCGCACGCCGCCTACCGCACACGCCTCGCCGGCTCGTCCGACGACCTGAGGGCTCTGATCACCCTGGCGCCGGAGATCGCGGACACCACCTACCGGAACCAGCTGATCGACTACGCGTGCGCGGCGCCGAAGCTGCCCCGGGGACTCGTCGCCGAGGCCCACCGCGTCCGGGGGAACTGACCGGGCTCCTGATCACGAGGGGCAGCCGGGCAGGCAGGACCGTCCGGTCCGGTCCGGTCCGGTCCGGTGCCGGGCTTCGGGGGAGCGTGCGTGCTCCTGCGCGTACGACGCATACGGATGGTCCGTCAGCCAGGGGCAGCCCGTGGGGGTCACGACGAGGTGCACGACGTCCCGGGAGGGGCTCCCGTACGACATCCCCGTTCGCCACGCGAAAGCCCCGGTCGCGGGCTCCTCGGGAGTCCGCGACCGGGGCTTCGTGCGTCGCGTCGCGGCGCGACGCGGGAGGCTCGCCGGCTCAGCCGGTGTACGGCTTGGCCGAGAGGATCTTCACCGCGGCCTTCTTGCCGTTGGGCAGCTCGTACTCCGCGTCGTCGCCCGTGCGCTTGCCGTTGACGCCCTTGCCGAGCGGCGACTGCGGCGAGTACGTCTCGATCTCCGTGCTCGCGTACTCACGGGAGGCGAGCAGGAAGGTGACCGTGTCGTCCTCGTCGCCGTCGAAGGCGATCGTCACGACCATGCCGGGCTCGACCACACCGTCGTCGGCCGGCGCCTCGCCGACCTTCGCGTGTTCCAGGAGCTGGGTGAGCTGGCGCACCCGGAGCTCCATCTTGCCCTGCTCTTCCTTGGCCGCGTGGTACCCGCCGTTCTCGCGGAGGTCGCCCTCCTCGCGGGCCGCCGCGATCTTTACGGAGATCTCCGTGCGCGCGGGACCAGACAGGTACTCCAGCTCGGCCTTGAGCTGGTTGTACGCCTCCTGCGTGAGCCAGGTGACGTTTTCGCTGGTCTGGGTCACAGGTGCTCCTCGTCGGTGCTGGGAATACAAAGCATCGCCCTACCCCGAGCTTGTTCCCTCACGGGTGGGCGAAACCACGAGCCTAACAATTTCCCGGGCAAAGGGGGAGAAGGTCACCCGGTGCCGATGGAGGCGTGGCGGACCGTACGGGCGGCACGGGGCGCACAGCGCGCACGGCGTTCCGCGCGGCGAGCGGAACGCCGGGGGCTCAGCCCGCCGAGCCGCCGCTGGTGCAGCCCACCAGCTCCACCGCACTGGCCCGGGCCGTCGTCCGCAGCGCCACGACCTCGTCGACGCGGCCCACGTGCTGGTCGAACCGGAAGTCCTTGCGGGCCACCTCGCTGCCGGCCGCGTCCAGGGCGCGCACCGTGCAGAAGCCGCCGGAGTCCTTGTCCTTACGCACTTCGAGATGGGCCTCGGCCCGCTCGTCGGAGACGACCTTGGACTTGATCAGCTCGGCGCTGATGTCCGTACCGCCGATGTAGTCCACGCCGATCCAGACGATCAGGCCGACCAGCGCCGCACCCAGGACCGCGCCGATCACCCGGAGCCTGCGGTCGGCCTGCTCGTCCCGGCTCCGGCCGTACCGGCCCTCGGGTGTGGCCTCGCGCAGCGCCGTCATGATCGTTCCTCCTGTGCAGGGAATCGAGGAATTTTCCACCTTCCCGTTCGGTCACTATAGGAGTTGCCCATCGCGACAAATAACTGAGGACCGAGTCTTGACCGAGCAGCTGCGCCTGATGGCCGTTCACGCCCACCCCGACGACGAGTCGAGCAAGGGCGCCGCCACCATGGCCAAGTACGTGTCCGAGGGGGTGGACGTCATGGTCGTCACCTGCACCGGCGGCGAACGTGGTTCCATCCTCAACCCCCGTCTCCAGGGAGACGCGTACATCGAGGAGAACATCCACGAGGTGCGCAGGAAGGAGATGGACGAGGCCCGCGCGATTCTCGGCGTCCAGCAGGAGTGGCTCGGCTTCGTCGACTCCGGCCTCCCCGAGGGCGACCCGCTGCCCCCGCTCCCCGAGGGCTGCTTCGCGCTGGAGGACGAGGAGACCGCCGCAGGGCGCCTCGTCGCCCGGATCCGCTCGTTCCGGCCGCAGGTCGTCACCACGTACGACGAGAACGGCGGCTACCCGCACCCCGACCACATCATGACCCACAAGATCACGATGATCGCGTTCGACGGTGCGAACGACAAGGAGCGCTTCCCCGAGGACGAGTTCGGCCCCGTCTGGGAACCGCTGAAGCTCTACTACAACCAGGGCTTCAACAAGCCCCGCACCCTCGCCCTGCACGAGGCGCTCCTGGCGCGCGGCCTGGAGTCCCCGTACGGCGACTGGCTGAAGCGCTGGGAGGAGAATGAGCACGCCGAACGCACCCTGACCACGCACATCCCGTGCGCGGACTTCTTCGAGGTGCGCGACCGTGCGCTCATCGCCCACGCCACGCAGATCGACCCGGAGGGCGGCTGGTTCCGCGTGCCGATGGACGTACAGAAGGAGGTCTGGCCGACCGAGGAGTACGAGCTCGTGAGGGCCGGCGTCGATACCTCCCTCCCCGAGAGCGACCTCTTCGCGGGCATCCGCGACAATGCCTGATATGTACTCCACCCAGGCACTGACGCATCTCGTCCCGCTGGCCGCCGACGAGCTCGACAAGAACAAGGTGACCCCCGGCGTTCTCGGCTTCCTCGTCTTCGCCGCGCTCGCCGTCGGCGTGTGGCTGCTGATGAAGTCCATGAACCGCCACATGGGCCGGGTGAACTTCGAGGAGACGCCGGAGAAGACCGAGGCTCCCACGGCCGCCGGAACCGGTGCCGCTGCCCGTGCCGCTTCCACCGGAGCCGCCGGAGCCGCCGGAGCCGCCGGGAAGTAGAACCCGGGCGTCGCCCCTGGGGCGACCCCGCGACCCGCCCCGCGCCACGGTCTTCCGGCGCGGGGCGCGAGGCTGTGCCCCAGCCTCCTCGCGGGCACTCCTGGGGGCGCCTTCCGGGATCGGGTGGGGATGTGCCCGACAGGCCGGCCGGCGGGCCCGCTCGCCTTCCGGAAGGGCAGCTGATGGCACCGCAGGAGTGGGCGCCCGAGCCGTACCTCGGCATCGGGCAGCACCTTGAGGGCCAGGATCCGTCCGTGCGTGACGGGTAACACCTACGAGGCGTTGGCCCTGGCCCTCATGGCAGTGCATGCCGAATCGCGCCTGTCATCGATCTCAGCGATCGCTCCCGACGCAGAGAAAGACAGCTTGTCAGCCAAGGACGAGGGACTCGTCGCCGAAGTCGGCGACGATCTTCAGGCGTCCTCCCAGTGCCGCGACGTACGCGGCGAGAGTCTCGACCTCGGTACGCATCACAGCCCCCTTCTCGATCTGGGAGACCCGCCCCTGGGTGACGCCGAGAGTCTCGGCGACCTCGTTCTGCGTCATGTGCTGGCGCTTGCGGACCTCGGCCAGGCGGTGGGCGCGGACCTTTGCGAGCATGGCAGCGCTCCGCTCCGGGACGTCCGCCTCCTCCTCGGCGGTAAGGCCGAGGTCGTCCTTCAGGTCGTTCCAGTCGATTGCGTTGGCCGTCTTCGGCTTGAAGGTGCTCACGCTTCCTCCTCGGTGTACGCCTGATAGGCGGCTTCGGCTTCCTTGATCGCGGTGCGGTACCAGCCGGACCAGTTCCCGGCCTTGTTGCCGCCGACGAGGATGACGGCGTTGCGCTCGGGGTTGAAGACGAACAGCATCCGTACTTCGCTGTCGCCCTTGGAACCGGGGCGCAGTTCCTTCAGGTTGGGCAGGGTGATCCGGTGATCCGGTGATCCGGTGATCCGGTGATGCGGTCGACGAGCGGGCGGCCGAGGGCTGGACCTTCGGTCTGGAGCACGTCGAGTGCGGCGGCGATCTGGGTGAGGGTGTCTCGGTCGCTCTTGCGGAGACCTGTCGGGCTGTACGACGCCGGGAGACCTCAAAGCCGAGCTTGCCAAGGCGTATCCCCGTGAAAACCCGCGCGTTCTCGGCAACTGGCGCGGGCAGTTGTGGCGTTTTCGCGCCGTCATGCGGACCGGGGACCTGATCGTCCCGAAAGCGCGGTGGGCAGATGGAGGCGCGCCGGTCAGCGGGAACCGCAGGCGTCCGCTGAACTGGCGCTCTTGGCAGCGGTGAACGGCGACATCGCCGCCGTGCGGCGGCACGCCCACGCGGCGCGGACGCCGGACGACCGCGCGACGGCTCTCGGTACCGCCGCCATGCACCTGGCGGGCGCCCAGGTGGCGCCGTCCGCGGACAGTGGTGCCAACGCCCGGGTTCTCCGGACCTGCCTGGCACTCGCCCGTGCTGCGACCCGCGACGGTTCCCCTGACACGGAGGCGGCCCGGGGCATCGCCATGGAGATCCTGCGATCCGATGCCTGGACACGCGTGATCCCGCTGCTCCCCTTCCTCGCTCCCGGAGCACCAACACGCCTTGGCGCCATGGCACGAGACGTGCACCGTTGACTGGTGTGACCGAGTCGTTTTCGCTTCGCTGTGCGCGGCGACTTTCCGCTTCCTACATGTCCCCAAGGTCGACTGCGACGGAAAAAGGTGCGGTGGCTTTCACCGCGCCGGTGAACATCTCGCCGTCCCGGTAAGTCCTGGTGGCGGGGTCGAGGACGTAGGTGTACACGATCGGGACCCCGGCGGCGGCCTGCTCGACTCGCCAGTAGAAGGGGATGCCCGCCTTGGCGTACTGGTCCACCTTCACGATTCGGTCGGTGGTCTCCGAGCCGGGCGACACGACCTCGATGACCAGGAGTACGTGCTCGGGGCGGGTGGGTGTGAGGTCGATGGTCTCCGCCCGGTAGACCGTGACGTCCGGACGGCGGTTGGTGAGCGGCACGTCCTGCAAGCGGACGTCGAAGTCCGTGTCGGCGTTCCAGTCCGGGCCCGCGGCGGCGTCCAGGGCATTGGCCAGGAGCCGCGCCAGCCGGTTGTGCCGCTTGGAGGCGCTCGGGCTCACGACGACCATCCCGTCCACGACCTCGACGCCGGCGCACTGCTCCTCGGACCAGGAGTCGTACTGCTCCGCGCTGATCTGCTGGCGCATCCAGGCGGGTGCGACCATCTCAGCGGTCATGGCGTGCCTCCTTCGAGGATGCTCGTCAGTTCTGGAGCTGCTCGCCTCAGCTTACTTTCCCCGTGAGGCCGGAAGCCGGTCCGCTGCCGTCCCGGTCGGCGCTCCGGGAGCCGACTCCCCCCGGTGAGCCCGTCCCCCCGCCGCCACTCCCGGTACGCAAGGATTGGGCCATGGTCAACCGACTCGCGCACACCACCTCCCCGTACCTCCTCCAGCACGCGGACAACCCGGTCGACTGGTGGCCGTGGTCGCCCGAGGCGTTCGAGGAAGCCAGGCGCCGTGACGTACCCGTCCTGCTGAGCGTCGGGTACGCCAGCTGCCACTGGTGGCAGTGATCAGCACCTTATGCATGAGTCCGCGGACATCTCCAATACCGCGGGCGCCGGTCTAACCTCGCGCTTTCATGAAGCGGGCTGTCCGGCGGGTGGTCAGGTAAGCGAAAAGTGCCTCTGAGCAGCAATGCCGGTGAGTTAGCGCGTCAGTGCAGGTCAGGTGGGGTGCTTGGTGGCTTTGAGTGTGTAGCGGACGTTACTGGGAGTACGGGGCTGGTC
>NZ_JBIBHR010000005.1:0-20283 GCF_042957125.1 Streptomyces sp. NPDC008125
CTCGTCGACCGGGGCACCCCCATCGACGCCGCCTGCCGCATCATCATCCTCGAAGACCAGCTCGAAGAAGCACAGCGCATCAACGCCGAACACCACCGCACCGCCGTATCTCTGAGCCCGCCGACGGCGGTTTGAGACGGCCCGACCTACCGCCAGAGCTCTGCTGCCACTGCCCGCCGTGCTGCCGCAGAACCCGGAACTGGGTTCCTTCGGTGTGGCCACCGATCGAGTGAGGGCCGTGAAACGCTCCCGCCGAAAGGCCCTCAACGGTCAGCAGCGGGCGGCGCGACTCGTCTCGACGACGTCGTCCACCCTGAAGCCGGCCGGGAGGGCGGTGAGCGACGCCATGCACATCGTCCTGGACGACAGGCGATGGCTGCGGCCGGGCAGGGCAACGTTCTCGCGTCCCGGCTGATCCACCGGGCGCACGCCGAGCCGGACTGGTTCCTCTACGTGCCGGCGTGCGCGCTCGTCGAAGCCGACCGGGCCCGGCCCGGCACCGCCGAACACCTCGCCTCGCTGCCCGGGATCACGGTCCTGGACCTGGACCTGGACCTCGCGGCCGCGCTCGCCGTCGCCCGGCAGGAGAGCTGGGCGGCCGCCCACAGCCAGTACGCGGCGCTGCCGACGCAGGACCGTCCCGACGGGGCGATCATCGCGACCACGGCACCGGAGCGGTGGACCGGTGAGCCGGTCCGCGCCCTGGACCTCACGTTCTGAGCACTGCCGTACGGGCGCACGCGTGGCCCCGTCAGTTTCTGGCGGGGCTGTCGCGCGTCCGGTGGGGCGTGGGCGCCGGGAGCGGGGCGGAGAGGTGGCCGAGCGCACTGGTGGAGAATGAGCGGGTGCCTTGTGCCCGCGAGCGCGGTCGGGAGCGTGGGAGAGGTCGCTGCCGGACACCTCGCTGTTACCTCATACGCGGCCTCGGCTACCGGCGGGTGGCGTCGAGGCGCAGGAGGGAGCTCGCGACGACAAACACCGCCGGGGGACTCTTCCCCCACATGAAAGTTTGGGCGGTGGGCAGATGGGACGCAGGGTATTCGGGGGGCGGAAGGCGTGCAGCCGTTGTGAGTGGGCTCTGCGGTCGATGCTGATCGCGCGGCGCACGAGGTGCACAGTGGTTGGAGCCTGGCGACCGTATTGGGGGAGGCTGTGATGCAGGAGCTGCCGGAGGACGGAAGCACGATGTCCCGGCGGGCCAGGCTGGCGGCAGCGGTCTCGTACGACGGGCCGCCCGTCATCGGCGAAGCACGCGGTTTCGCCGGGGCATTTCTGGACCGGGCCGTGGCGCGGGGCGTGGCGGTGGCGGGTGTGAAGCGGGGTGATGCCCTGCTGGTGGTCAGCGAGTTGGTGACCAATGCGGTACGGCATGCTCCTGGTCCGTGCACACTCGCGCTTGACCTGCAGGATGCTCTGCTGGTGATTGCCGTGTCCGACACCTCGGGGCGGTCACCGCAGCCGCAGTCCTTCAAACCTGAGCGCATCGGCCAGCACGGACTGGAGATCGTCGTGGCCCTGTGCACCGAGGTCACCACCGAGTTCACCGACAGGGGCAAGACCGTTCGCGCCTGCCTCGTGGTCGTCTGAGAACCGGCCCGGGGGCCGGCCCGGATCTTTCGTATGTTGACACCGACAGGACGACTGCGCTGGGCTGGTTCCCACGGCCGGTGCTCCCCAGCCGCCCGGAAAGGTGGCACTTTGCCCAGCGAACGCACGCGGATCCACACGTCGGTCACACCGCGCGGCATCACTGTTCTCACCCCCGCGGGGGAACTGGACTTCAACAGCGTCGCCGCCCTGGAGACGGCGATCACCGCGTCCGGCCGGCTGCCCTGCGCCGTCGTGGACTTCTCGCACGTCGCCTTCATCGACTCCACCGGCATCAACGCCCTGCTGCGCGCCCACCGCGCGCTTCACCTCGCGGGCGGCTGGCTCCGCCTCAGCAGCATTCCCGACGCCCCCCTGCGCGTCATGAAAATAGTCGGCCTGGGCCACGTCATCGACATGTACCCCACCCTGGAAGCAGCCCTCCGTACGTGACCCGCCCCTCAGCCTCCGCACGGCCGTCTGCCCGTGCCGGTGTGGCTGTCCCCCCGGACGGCGTGGGCGACCCAGACTGGTCCGCTTCACCCTGCCGAGGGCCCCGGACCGTGCCATTCGCAGAAGAGCACGGTGGCGTCGTCTTCCAGACGCCCCTGGTGGTAGTCCAGGACCGCGTGCATGAGACGGCGCAGGGTTTCATCGACCGGAAGGTGGTCGGCGTGGTGGCGGATGATGAAGTCGGTGAAGCGCTCCACCCCGAACTCGTGACCGTCGGTGTCACGGGCTTCGGTGATGCCGTCGGTGAACAGCAGCAGCCGGTCGCCGGGCTCCAGCTGCTCGGTGCGCTGCTGGATCGGCAGGTTGAACCCGCTGCCCATCGGCCCGGCCGGAGGGCAGCGGAGCGTGCTGGCCCAGCGGCCGCCGCGGATCAGTACCGGGAGCAGGTGACCGCGGTTGACCCAGCTGAACTTTCCGGTGTCCAGCTCGAGGTCGGCGAGGATGCCGGTGGCGTAGCGGCTGTGGCCGAACTGCTCGACCAGGGCGTCTTCGATGGCCTTGCTGGCTTCGGGGATGGTGGCGCCGGCGCGCCGGTTGCTGCGGCATGTGGCCATGGCCAGGGCAGCGGTCAGGCCGGCGGACGTGTCGTGGCCCATCGCGTCGAAGACCGCCAGGTGCAGGACGTCGTCGGCCACCGCGTACTCGTAGGCGTCCCCGGCCACCTGGTAGGCCGGTTCCATGAAGGCGCTGACGGTGGCCCGCTGGTCGGAGAATGTGCGCGGCGGCATCATGCTCCACTGCAGTTCCGCCGGTATCCCCATGGGCCGGGTGCGGGTCAGCCGGGCGTGGGAGTCGCTGTTGGCCCGCTTGGACACCAGCAGCAGCCCGGCCACCGACGCCAGCGCCCGCACCACTTCCTCGTCCGGGCTGCCACCCTCCCCGCCGGCGTCGACGTGCAGGACCCCCAGGCGTTCGGCGCCGTCCCGCACTGGCGCCCAGGACGCCCCGCCGCGGGCCGGCGCGGTGACCTCGGAACTCTGGTAGGCGCGGCCCGGCAACGTGCCGTCGATCTGGTGCTCCTCGCCCCCCTTGCCCGCGCTGAGGCCGATGCCGGTGACCTCGCGCAGCACCTCCTCCTGAAGATCCGCCACGAACAGCCGCGCTCCGCCCGCGCCGGCTTCCTTCGCCGCGGTGTCGAGCAGGCGGGGCAGCTGCTCGAAGGCCGCCGTGTGACTGGCGTTCAGCAGCCCGGTCAGGGCCCGTGCGAGGGCGCCCGCAGTCATGCCGGTCTCCGCGGGCCGGGCCCCGGCCTGCCGCGGGCAATCCACTTTTTCGCCATGCCCCATCCCCACCAGCGCCGACCGTACGGGTCCGCGATTCGACGAACTCATTGCCACCAGGGATGACGCAGGGCTCAGCCCGAAGGAACCACACTGGCGCGACCGGCCCATCCCGGCCCCCTCAGTCAGAGGCCGGCCAGAACTTCGGTCTCCGCAAGTGTCCCATCCCACCGGCGAGGGCCACGCACCTCGGTCCTTCCACAGCCACCACTTCCTGCGGGGCCCTGTCGGCTCCGGTCTTCTCGTGCCCGTCCTCACTGCGCGCGTGGAGCGCGCGTGGGCCGTGTGGCGGGGGACCGCGCTGCTGGACCTCACGTCCTGACCGTGTTGTCCGTACAGCGCGCCCGGTGGTAGAGGGCCATCTTGTGCAGGTCGCCGGTCAGCAGGCCGGTGTCGATGACGGTGGTGAGCCGGTCGACGGTACGGGAGCGGTGTTCGCGCTGGCGCCGGACGAGGGTGCTGAGGAGCTCGGCGAGCGCGTCCGCGGGTGTGGAGAGCCCTGGGCTGTTGCTGGTGGGGGGAGCGACCGGTTCCCACCCGGAGTCGCCGATGGAGGCGAAGGCCGCCTCGGCGAGCCAGTCGAGGGCGAGGAGGTGGACCTGGGCGGGGGAGAGGCCTTGGCGCAGGCAGCCGATGAGCAGGAGCCGGTCGCCGGTCAGGCGGCGGATGAGGTGGTCGTCGCAGTCCTCGGGGGAGAAGTCGCCGACAAAGATCTGCTGTTCGGGACTGTGGGGTGTGCGGGCGGCCGGGATGGCGGCCGACAGAGCCAGACCCGGCCAGGCACTCGGCCCGGTGTGGTCGAGCTGCCCCCTGCAGGGCAGCGTCGGCCCATTGCAGGCGGGAGCTGCCGGTGACGACGAAGCCACCGTCCGCGCGGTCACCAACCGGCATGAGCTGCCCGGTGTGGAGGGCACCTACAGCGATGTGGCCCTCGCAATGGAAGAACGGATCGCTGGGTATCTCCAGAGGGTCTGGGAGAAGGAGGTGGTGGGAGCCGGGACTGTGGACACCTCCCTTTCCCACACCTCTCCCGGACGAACCGGCAAAACCCGCTCCGCCGCTGGTCAGCGGCCTTCCGGTCTTGGAGTAGTCGTGATTGTCGTCTGGGTCAACGGTGCGTTCGGTGCGGGCAAGACCAGCGCGGCCTGCGAGCTGCTCGATCTGATCCCGAACAGCACGCTGTACGACCCGGGGCTGACCGGCGCCGCGCTGCGCGGGCTGCTGCCCCCGAAGCGGCTGGCGGAGGTGACCGACTTCCAGGACCTGCCCATCTGGCGGCGCCTGGTCGTCGACACCGCGGCGGCGCTGCTCGCCGAGGTCCCGGGCACGCTCGTGGTCCCGATGACGCTGCTGCGCCAGGAGTACCGCGACGAGATTTTCGGCGGGCTCGCCTCCCGCCGCATCCCCGTCCACCACGTGCTGCTCCTCCCGGAGGAAACGATCCTGCGCCAGCGGATCTCGCAACGGCACGCGTCCGCCGAGGACCCCGACCGGAGCCGACGGTCCCGTCGCTGGTGTCTCGAACACATCGAGCCCTACCGCGCCGCCCTCCCGTGGCTCACCGCCGATGCCCACGTCATCGACACCGGCGCCCTCACGCCGCGTGAGACCGCGCTGAGGATCGAGGAAGCGGTACGCACCGGCGTCGCCCGGGAGTGCGGGATCGTCCAGAACCCCTCCCCGACCGCCGAGACGGTCGCCTCCGGCGTCCTCCTCTTCGACGAACACGGCCGGGTCCTCCTCGTCGACCCCACCTACAAGGCCGGCTGGGAGTTCCCCGGCGGGATCGTGGAGGCGGGCGAGGCACCGGCCCGGGCCGGAGTCCGGGAGGTCGCCGAGGAGATCGGCCTGGTCCTGACCACCGAGCCCCGGCTGCTGGTGGTCGACTGGGAGGCACCCCGCCCGCCGGGCTACGGCGGCCTGCGGTTCCTCTTCGACGGGGGCGTACTGCGGGACGAGGACGCGGCGGGGCTGCGGCTCCAGAACTCCGAACTGCGGCAATGGCGTTTCGTCACCGAGGAGGAGGCCGCCCGGCTCCTCCCGCCGACCCGCTGGACCCGGCTGAGATGGGCGCTCCGGGCCCGCGAGCGGTCCACCGTCCTCAACCTGGAGGCAGGGGTGCCGGTCGGCTGAGAGAGCCGGGCGGGGCCGACAGGGACCGGAGACGAGGCCGTCGGCTCCCCCGGCCGTACCGGCCCCCGGCCCGACCCGCCGGACCGGCCCCGTCCGGTTGCCCGTCAGCCCTGCCGCGACTCCGCGTAGTTCTGGAGGAACAGCGCCTCCGCGACTGAGAGACGCTCCAGCTCCTCGGGCGAGACGCTCTCGTTCACCGCGTGGATCTGCGCCTCCGGCTCGCTCAGCCCGATCAGCAGGATCTCCGAATCCGGGTACAGCTGCGCCAGCGTGTTGCAGAGCGGGATCGATCCGCCCATGCCCGCCGTCTGCATCTCCTCGCCCGGGTACGCGACCCGCATCGCCGCCGCCATCGAGGTGTACGCGGGGCTGGTCACGTCCGCGCGGAACGGCTGGCCCTGGCCCACCTGTTCGACCGTGACGCGCGCTCCCCACGGGGCGTGCGACTCCAGGTGCGCGGTCAGCAGCTTCGTCGCCTCCACGGCGTCCTGGCCCGGCGGCACCCGCAGGCTGATCTGCGCCCGCGCGCTCGCCTGCACGGACGGCGTCGCGCCCACGACCGGCGGGCAGTCGATCCCGATCACGGTCACCGCCGGCCGTGCCCAGATACGGTCCGCGACCGTACCCGCGCCGATCAGCTCCACCCCGTCCAGCACCTTCGCGTCCTTGCGGAACTCCTCCTCCGGGTACTGCAGCCCGCCCCAGGAGGTGTCCCCGGCGAGCCCGTCCACCGTCGTCGTACCGTCCTCGGACCGCAGCGAGGCGAGCAGCTGGATCATCGCGGCGAGAGCGTCCGGCGCGGCTCCGCCGAACTGGCCCGAATGCAGGTTCCCCTCAAGGGTGTTGAGCGTCACACGCAGCATCGTCATGCCGCGCAGGGTCGCGGTGACGGTCGGCAGACCGACCCGGAAGTTGCCCGCGTCACCGATGACGATCGTGTCCGCGGCGAGCAGCTCCGGGTGCTCCTCGGCGTACCGTTCCAGCCCGCCGGTGCCCTGCTCCTCGGATCCCTCCACGATCACCTTCACGCCGACCGGCACGCCGCCGTTCGCCTTGAGGGCGCGCAGCGCGAGCAGATGCATGATCAGGCCACCCTTGCAGTCCGCCGTTCCGCGGCCGTACCAGCGGCCCTCCCGCTCGGTCAGCTCGAACGGCGGGGAGAGCCAGGCCGGCTCGTCGAGCGGCGGCTGCACGTCGTAGTGGGCGTACAGCAGCACGGTCGGGGCTCCGGCAGGGCCGGGAAGGCAGCCGTAGACGGACTGGGTGCCGTCGGGGGTGTCCAGCAGCGCGACGTCCTGGAATCCCTCCGCGGTGAGTGCGTCGGCGACCCAGCCGGCCGCCGCCTCGCACTCGCTCTTCGGGAACTGCGCGGGATCCGCCACCGACTGGAACGCCACCAGCTCGCTCAGCTCCGCCTTGGCGCGGGGCATCAGCGACGCAACGGTTTCGGGGATCGGACGGGCGGTCATGGGAACGCTCCTTGTGAGTGCGGTGCCGCGGGTGGCCGTGCGAGGCGGCGCGGCCGTGGACGACGCCGTTTGTCCGGCGTTGTCCGTACGACGAAAACACTGCCGATCCTCCCACAGCGGACCCTGACCGGATCGCGCCGTAGGATGCCGTCAGTAGCTGGGGCAACTGGTCGGATCGGGAGCAGAAGCACATCGTGAGCAGCGAGAACGCAGACGCCGGGCGTGAGCACGAAGAGTCGTCGGTGTGGGACGTCGTGGTAGTCGGTGCAGGGCCGGCCGGTGCCTCCGCGGCATATGCGGCAGCCGTCGCGGGCCGCCGGGTCCTGCTGCTGGAGAAGGCGGAGCTGCCCCGTTACAAGACATGCGGCGGCGGGATCATCGGATATTCGCGCGATTCGCTTCCGCCGGGGTTCGAACTGCCCCTGCGGGACCGCGTGCACGCCGTCACCTTCTCCCTCAACGGAAAGCTGGCGCGTACCCGCAAGTCGAAACGCATGCTCTTCGGTCTCATCAACCGGCCCGAGTTCGACGCCCAGCTCGTCGAGGAGGCGCAGAAGGCCGGCGCGGAGCTGCGTACGGGTGCGTCCGTCGCGCGGGTCGAGCAGCACGGCTCGTCCGTACCGGACCGGCGCACCGTCGCGGTGGTGCTGGCCGGCGGCGAGACGGTGCTCGCCCGGGCCGTCGTCGGGGCGGACGGCAGTGCCGGCCGCATAGGCGCCCACGTCGGGGTGAAGCTCGATCAGGTGGACCTCGGACTGGAGGCGGAGATCCCCGTTCCCGAGACGGTCGCCGAGGACTGGGCCGGACGGGTGCTCATCGACTGGGGCCCGATGCCCGGCAGTTACGGCTGGGTCTTCCCCAAGGGCGACACGCTCACCGTCGGGGTGATCTCCGCCCGGGGCGACGGCGCAGGGACGAAGCGGTACCTGGAGGACTTCGTCGCCCGCCTCGGTCTGGCCGGGTTCGAGCCGAAGATCTCCTCGGGCCACCTCACCCGCTGCCGCAGCGAGGACTCGCCGCTCTCCCGGGGCCGGGTCGTGGTCTGCGGCGACGCGGCGGGCCTTCTGGAGCCCTGGACCCGCGAGGGAATCTCCTTCGCGCTCCGCTCCGGACGGCTGGCGGGGGAGTGGGCGGTACGCATCGCCGAGGCCCGTGACGCGGTGGACGCCCGGCGCCAGGCGCTCAACTACGCCTTCGCCATCAAGGCCGGACTCGGCGTGGAGATGAACGTCGGACGCCGGATGCTCAAGCTCTTCGAGCGCCGCCCCGGTGTCCTGCACGCGGTGCTCACGACCTTCCGTCCGGCCTGGAAGGCGTTCGCCGGGATCACCCGGGGAACGACCTCGCTGGCCGAACTGGTCCGTACCCACCCCCTGGCGCACCGCGCGCTCTCCGTGATGGACCGCCGGTCGGCCGAGAACGGCTGACCGGCTCCCGTACGCGAGCGACGGCGGCCCGGTCAGTCACGTCCCCGGCCCGGCCCGCCCCGGTGGGCGGGCCGGCGCAGTCGGAGCGCCCAGAAAGCCTTCTGGGCGAGGAGGGTGAGGGTGCCGGCGAGCACGATGCCGCCGAGGTTGGCGAGCAGCTGCTGCGAGGAACCCGTGGTCTGCGCGTAGTCGGAGTAGCTGAACGCCACCGCCGCGTTGGCCGCCGCCGGGACCGTCGTCACCGAGATCGTCACCCCGATCAGCGCGGCCGACTTCGACGAGGTGAGTGACAGGGTCCCGGCGATCCCCGCGAGGAACGCCACGACGAACGACATCCGGTCCGGCTGCCAGATGAAAGAGGTGTTCGGCCGGTCCGCCTCCACCATCGCCCTCGTGAACAGCCCGCAGGCGTCCAACAGCCATGCGAACCCGGCGGTCACCACCATCGCTGCCACGAACCCGCCCACGAGCGCGGCCAGCGAGCGCGCCACCAGCCTGGGCGCCCGCTGCACCAGGGCGGTGGAAACACCGGCCAGCGGCCCGAACTCGGGGCCCACCGCCATCGCGCCGACGATCAGGATCGCGTTGTCCAGCATCACCCCGGCCGCGGCGAGCATCGTGGCGATCGTCAGGAACGCGACGTAGGTGACGCTGAACGTCGACTCCTCGTGCGTGACCTCCGTCAGCTCCTCCCACAGCACCGCGTCGGCGCCCTCGCCCGGCGCTTGTTCCTCGGCCCGGTCGGCATGCTCGGAGAGCGTCAGGTCCAGCCTCTCCACCGTGATGGAGCCCGTGCGGTCGAGACCGAGCCGGCGCAACCGGGCGATCAGCTCGTCACCCGCCTCCCGGGCGACGTCGCAGAGCACCAGATCACCGGCGGGTGAGCGGGCAGCGCCCGGCAGCACGACGAGATGGGCGGTCCCCACGCTGTCGTCGAGCAGCCCCACCACCTCGTCCGTGGACGCGGCTGGAACGATCAGACGCAGATGCAGCACAGGGCCGGCCTCCCGGGGTCGCCCGGGACGCATACGCCCGGGCCGTGACGGTTCGCACGGCGGAAAGCCGTTCGACCTCTTATACCTCGTGGTCGAAGCCGTCACGGGAGCGGGCCGGTACAGCCCGGATCCCGCTGCGGGGGTCAGCCGCCGACACCGTGGGCCGGGCAGGTGATCCGATCGCGCTGGTGGTGGGGCTCTCGTGAGCCCTCCCCACATCCCGGGGGCGTACCCGCGCTGTTCTGCCGAGTACTTGCCCGCGACGGAGGGGCGGGGGCATGGCCCGGGCAAACACGCCGGTGCCGATCAGTGACGGCCCCCTCCCCCCACGTGCGCACAACCGAACCGGTGGTCAGCCATCCGCCGCGGCCCCCAGGAGCGGGAACACGGCCCGTCGTGCTCCGTCGCCCGGCCTCATCGGGCCCGTCTCGCCGTCCCGAACCGGACGAGGAGGCAGGCACGGGACACACGGGCAACGCGCGCGGGCCGGGTCAGGCCGCTTCTCCGGTACGGGCCCTGCGCCTGCGGGCCACGAACATGACCGCGCCACCGGCGATCAGAGCCAGGGCGCCGGCTGTCGCGATCGCCGGTGTGGCACCGCTGCCCGTCGAGGCCATGGTCCCCGAGGCGTTCGAGGAACCTGAAGAGGCCGCCACGGCCTTCACGGGCCCGCTGGACGCGGTCGGGGCGCCGGTCCGGTGGGAGTCCACGTCCGACGACGGACCGCCGTGCCCCGGAGTGGCGGTGGAGGCCGAGGTCTTCAGCGTGATCTTCGCGGTGTTGTTCGCCTTGTCGGTGTCCGCGGCCAGCTCGCCTCCCCACACGGTGGTCACGGTGGCGTCACCCGAAGTCGTGGCGGCAACGTCCTGCCCGGCCTTGACGGTGAACGGCAGCTCCAGAGTCTCGCCCACGGTGAACGGCGAGTCGACCGCGCACATGTACTCGGGGGCTCCCGGCGTGGGTTCGCCCATTCCGCCGCCCGTCCACACGCCGCACTCCGACGGGATCTTCACGGCGGTGGTGCCCTCGGGGATCTCGATCCGCACGCCGATCTGGGCGTCGGAACTCAGCAGGTTGAACGTCGCGGGGCCGTTGTTGCGGACCTTCGCGGTCAGCACGGTCTCCTCGCCCGGGGCTGCGTTCGCGGTGGAGCCGGTGAGTTCGATGTCGGCGGTGTTGTCGGCGGCGATCTGCCACTGGGCGTGATCGGTCCTCACCACCGGCGGCGTTCCGCTCTCGACGAGTCCGAGCACCGGCCCGTCGGAGGCGGCGGCCTCGGGCACGGAGGTGGAGGCGGCCTCGATCCGGTAGTCGACGAACTCGTAGAGCGCCGTCTGTCCGACCTCGATGCCGAACTGCGAGGAGAGCCGGTAGGCCTTGCCCGGCTCGACCGGCGTGGTGATGCGGCAGACGGCGGTGTCCAGTTCGTGTCCGTGTGCCGAGGGAATTCCGGTGGACTTCCCGTAGGTGCAGTTGGAGAACTTCTGGGCGAATCCGAGACCGGGGGTGGCGGCGAGCGACAGGTTCACGGCATCGGCGGTGAGCGAACCGGAGTTGGACACCGTGATCGGAGCGGCGAGGGTCGAGCCGGGGGCCGCGTCCTTCGTGTCCGGGATCCTGGCGATGCCGAGGTCCACCGCACCGACGGTGAGCCTGACGGTCGTCTCCGTGATGCTGGCGTTGGACGAGGTGGCGAACAGCCGTGCGACGCCCGTCGTTCCGAGCGCCGCGCCCGGCTTGGCGTTGACGTCCACGATGCCGCCGGTGGACTCGCCGGGGGCGATGTCCCGGCCGGGCCATGAGCAGATGTCGTCCACGCAGGAGAGGCCGGTGACGTCGGCGAATCCGGAGATGCCGGAGACATCGACCTTGACGACCACGTCCTTGGCCGTGCTTCCGCCGGCCTCGCCCTCCATGCCCCAGCCGATCTGCGACGAGTCCCCCCTGTCGGCGGGCTGGGGCAGCCCCACTTCGCTGTGGTCGGCCAGGAGTGTCAGGGCGGGGCCGGACTCGGCGTGGGCCGCGGGCACCGCCACGATGACCGGGAACAGTGCGACGGCGGCAGCGCTGAACACCGCGGACCAGGCACGCCGGCGTGTTGATGACATCTGGTGTTTCCCTTTCCATGGGCCGGAGTTGTCACACCGGCTACTCGGTGTGACAACTCCGGCCCACGGATGGTTGTGCCGGTTCTCCAGGTCTGTGGCACGTACACCAGTGGATCCGGGCGTGATCCGGACGAAAGGCCCTACCGGGCGTCCCGCCCCTCCACCGTGATCCGGAAGACCGGGTGGTCGGGGCAGGCCGCCAGCAGTTCCGCGTCCGTCGACGTGGCGGTGACGCCCTGGAAGTACTGGTTCACCTCCCAGCCCCAGCGCTTCAGATAGGCGCGGACGACGCGTACCTTCTGCGCGTCGTCCGCGATCTCCACCGCGGTGAAAGCGCGTGTCCTGCGCCCCACCCGCAGTTCGCCACCGCCGGCCGCCCGCATGTTGCGCACCCACTGCGAGTGGCCGCGGGCCGAGACCAGGTACTGCTCCCCGTCGTGGACGTGCGGATTCACCGGTACGCGCTGCATCTTGCCGCTCTTGCGCCCCCGGACGGACATCTCCGCCGTGCCCATGAGGCTGAAGCCATGGCGGGCGAGCCACCCGACGATGCTGTTGAACCGGGTGCCGATCGTGCCGGCCCGGAAGTAGTACGGCTGTGCCTGCGACATGGTGTCCCCAGTCCCTGAGCGCGAAGTGGCCCGTTTTCGCCGAGCTTCTCCGAGAGCGGTGCTCTCTGTTGAGATCAGTGTGCTCCAGGGGGCCGACTTGCGCAAGAGCAGTGCTCTTGTTTCTGTCCGGTGATCCGCCCGCATGGCAGAATGGGCGTCATGAGTGCCATCAAGGGAGCCAGGGAACGCGCCCGTACCGAGATCACCGCCGCCATCAAGGACGAGGCGAGAGCGCAGCTCGCGGCGGAGGGAGCTTCCAGGCTCTCGCTGCGGGCCGTCGCCCGCGAGCTGGGCATGGTCTCCTCGGCGCTCTACCGCTATTTCCCCAGCCGCGACGAGCTGTTGACGGCGCTGATCATCGATGCCTACGACGCCATCGGTGAAGCCGCCGAGAAGGCGGTCCGCGACGCCACCGCTTCCCAGGACGGCTCATCCGTGACCGCTTCCCCGGACGGCTCGTCCGCGACCGCCTGGACGGCCGTGGCCTGCGCCGTACGGAAATGGGCCCTCGCGCACCCCCACGAGTACGCCCTGATCCACGGCTCGCCCGTCCCCGGCTACGTGGCACCCCAGGACACCGTCGGCCCGGCCTCCCGGGTCGGCATGGCCCTCATCGGCCTGATCCGCGAGGCCCACCGGGGTGAATGCCTCGCCACGCCGCCGCTCTCCGCCGCTCTGCGCCCCGAGGCGGTCCGGATGGCGGCCGAACTCGCCCCGGACCTGCCCCCGGCCAACGCCGCCGCCCTCGTCATCGCCTGGGCCCAGCTCTTCGGACTCGTCTCCTTCGAGGTCTTCGGCCAGTTCAACGGGGTGGTGGTGGACCGGGAGACGCTGTTCCGTCAGGCGGCCGACGGGCTCGCGCACTCGGTAGGTCTCACCGTGCCCGGGGAGCTTTCCGAAGGGTGAACGCCCAACCGGAGCACCCCCGGCGAGGGGCGGGAGGTCCGCCGGAGCCGCGGAGCACCAGAAGTGTCTCGACCATCACGGTGCGCCCCCCGGGAGAGCTCCCCGTCGAGGCGTTCTACGGCGAGGGCACCCGCCAACTCGCCCATGTCCGCGGGGTTCTGAGTGACGACCCTGAGCCCGGGCCCCAGGGAGGGCGGCCACGGGCACGTCGTCGAAGGCGACGACCAAGACGTCCTTGAGGCGGCTGCGCGAGATCTCGGTCAGACGCCGATCGTCATGACGCTGCTGCCCGACAGCAGTGCGGCCGGCGGGTCGGAGACAGCGAGCAGCCGGGCCGTCGCCGCCGCTCCTTCCGGGGCATGGGCGTGGGCGACCAGCGCCCGGTCGTAGGGGAGTTCAGTCTCGGCGAGCGCCGTGCGGTACCCGGCTACTCGTTCGCGGCGGGTGTGCAGGCGGGCCGGCAGATCGCCGATGAAGCCGATCCGGCGTTCCGCGCGCACGCGGGCGGTGCCGGCCGCACGGCGAACACCGACACCAACGGTGTGGTCGAACTCCGGCGCCCCGGGAAGGACGTCGCCCTCGACACCACCCCCGTCGTCGAGGGCCGTGCCTACACCCGAAGGTGCGGACGGACGGTACCCGTAGCCAGGCCTGGTTCGGGGGTGGGGCCGAACCGTCATCGACGCGACCGACGACTTCCGCGCCGGCGGGCTGTTCGGCGTGAACCGCTTCGCGGCGAACACCCTCGCGCAGAAGCTGCCGTGGGCCGACCGGCCGGGGTCTTTCCGGCGCACGCGTCCGTGCCGGGCGCCGGGAAGGCCCCTGCCCAGGTCACCAAGTGATGGCGGACTTCTCCGTCCAGAGCCGCGCGAGGGCCTCGTCGCCTTCGAGGGCGGCCGAGGAGAGCGGCAGGCGGTTCCACAGGGCCAGGTAGAGGGACTCCGCGCTGCCGCTCACCACACAGTCGGCGCCGGACTCGCGGCCGTCGTCGCGTACCGCCCGAGGCGGTTCGGCCGAGAGGCGGACCGTCCAGGCGGCGTCGGCGTCGACCGCGTGCACCCGCAGGACGCGCGGGGCCTCCGTGCGTACCCGGCTCTTGGCGCGGGCGTGGAAACCGGTCAGCAGTTCGTCGATCCCGTCGAGCGCGCAGGCCGTACCCACCCGCGAGTACGGGGCGCCGAGCGCCGATTCGGCGTCCACCCGGTGGATCGTCGTCTCGTGCAGCTGGCGGCGGGCCCAGAACGCCGACCCCGAGGCCGCCGGCATGAACGTCCAGCAGGCGAGGTCGCGGGGAGCGGCTTCCAGCGTCGCCACCAGACGCCGGTGCCCGTCGGCGAACCAGGCCAGCAACTGGCTTGTGTCCAGGTCGGGCTCGCCCTCGTCGCCGACGTACTCGGTGTGCCCTTCGGCGACGAAGGCCGTCGCCCACCGGTGCACCATGCCGGTGTGGCGCAGCAGGTCGCGCACCCGCCAGCCGGGGCACGTCGGAAGGAGGGCGTCCATCCCCGCCCGCTCCGCCGCCGCGGCGAGCAACCGGCCTTCGGCGCTGAGCTGTGTGATCTGTTCGGACATGTCCATGTCGCAGATTCTCGCAGGGCCGGGGGCGGGGCCGGCGACCTTCTCGCCTGCTGGAATCAACGGGGTTCCGCTTCGGGGCGCGGTCCGGGGCGCAGAGCGAGATCTCCGCGTCCCGGTACTGCGAGGTTGTGCCGCGTCGCGGTACCGCGAGGCCGTGCGGCGAGTCGGTACGGCGACGCGGCCCTCAGGCGGCGTCCGGCGACGCGGTCCGGGAGGCGTACCCGAGTACGGCGGCCGCGGCTGCGAGCAGGGCCACCGTGGTCAGGGCCATCGGCAGCGAGAGCCAGTCGGCGAGAAAGCCGATGACGGGCGGTCCCATCAGCATGCCGCCGTAGCCGAGAGTGGAGGCGGCGGCCACACCGCCGGGGCCCGCCAGCGCGCCTGCCCTTCCGACCGCGACCGGGAAGATGTTGGCCAGTCCGAGCCCTGCCACGGCGAAGCCGGCGAGCGCCAGGAGGACCGTGGGGGCGAGCGAACCCAGCAGCATGCCCGCCGCGGCGGCGCCGCCTCCGAACACCAGCGTCCGTGTCTGGCCGTAACGTTCCAGCAGGGCGGTACCGGTGAGCCGGCCGATCCCCATGGCCAAGGCGAACAGTGAGTAGCCGGCGGCCGCGGTACCCGGCGTGGCGTGCAGATCCTGGGTGAGGTGCAGCGCACTCCACTCGGCGAGCGCGCCCTCGCCGTACGCGGTGCAGAGGGCGATCACGCCGAACAGCGCGACCACGCGGCGGACGGCCGGGCTCATGCGGGGCGAGGAGGCACGGGTGTCCGCCGTGGTGGGCGCGGAAGGCGCGCCGGAACCGGAAGTGGCCGCCGTGCCCGGGGTGTTGCGGAGCATGACCGGCCCCGCGACCGCGGTGACCAGCAGACCGGTCGCGGCGAGCCAGGTCAGGTGGGCGACGGGGGAGAAGTGGCCGGCGGCGAATCCGCCGATCCCCGCACCGGCCATGCCGCCGAAGCTGAACGCGGCGTGGAAGCTGGGCAGTACGGGCCTGCGGATGGCGGCGACGAGGTCCACCGCCGCGCTGTTCATGGCGACGTTCATTCCGCCGTAGGCGGCGCCGAAGACCAGCAGCAGCAGCCCGAGCGTCAGTGCCGAACCGGCGTGCGCGGGCAGGGCGATGCTCAGTGGGAGCAGGATGCCGCACCCGACGGCGACCCGATGGCTGCCGAACCGGTGGCAGAGCCGGCCGGTGAGGACCATCGTGATCACCGCGCCCGCCGAGACGCCGAGCAGTGCGAGCCCGAGCGAGGAGGCGGAGGCTCCGATGTGGTGCTTGATGGCCGGGATGCGTACGACCCAGCCTGCGAAGAGGAAACCGTCGAGAGCGAAGAACACGGTCAGCGCGGTGCGGAGCCGGACCGCGGAGGGTGGGGCGGTGTCTCCGCCAAGCCCCCCGGTCCGGACCGTCCGCAGTTTGTTTAGGTGCGGCACAAACTCAGCATAGGGGCGTGCCCAGGACGGGCACAAGACGCGTGCGGACGTGACCCGCGGCACGTCGTGACCTGGTGCCGAAGCGTCAGAGACGCCTCCGGATCGTGGGAGACTCGCCCCCATGAACGGCAAGGTGTCCACCACGCGGACGAAGCTGGAGAGGGGTCGCGGCGCGCTCGGGCCGGCCCTGGAACTGGTGCACACGGGGCGCGCGCCCACCCGTGCCGTGCTGACCTCGGAACTGGGCGTCACCCGCGCCACCGCGGGCGCGGTGGCGGCCGAACTGGAAGCGCTGGGGCTCATCAGGGTCGATTCCAGCCCCGGTTCGGCCGCCGGTTCGCAGGGCCGTCCCTCGCATCGGCTGTCGGTGCGCGAGACCGGCCCCGTCGTACTCGCCGCCCAGGTGCACTCCGACGGTTTTCGTGCCGCGCTGGTCGGCCTCGGGGGCCGGATCGTCGCCACCGCACCCGGGTGCGGCACCGTCATGGCCGACCCCGCCCAGGTGCTCGGCGAAGTGGTGGAGGCGGGCGCGCAGCTGCTGCGCGGCAGTGGCCTGCGCTGCGTGGGTGCCGGACTCGCCGTTCCCTCGGCCGTGGCCGAACCGGAGGGAACGGCCCTGAACCCGATGCACATCGCCTGGCCCGCCGGTGCCCCGGTACGCGAGATCTTCCGCTCCTGCGTGCGTGAAGCGGGCATTGAGGGACCGGTGTTCACCGGAAACGACGTCAACCTCGCTGCGCTCGCCGAGCATCGGCACGGCTCCGGGCGCGGTTCCCGGCATCTGCTCTGCGTGGCCACCGGCCACCGCGGTGTCGGTGGCGCGCTGGTACTCGACGGCCGTCTGCACACCGGGAGTTCGGGGCTCGCTCTCGAGGTGGGGCACCTCACGGTGAACCCCGAGGGCCGCGCGTGCCACTGCGGCGGCCGGGGCTGCCTCGACGTCGAGGCGGACCCGCTCGCCTTCCTCCTCGCCGCGGGCCGGACGCCCGGCCCGGAGGAGTCGCTGCTCAAGCAGGCCGGCGATCTGCTGCGTACGGAGTACGGGGACGGCGACGTACGCCGCGCCGCCGAGGCCCTCATCGACAGGCTGGGGCTGGGGCTCGCGGGGCTCGTCAACATCCTCAACCCCGACCGGGTCGTCCTCGGCGGCCTGCACCGGGATCTGCTCCAGGCCGACCCCGAGCGACTGCGGGCCGTCGTTGCCGACCGCAGCCTGTGGGGACGCAGCGGCAGCGTGCCGATCCTGCCGTGCACGCTGGCGCACGACAGCCTGGTGGGCGCGGCCGAACTGGCCTGGCAGCCGGTGCTCGACGACCCGCTGACCGTCCTCGTCTGACCCGCGGCCGCAAGAGCGTGTCGCGGCACGCGCGACAGCCGGTGACCGCAGGACGGTGCGGGGCCCCCGGCCGCCGGCCGCAGGGTCAAACGCACTGTGCGCGAAGAAGGGTGAGTGCTCGTCAGCCGAGGACGGCCGACCTGCTGGGGAACTGCGCCGAGGCTTCCACCGCCCCTGCGTACCGCCCCCCGAACGGGCCGTCGGTCATCGATCCGTACACCGCGAGCGGTGGGAGCGCCCTCGTCGCGGTGGACGGGGTGGGCAAGGTGAACCAGACGACCTTGCCCGCCCCGTCGCCGGGCCGGACACCCCAGCTCTCGCTGACGGCGGCGATGAGGGCCAGGCCGCGCCCGGACGTCGCGAAGGTGTCCGCCACGTTCACGGAGGGCAATCGGGGATCGTGGTCGTGGACGGAGACCGTCAGGCGGTCGAGCAGCAGCTCGATGTCGACGGTGCACGACTTGTCCGGTTCCGCGTGGCGGTGGACATTGGTGAGAAGTTCGGTGACGCCCAGGGCCGCATGGTCGATCAGAAGATCGAGATGCCAGTAGCGCAGTTGCGCCGAGATGATTCTGCGGACCTGACCGATCCGCGACGGCAGTGCCTGGAGCTCCACCGTGCAGTGCCTGCTTGGCTCGCTGATCACGGCTGCGACTCCCCGAAAGAGGTCCGGAAGAAGACGGAGGAACGGATCCAGCATGTGGCTGGCTGGTGTTTCTGGTCTGCTGTGGTCCGTCGCGGAGGCCCGCCACCTTCAGTCGCAGGGTGACCTTCGATGAACCGTCCGTGACGTAGGTTCAGCGTCGCTCAGGGCGCCCCGCTCCGCAACTCGCGGCCGTGGGCGCGGCCCACGGGCCGAGGAGGGGTGCCGGGTGGATCATGGAGGACTCCGCGGGAAAGCCGCGAGGTCACCGGGGCCGCCGGCCTGCTGACGCGCGCGAGAAACGACGCTTCGGAGTGCCGTCCCGGCGGTGTTCTCCGGACGGCGCCGTCCGGACGGTGCCGGTGCGGTGGTGCGGTGGTGCGGTGGTGCGTCGCTGTGCCGGGTGCGGCTGCCCTGCTTGTCCGGCGGTGTGCCGGTGCGGCGCGCTCGGCGGGGTCAGCGGTGACGGCAGCCCGCGCTGCGCAGCACCTCCAGGAAGTGATGTATCGGTGCCGTCCCGTCCGGCTGTCGGCCGCGCTGTCCCATGGTGAGCCGGTAACGCACTCCGTTGACCCGGGCCACGGCCGAGTCCGTCTGGGAGAACCACCGCTTCCACGCGCTGACCGCTCCCACCGGGGCACTGTCGATCTCCCGGCCGTTGCTCGTCAGGAGAGCGACCCGGCCGTCTTTGACGATCACCTGCCCGGCCAGGGTGAGCGAGCGGGCCCATCGTTCGATCCGTACGCCCCGTGCGCTGAACTCCACGTCGTCCACCGCTCGGTCGCCCCCCTTCGCATGCCGACTCCTGGAAGGAAGTCTTCCCGCGCCGGCACTGCTTCACGTGCGCGTGTCGGGCTGAATTACGTGTACGCAAGGTGACGCCGGGCGACGTGTGTCGCCCAGATCAGTCGCGTTGTCCGCGCTCCGTACCCAAGCAGTTCCTGGGGGAGATCCAAGTCCCCGTTTGTGCAGGTGGGGGGAATATCGTGGGAGGAGGGCACCACAGCTTCCACGGGCTTCACCAGGAGGATCAGGGATGGGCATCAGAGAGCACGGAATCGACGGAGAGCCCGTCCCGACGATCGACGTCGACCGCAGTGACTCCGGGTACCGGTCGTGGCTCAAAGAGGCCGTGCGCAAGGTGCAGGCCGACGCCAACCGGTCCGCCGACACACACCTGTTGCGCTTCCCGCTGCCCGAGGACTGGGGCATCGACCTGTATCTCAAGGACGAGTCCACCCACCCGACCGGCAGCCTCAAGCACCGTCTCGCCCGGTCGCTCTTCCTCTACGGGCTCTGCAACGGCTGGATCCGCCCGGGGAAGCCGGTCATCGAGGCGTCCAGCGGTTCGACCGCCGTCTCCGAGGCGTACTTCGCGAAGCTGATCGGGGTGCCCTTCGTGGCGGTGATGCCCCGCACGACCAGTCCCGAGAAGTGCCGTCTGATCGAATTCCACGGCGGCCGCTGCCACTTCGTCGACGACCCCCGGGCGATGTACGAGGAGTCGGCCGCGCTCGCCACGGAGACCGGCGGCCACTACATGGACCAGTTCACCTACGCGGAACGGGCCACCGACTGGCGCGGCAACAACAACATCGCCGAGTCGATCTACCAGCAACTCCGGCTGGAACGCTACCCGGATCCCGCGTGGATCGTCGCCACGGCCGGTACCGGCGGCACCTCGGCGACCATCGCCCGGTACGTCCACTACATGCAGCACGACACCCGCATCTGCGTCCCCGACCCCGAGAACTCCTGCTTCTTCGACGGCTGGACGCGGCACGACCCGCTGGCGAGCAGCGACTGCGGCTCCCGTATCGAGGGCATCGGCAGACCCCGGATGGAGCCGAGCTTCGTCCCCGGAGCCATCGACCGGATGATGAAGGTCCCGGACGCGGCGAGCGTCGCGGCGGTACGCGCCCTGGAACGCGTGATGGGCCGACGTACGGGCGGCTCCACCGGCACCGGGCTCTGGAGCGCCTTCAAGATCATCGCCGAGATGGTGGAGCGTGGCGAGCAGGGCAGCGTCGTCACACTGATCTGCGACTCCGGCGACCGCTACCTGGACAAGTACTACGCCGACTCCTGGCTGAACGAGCAGGGGCTCGACATCGCCCCCTACGCCGCGGCACTCGACAGCTTCCTGCTCACCGGAGACTGGCCCGCCTGACGCCTGACGCCTGACGCCTGACGCCTGACGCCTGACGCCTGACGCCTGACGCCTGACGCCTGACGCCTGACGCCTGACGCCTGACGCCTACG